>NZ_CP009962.1:3113073-3424380 GCF_000786695.1 Collimonas arenae | reverse complement strand
GCGTTCATCAGCTTTTTTGCGCCATGGCGATATGTTTCAGGCGGTATAGTTGTTCCAGCGCCTCGCGCGGCGTCAACGCATCGGGATCGATGTCATCCAGTGTCGCGATCAGCTCGCTGCCCAGCGTGTCGTTCTCTGCGTCGGTATCCGCCTCGTCGTCTGCTGCCGTATTCGCGGCTTGAGAAAACAGGTCGAACTGCGGCGTCGGCTGCATCGACTGCGATTCTAGCAGTGCAAGATGTTTGCGGGCGGCGCGGATTACCGGCGAGGGGACGCCGGCCAGTTGCGCTACCTGCAAACCATAACTTTGCGATGCTGGTCCAGCCTGGACCGCATGCAGGAAGACGATGCTGTCCTTGTGTTCGACCGCCGACAGATGCACGTTGGCGGCTGATGGATGCAAATCCGGCAACTGGGTCAGTTCAAAGTAATGGGTGGCGAACAAGGTGAAGCTGCGGCTGGCGTCGATCAGGTGACGCGCAATGGCCCACGCCAGCGCCAAGCCGTCGAAGGTCGAGGTGCCGCGGCCGACTTCATCCATCAGCACCAGCGAGTTTTCGCTGGCGCCGTTGAGGATGGCTGCCGATTCGGTCATTTCCACCATGAAGGTAGAGCGGCCGCCGGCCAAGTCGTCGGCTGCGCCGATACGGGTAAAGATGCGGTCGATCGGGCCTAGCACGGCGCTATCTGCAGGTACGTAACTGCCGACGTAAGCCAGCAGGGTAATCAGCGCAACCTGGCGCATGAAGGTCGATTTACCACCCATGTTGGGGCCGGTAATCAGCAGCAGCTTGCGTTCCGTCGACAGCTGGCAATCGTTGGCGATGAAGCGTTCGATCTGCTTTTCGACGACCGGATGGCGGCCTTGCACGATCTGGATCGCTGGTTCAGTTACCAGTTGCGGCACGCACCAATCGTTGCGGCCGGCATGATCCGCCAGCGCTACCAACGTATCAAGCTGGGCTAGCGCGTGGGCGATGTTTTGCAAGGTGCCGATATGCGGCGCAAGATCCTGCAAGATTTGTTCGTACAGTGCCTTTTCGCGAATCAGCGCCCGTTCTTGCGCGGACAACGCTTTGTCTTCAAACGCCTTCAGTTCAGGCGTGATGTAGCGCTCGGCATTTTTTAAGGTTTGGCGGCGGCGGTAGTCGTCTGGCACCTTGTCGGTCTGGCCGTGTGTGACTTCGATATAGAAGCCATGCACCTTGTTGTATTCGACGCGCAAATTGGCGATCCCGGTGCGCGCCCGTTCGCGCGTTTCCAGGTCGACCAGGAACTGGCCGGCGTTTTCCGACAGCCCGCGCAGCTCGTCCAGTTCTGCATCGAAACCGGGAGCGATCACGCCGCCGTCGCGCACCATGGTCGAAGGTTCGGCGGCAATCGCGCTTTGCAGCAATTGCAGGCATTCGACCGGGGTTTCCAGCGCGCTTTGCAGTTCTTGCAGCAAAGGCACCTGGCCATCGCTGCCGCACAGGGCGATGTCGGCGCGCAGGGAATCCAGCTGCAGCAAGCCGTCGCGCAAGCCGGCAAGGTCACGCGGCCGTGCCGACAGCAAGGCGATACGTGCGGTAATCCGTTCGATATCAGGCACTGCGCTCAAGGTACTGGAAATGGCGCTGCCGGCATCTGCTGCAATCAGGGCGCCGATGGCGGCATGGCGGCCGCGCGCTACTGCCTGGTCGCGTTTTGCATGATGCAGCCAATGGCGCAGCAGGCGGGAACCCATCGCGGTGCGGCAATGATCCAATAGCGAGAACAGGGTTGGTGCGCCGGACGATGAATCCTGGCCGCGGATGGTTTCAGTCAGCTCAAGGTTGCGACGGGTGGCGGCGTCAAGGCCGATAAATTCATTTTCGGTTTCAACTGTGAGGGTGCGGACGTGCTGCAAGCCCTTGCCCTGGGTCGACTGTGCATAGCGTAGCAAGGCGCCGGCGGCGCCGATGGCGGCACTCAGGCCCTCTGCGCCGAAACCGCTCAAGGTACTGACGGCGAGCTGGTCGAGCAACGATTTTTGGCCGTGGGCGATATCGAAATGCCATTCCGGCACATTGGTGGCTTTGTCGACCACGCCCTTGGCCAGCATGGCGTCAACCATATCGGCCACCAGGATTTCCGCCGGCGCGATGCGTTCAAGTTCTTGCTTCAGCAAGGTATCCAGCGTCGCCGGTTCGCAAGCGAATTCCATCATCTTCAGCGCGCCGCTAGCCAGCGACAGCCAAGCAAGGCCAACCTTGACCGCTTTGCGCTGCTGGGTGACGAACAGGGCTAGCAGTGGCTGGTCGGATTTTTCCGGCAACAGGTTGGAATCGGTCAGGGTGCCCGGCGTAATCACGCGTAGCACTTTACGGTCGACTGGCCCCTTGCTGGTCGCAGGGTCGCCGATCTGCTCGCACAGGGCTACCGATTCGCCCAGCTTGATCAGCTTGGCGAGATATTGGTCGGCCGAGTGGAATGGCACGCCGCACATCTTGATCGGCGCGTTGTTGTAAGTGCCGCGTGAGGTCAGCGTGATGCCGAGCAGGCGCGTGGCTTTTTCCGCATCCTCGAAAAACAGTTCGTAGAAATCTCCCATCCGATAGAACACAAGCGTGTCAGGATAGTCGGCTTTGATGCCGAGATATTGTTGCATGCCGGGTGAGACTTTTTGTGCCGCTACCGTCATTGGGCGGCTCGCTGATGAAAAACTGAATGCATTAAATAGGTTCTTTCTCAAGCTGGATCGGGCTTGATTGCTAGGGTATTCGGGTATAACCGATATTGTAAGCTGAAGCTGCCCAAGCCGCTATTTCTTTGCGGCCCGGGCGACATGGAGAAGGGCGGAAAGGGCGACCAAGGCAACACCTGGCTGCTCCGGCGCTTATCGAGGCGGAGCGGCGTCCTGGTAAAACATTTCCCGCATCAGGAACTGTTGCAGTTCATCCGTATCTTTCAGGCGGGCGCTCAGCGTTATCACGCGGCCCAGGCGTTGCGAGCGCCACGGGATGTCGGTCTGGGTTTTCTTGCGGATCATCTCTATCATCTTGTTGACGATAGCCATTTCGATGCTGACGTCGGCGCCGCGTTCGACCGGGATATATTGGGTCGCATTTCTATTGTTATCGGTACTCCAGCCGTGGAAAACCAGGTTGGCGCGGAATGGCGTTTTATCGCGCACCTCGAAGATCCCGCCGTTTTTCGCCTTGTCTATGCCCATCCAGCCTCGTTGCGCCTGGATGTTGGCGCGTGCGATGTCATTCGGCGATTGCGGCGCATCTTCGCTTGGCGAATTGTCGCCTTCCATTGCCCGCTCTTGCGCCTGGGCCGCTTCACGCCGCTCGCGCGCCGCCTGGATATGCGAAGAAAAATCTTCTTGCACGGATTCCGCGTATTTAGGGGCATCCGGTTGTGGCGTGACTACGGTTTCCGGGGCGACCGGCGTAATCGGTTTGCGAATTTGAGCCGTTCTTGGTGTCGTCTTGCGCGGCTTGGCTGGCGCTGGGGCAGTCTTGGGCTTGGCGGGCGGCGTCTTGACTTGTGGCTTCGGCGCATTGGTGGGTGCTGGCGCCAGCGTAATGCTCACCGTGCCCATATTGCCGGGCGCAGGCGTTGACGGCAGCTCGATGGGTAGCTGGGTCAGCAGGTACCAGATGCCAACTGCGTGGAACAGGATCGAGATCAGCACGCCAACGATCTTGGGAATGCGTTGCTGATTGGCGCGTCGCTTGTCTATCCACGACAATTTTCTTGGTTTTGCACTCCCTTCCTTCATCGGTTCAGCCTTGTTTGATTGACTTGCGGGCAAGTCTGTCAGCGGCGCTTTGCATAACCGCGCGTTTTGTGAATAAAAAGCCGGGACGGAAATTCTGCATTTTACGGCAACCAGTTCAAAACGCCATGACCCGCGGCTCGACCGCAGGCCAGGCAAGCGGTCAGCAAATAGCCGCCGGTAGGGGCTTCCCAGTCGAGCATTTCGCCTGCGCAAAATACGCCCGGCAAGGCTTTCAGCATGAGTTGCTGGTCAAGGCCGTCAAACGCCACGCCGCCGGCGCTGCTGATGGCTTCATCGATAGGGCGCGGCGCCAGCAAGGTCAGCGGCAGGGCCTTGATGGCGTGCGCCAGGAACAGCGGTTCGATAAAGTCGGCAGCCGACACCAGTTCGCGCAGCAAGCCGGTTTTGACGCCTTTCAGTCCTAGCCGGCTTTGCAGATGGCTAGACCATGAACGCGCACCACGCGGCCGCGCCACTTCGTCTATCACGCGTTGCAAAGGCCAGTCCGGAAGCAGGTCGAGCTTGATCACGGTGGAGCCGTCAGCAACAATGCGGTCACGCAAACCGGCTGACAGCGCGTAGATCAGGCTGCCCTCGACGCCGTTGGCGGTAATCACGAACTCGCCTTGTTTGCGCGTTGGCGGCTGGTCGCCACTGCCGTCGTCGAGCAGGATAGCAACCGATTTCAAATGCTGCCCAGCGAAACGGCCACGGAAATATTCACTCCAGCTGACATCGAAGCCACAATTGGATGGCTGTAGCGGCGCCACAGGCACTGTGCGTTGCGTCAGCAGCGGCACCCATTTTGCGTCGGAGCCGAGTCGCGCCCAGCTGCCGCCGCCGAGCGCCAGCACCACCGCATCGGCGCTTTTTGTGCGGGCTCCTTGTGGAGTTTCGAAGCGCATGGCATCGGCCTCGTCCCAGCCTAGCCAGCGATGGCGCATGTGAAACCGCACGCCAGCCTGGCGCAGACGATGCAGCCAGGCGCGCAGCAGTGGCGCGGCTTTCATGTCAGTCGGGAAGATACGGCCGGATGAGCCGACGAAGGTGTCGATGCCCAACGCCTGCACCCATGCGCGCAGCGCGTCCGGACCGAACTGGTCCAGCAGGGGGGCGATTTCCTCGCGGCGTGCACCGTAGCGCGAGAGGAAGGCTTCATAGGGTTCCGAATGCGTCAGATTCATACCGCCTTTTCCGGCCAGCAGGAATTTACGGCCGACCGAAGGCATGGCGTCGTAGACGTCGACCTGGACGCCGGCTGCAGCCAATACTTCGGCAGCCATCAGGCCGGCTGGTCCGCCGCCGATGACGGCTACGTTCGGGGCCAGATTTTTTACTGCTGTTTGCATTTCGGGATTATTCAACGAAGTCATTTATAGCTTGGAAACTGCCGGACACAGGGCCGGTCCGGCAGGGTTTGCAACTTTACCATATCGAGGGCGCCTATAAAGAGGGGAAGGGAGCCGGATGATGCCTCGGGAACAGGGAATGACGGCTCAAAAAACTAATGAACCTTTGTCTACAAAAATGTGGCAGACAAGAAGGAATCCCGCAGCTTATGGGCCGGATATGTTTTTTTGGTGTTTTTCGCAGAAGGAAACGCCTGTTTGACATGCAGGAAATATAAAAAAAGAGGCCGGTTTGCACCGACCTCTTTTACAGAGAGTTACATTTTTCTTGCCTGATAAACGCTGGGAAACAATAGCGAATATCGCTGCAAGTTTCGCCCTTGGCTTAGCGCTTCAGCTGGCTGATATCACGCACCGCGCCACGGTCGGCCGAGGTAGCCATGGCGGCATAGGCTTGCAGAGCCTGCGATACATAACGCTGGCGATTGACCGGTTTCCAGGCATCCTTGCCCTTGGCTTCCATCGCTGTGCGTCGCTGCGCCAATTCGCTATCGCTGACCTTCAGGTGTATGCGGCGTTCAGGAATATCGATTTCGATGGTGTCGCCTTCCTGCACCAGGCCGATGGCGCCGCCTTCCGCCGCTTCAGGAGAAGCATGGCCGATCACCAGGCCGGACGAACCGCCTGAGAAACGGCCGTCGGTGAACAGCGCGCAGGATTTCCCCAGGCCTTTGGATTTGATGTACGACGTCGGATACAGCATTTCTTGCATGCCCGGTCCGCCTTTCGGTCCTTCGTAGCGGATGATGACGACGTCGCCGGCATGCACCGTATCGCCGAGAATCGCTTCCACGGCATCGTCCTGGCTTTCAAAGACGCGGGCGCGGCCGCTGAACTTGAGGATGCTTTCGTCGACGCCGGCAGTCTTGACGATGCAGCCGTTTTCCGCCAGGTTGCCGTACAAGACCGCTAGCCCGCCATCCTGCGAATAGGCATGCGCCTTGTCGCGGATGCAGCCGTTGCTGCGGTCGGTGTCGAGGCTGGTAAAGCGTTTTTCTTGCGAGAATGCGACCTGGGTTGGCACGCCGCCGGGCGCTGCGCTGAACAGCTTGTGCACCGCGGCGTCCTGGGTTTGCGTGATGTCGTTGTTGGCGATGGCGTCGCCCAGGGTCTTGGCGTGGATCGTCGGACGGCTGGTGTCGAGCAAGCCGGCGCGCGCCAGTTCACCGAGGATACTGATGATGCCGCCGGCGCGGTGCACGTCTTCGATATGGTATTTGTCGGTCATCGGCGCTACCTTGCACAAGCAAGGAACGTGGCGCGAGATGCGGTCGATGTCGGCCATCTTGAAATCGACTTCCGCTTCCTGTGCTGCGGCCAGCAAATGCAGCACCGTATTGGTCGAGCCGCCCATCGAGACATCCAGTGTCATGGCATTTTCAAACGACGCCTTGTTAGCAATATTGCGTGGCAGGACAGAATAGTCATCCTGCTCGTAATGACGTTTGGCCAGCTCGACAATCAGGCGGCCGGCGCGCAAGAACAATTCCTTGCGGTCGGCGTGCGTCGCGAGAATAGTGCCGTTGCCGGGCAGTGCCAGCCCCAGCGCTTCGGTCAGGCAGTTCATTGAGTTGGCGGTAAACATGCCGGAACAGGAACCGCAAGTAGGGCAGGCCGAGCGTTCGATTTCAGCAATGTCGGCATCGCTGACGGAAGCGTCGCCGGCCTTGATCATGGCGTCGACCAGGTCGATCTTGAAAATCTTTTGGTCGATCACGGCCACGCCAGGCAGTTTTTCAACTACCTTGCCGGCTTCCATCGGGCCGCCGGAAACGAACACGACCGGAATATTCAGGCGCATCGCAGCCATCAGCATGCCCGGCGTGATCTTGTCGCAATTCGAGATGCATACCATGGCGTCGGCGCAATGGGCGTTGACCATGTACTCCACCGAATCGGCAATCAGTTCGCGTGACGGCAACGAATACAGCATGCCACCGTGGCCCATGGCGATTCCGTCATCGACGGCGATGGTATTGAATTCCTTGGCGACGCCGCCGGCTGCTTCGATCTCGCGCGCAACCATCTGGCCCAGGTCCTTCAGGTGGACGTGGCCCGGAACGAATTGGGTGAAGGAATTGACCACCGCAATGATCGGCTTGTCGAAGTCGCCGTCTTTCATGCCTGTGGCGCGCCAGAGTGCGCGGGCGCCGGCCATGTTGCGGCCGTGGGTAGTGGTGCGGGAACGATATTGCGGCATGATGTGCATCTCCAGGAATAATGGCCCTAGAGTGCCTTGCCCATAACGCTGTGTCAAATATATGATTTATGGCTTATTAATATGAATTGCGTATATATCGATTTTTCATATCTTGCAGTTATATTGTTATTGCTTCAGCATTGTTTGTCTTTATTTTCTTTATTTAATGTAAATAATAGAAAAATATTCTAATAAATTATATTTTCAAGCAATTTGTTGCGATAATTTTCTGCAGCCATATTCCTACAATAGACATAGGTCATCTCGCCGTACAGCTTATTTTGGAGCTCCTATGTCAACCGATCATTCTTCCGATTCCCCCGCCACGCATGTCGATACGCAATTAATCCATTGTGGACGCGAGCCTTCGCGTTTCGCCGGGATGGTGAATACCCCGGTTTTCCGCGGCTCCACCATCATCGCCAACAATCTGGAAGACTGGGAAGCCAGCCGCCAGATCGATAATCCGATGTCCAACTACGGCCGCTTCGGCACCCCGACCACCCGTTCCTTCGAGCAGGCGATCGTGACGCTGGAAGGCGGCCACAACTGCCTGGTGTTTCCATCCGGCCTGTCGGCCTGCACCCATAGCATCATGGCTTTCGTCAAAAGCGGCGATCACGTGCTGATTACCGACAGCGTCTACGGCCCGACCCGCACCTTCGCCGACCGCGTCTTGCGTCGCATGGGAGTGGAGGTCGAGTATTTCGATTCGCTGATCGGTGGCGAAATCCGCACCTTGTTGCGGCCGAATACCAGCGTGGTGTTTGTCGAGTCGCCCGGCTCGTGGACCTTTGAAGTGCAGGACATCCCGGCCATCGCTGAAGAGGCCCACAAGGTCGGCGCCTTTGTCTTGCTCGACAATACCTGGGCCACGCCCTTGTTCTTCAAGCCGTTCAAACATGGTGTCGATGTGTCGATCCATGCAGCCACCAAATATATCGTTGGCCATTCCGATGCCTTGCTCGGTGTCGCCAGCGCCAATGAACGCGCCTGGGGCATCCTCAAGAATGGCGCCCATGATTTTGGCCAGACCGCCGGCCCGGACGATATCTACCTGGCTTTGCGCGGCATGCGCAGCATGGCAGTGCGCCTGCGCCAGCATTGGGAAAACGGCGTCCAGCTGGCCGAATACCTGCGCACCCAGCCGCTGGTAGAGCGGGTATTGCATCCGGCCTTGCCATCCGACCCTGGGCACCAGCTATGGAAGCGCGATTTCCTCGGCGCCAGCGGCCTGTTCACGGTCGAGCTGAAAGAAGTCGGCCGCCCGGCCTTGTCCAAGTTCTTTGAAAGTCTGCAGCTGTTCGGCATCGGCCTGTCATGGGGCGGTTTTGAAAGCCTGGCGCTACCGCTGGATAAACCGCCAACCCGGGTTGCTTCCAAGACGACGTATCAGAATCCGCTGGTGCGGGTGCACGTGGGATTGGAAAATCTCGATGATCTGGTGGCTGACATGGGGCAGGCGTTCAAGCAAATGGAACAGGCGCTGTAATGATGTGAAGGGCGCCGTGATTGCGCCCGGCCGGGTGTGGCTTCAGTTGAGCCCGGCATAGTCGAGTGGCAGCGCGGTGGTGTGCTTGATCTGCTCCATCGCAAAGCTGGCGTTGACGTCGAACAACGCGTTCGATTGCGTCAGCTTCTGGTACACCGCATCGTAGGCGGCGATGTTCGGCACCACCACTCGCAGCAGGTAATCGATATTGCCGCTCATGCGGTAAAACTCCACCACTTCCGGAATCAGTTTTACGGTATTGCTGAATTGGGAATACCAGTTGGCGTTATGCTGGTTGGTCTTGATCGAAACGAATACCGTGACGCCGACATTGAGCTTGTCGGCATCCAGCAGCGCCACGCGGCGCAATATCACGCCATCTTCTTCCAGCTTCTGGATGCGGCGCCAGCATGGCGTCGAGGACAGGTTGACCTTCTCGGCGATTTCCGCCACCGGGGTGCTGGCGTCTTCTTGCAGGATGGCGAGAATTTGTTTATCTATTTTATCCATGGTCGGCTTGCTTGAAGAGAGGGCCGGCTACAGTGCGGCGAGTTCCGGCTGAAACCAGTTTAGCGCCAGTTGCGTAGCCATAGTGGTTTTCGAGTGTTTTGCCTATGTACTTGATTGACATTGCCAGCCGGGTGGCAGATATTAACGACGCAAGATCTATAAATACAAGAAGGAGACATAATTGCGCATTTCATTACCAAAATCATTCCGCCTGAGCCCCATGACGCGGGCGCTGACCGTGGCAACCCGAACTGCCGTTTTGATCGGCGCCGGGTTGATCATCAGCGCCCCGGCCGGCGCGGCGAATTTTTCCCAGATGGTGTTTTTCGGCGATTCGCTGACTGACAGCGGTTATTTTACCGGCGTCGGCCAGCAACCTTCGTTTACTACCAATCCCGATCCGGTCTGGGCGCAGCTGCTGGCCCACAAATACGGTACCGCTGCCAATCCTGCCGCCATCCTGACGCCGAGTGGCGCGAAGCCTGCCGGCGGCACCGATTACGCGGTCGGCGGCGCGCGCGTCACCAGCCAGGGCAGCTGGCCTGACCCGGCGACGGCGCCATTGGTGCCAACCGTCACCAGTCAGATCAACGGCTATCTGGCGGCCAACCCGCACCTTGACGGCAAAGGTTTGTATTCTATCTGGGCAGGCGCCAACGATATTTTCGGCTACACCTTTGCCAATGCCAGCGCCTTGCTTAATCCCGCTACGCAAGCCGCTACTGCAGCGCTGGTGGTCCAGCAAGTCACCGGAGAAGCCACCAACGTAGTAGGGCTGGTACGGCAATTGCAGCAAGCTGGCGCCGGGACAGTACTCGTGGTCAACCTGCCGGATGTCGGCAAGACGCCGGAAGGATCTGCGATTCCTGCGCTGGCGACTTTGTGGACAACTTCCTCAAACAGTTTCAATGCTGCGCTGAACTCCGGCTTGAGCGGACTGGGCGGCAATATTGTGGCGATCAACGCCTACGGACTGTTGCACGAAGTAATCGCCAATCCGGGCGTATACGGCTTCACCAATATCACTACGCCGGCATGCACGACTTCGTCTTCCTCGACATGCACCACATCGACCCTGGTGGCGCCCGGCGCCGACCGGACCTATCTGTTTGCCGACGGCGTGCATCCGACCGGCGCCGGCCACGCCATCCTGGCGCAGTACATTGAATCGGTATTGCAGGCGCCAGGCCAGATCGGCATGCTGGCCGAAGCCCCTCTGGCCAGCGCCCAGACCTTTACGCGTGCAATCGATGACCGTCTGCGCCTGACGCCGCGCGCCGGGCAGGTCGAAGCCTATGCGGCCTATGACAATACTCATCAGAGCCTGGACCATAACGGCAACAATCCCGGTCTCGACGGTTCAGCCAACAGCCTGACTGTCGGTGTCGACTATGCTGTCAACCAGAATGTCACGGTCGGCGGCGCCTTCGGTTTTGCCCATAACCGGGCGAATTTCGGCAATGACACCGGCGGCTTCAAGCTGGACCAGGCGATGCTGTCGGCATACACCCAGTACCGCGAAGGCGCCTGGGCTCTTAACGCCATCGGCATGGTTGGTACGCTACAGTACAACGACATTACCCGAAACATCGCACTGGGCTCGGCCATCCGCAGCGAAACCGGCGACGCCAATGGCCATCAGTTCCTGTTCCGCATCGGCGGCCAGTATGACTTTGCCCTCGGCGCAGCGACGCTCAGCCCGGTTGCCAACCTGACCTGGCAACAAGTCAACGTCGGCGGCTATGCGGAAAACGGCAACGACAGTACGGCGATGAATTTCAACTCCCAAACACGCAACTCGCTGGTTTCCAGCCTCGGCGCGCAAATCACCAGCAAGCTCACGCTGGGCAGCTATGCGGTGCAGCCGTTTGCCAAGCTGGCCTGGGAAAAGGAGTTTGAAAACAGCGAACGCGATGTTCGCGCCAACCTGATCGGCATGGCCGGCAGCTTCGGCCTGCCTGCGTATCAAGGGCCAAGCAACAGCGGGCGTGTGGAACTCGGCGCCAGCATTGCGCTGGCGGCGGATTTCAGTGCTTACGCCAGCTATAACGGCCAGTTCGCCGGCAGTAACAAGATCAACTCTTTCCAGGTTGGCTTGAAAAAGGCGTTTTAAAGCGGTTCAGAGGTTTCAGATCTGGTGTGCCATATAAAACGGCCGCTAGTGCTTCAAGCACTAGCGGCCGTTTTTATTGGGATGGATCTACTCTTTTTCGGTTTTTACGGCGGCTTTGGTCGGCAAGGCAGGGGTGTCGTCGAAATCGACTACCGGCATGCCGCCGTCCAGGCCCAGGTAGTGTTCGATCAGGCCAAAGAAACGGTCGTAGAAGCGGCCGGCCGGAATCGTCTCGCTGGCCACCTTGACCAGGGAGTCGGAAGTGCTGCCGATCGGCAGCGATACCGAACCCAGCACGCTCAGGCCGACGCTGGCGGAATTGTTGGTTTTCTTGAGCGCGTAACGATCCTGGGTGGCGCTGACGAACAATGTCGAGCTTTTACCATCCTTGTCGTTGGGGGCGCACACGACATGGAATTCGATTTCGACATGCGTGTCCTGATCCGGCTGGAAGTGCTTGTGGCCATCGACCAGATCGGCCTTGGCTTGCTTGATGATGTAGCCCTGGCTCAGCAGAGTGCGGCGCGCCGCTTCACAGGTGGCAGAACTGGAGCTGGCGAAATCGTGGGAAAACGTGCTTGTATCGCTGAACTCCTCACCCTGATAGGCGGTAGGCTTGGTCGTTGAACAGCCGGCAAGGAACCCGGCCGTCAAAGCAAGCAGCAAAGCCGGCAAGACAGGCGATGCACTGAACATCCTGGACATAAACGAAACTCCTTGAATCGATCGACTAAATTGATGCGGCGGATCGCATTTTAGTCCATCGCGCGTACCCGTTCAGCGCTATTCGACAGAAGAGACGGAGTTTCGTTGCATTTATGCTTATTTGGCCAGATTTATGCCGCTTTCAAGCCACGCACGATGCTGTACCGATCGGCGTTGGCCCTCAGCCATTGCTCGGCTAGCGCGCGGTTGTCATGCTGCCAGGGATGGAAGTCGCGTTTGAGATAGCCGAGTAAAGGCATGAAGCTAAGCCAGAACAGGCCGTGGCTGCCGAAAAAGAAGCTGGCGGCGTCAAGCCAGGTACTCGGCTTGAACAGCGTCCGGTCATGCCACAGGTTATTCACCGTTTGTCGGGTCGCCATGATGGTGAAGCGCGTCATCGCAAACATGTACCAGCGCACCCGCGTCTTGTAGCTGCCGCCAAGGGTCAGGTACAGATCGAAGGCGACCGCCTTATGCTCGGTTTCCTCTACCGCGTGCCAGGTCCATAGCGTGCGCAGCATGGGATCGGCGTCTCCCATGATTTCAGGGTTGCGCAGCGTCAGGTCGGCCAGCACCGCCGTGTAATGCTCGAACGCAGCGGTGACCGCCAGTCGGCTGATGGCCGGCATATTGCGCTCGCGGCCTAGCGCGATCAGTTTGGCGGCCCAGTGCTGCCAATGATTGACCAGCCCCTGTTTTTCCAGCTCGGTGTTGTACAAGGTATGTACTCGGCGATGGGTTGCCTCCTGGCCAACGAAATCGCGAATGGTAGCGTGCAGCGAAGCGTGTTCGGCATCGTCGGGCAAGGCCAGGGCTGCTTCGCGCACCGAATCGATGAAGTCTTGCTCGCCGACCGGGAAGCTCATCGACATGGCGTTGAAGAATTGGGTGCGGAAGGCTCCGCCTGCCAGCCAGTGACGGGGAAAACCTTGGGACAGGTCGACCAATAGCTTTCTTACCAATAAAGGATGAGATGTATTCACGCGCCTGCCTCTGTTCTCTGTTGTTTAGCGATAGAACCAGTATACTGAGCATTATTCAGTTTTTAAACTCGCAAGTTGCTCAGTTTTTGACAGGTGCGTACATGATCAAGAGAATTCCAGGTTCCTCCTCTGAAACAATGCGGAAATTGCCGACACAGGAGCGGGCGCAACGCACCATCGAAACCATTTTTGAGACCACTGCTCAGATTTTGGAGAACGAAGGAGCGGCCGGGTTGACGACCAACAAGGTTGCCGAGAAAGCTGGATTTTCGATCGGCACCTTGTATCAGTACTTTCCCAGCAAGGAAGCCATCCTGACCGCCTTGATTGCGCGCGAGCGCCGGCGCGTGATGGATGAACTGGATGCGTTGATGGAAAGCGCCGAAAGCCAGATCGACCAGCTCGACCCGAAAACCTTTTTGCGCCAATTCATCCGCATCAACATAGAAGGCCTCGGCAGCGGCCGCAGCGCCAAGCGGGCGATGGTGCGCTTTGCCTGGCAACATGATCATCACGACGATATTACCCAGGCTTTGCGCGAGACGGCTGAGCGGATCGCCATCAGCATGCAGCGGATACACCACCCCAACCTGAGGCCGCCGACGCCAGCCATGATGTTCGTGGTGACGCGCGCGGTGATCGGCGCCATCCGCAGCGCCTCGCTGGAAAAATCGCCGCTGCTGGGCAGCATTGAATTTGAAGATGAGCTGGTGCAACTGGCCTGGGGCATGCTGGCGCGGCCGGCTGATTTCTAACCAGATTTACGGCGATGCCGGAGCGAGCAGGAAAAATGCCCGATAATGGTGCCGTGGCGCCAACCAACAGAAAACGCGAATGAAATACCCAGCATTGCTCTCCTTTGAAGAAGTGTTCCAGCAGATCAGACAGTTCGACACCATCATCGATGCCCGTACGCCTGCCGAGTTTGCCGAGGACCGGATTCCCGGCGCCATCAATTGTCCGGTGCTGGATGACGCCCAGCGGGTCCAGGTGGGTACCTTGTATAAACAGGTCAGCGCATTTGAAGCGAAGAAACTGGGCGCGGTGCTGGTCGCCAGGAATGTAGCGCAGCACATCGAAACCCTGTTCATCGGCAAGCCGCGCGAATGGACGCCGTTGATTTATTGCTGGCGCGGCGGCAACCGCAGCGGAGCGATGGCGCATATCATGGCGAAAATAGGCTGGCCGGTCGTGCAGTTGGATGGCGGCTACAAGGAGTTCCGGCGCTACGTCATCAGCAGCCTGGAGCAGTTGCCGCTGCAATTTACCTACAAAGTGATTTGCGGCCCCACCGGCAGCGGCAAGAGCCGTTTGCTGCAAGTGCTGGAACAACAAGGCGCGCAAGTTCTGGATCTTGAACAGATTGCAGCCCATCGCGGTTCAGTGCTGGGAAATCTGCCGCAGGAAGCGCAACCGTCGCAGAAAGCGTTTGAAAGCAGGATCTGGGACAAGCTGCAGCATTTCGATGTGCGCTATCCCGTCTTTGTCGAATCGGAAAGCAAGAAGATCGGGAATCTGCGCATTCCAGAGGCCTTGATGATGCAGATCCGCAAGTCGCAGTGCATTGCGCTGGCGCTGCCGAGAGCCGAGCGGGTCAAGCTGCTGATGGAAGATTACGCGCACTTCGTCGTCGATCCCGTCTTGCTGAATGCGCAACTGTCTTGCCTGGCCTATCTGCATGGACGCGAGACGGTTGGCGACTGGCAGAAAATGGCGAGCGCCGGCCAGATCGAGCCGCTGGTTGATGCGCTGTTGCTGAAGCACTATGATCCTGCGTATGCGCAATCGATCAAGCGTAATTTCGATCAGTTCTCCACGGCGCAGATATATGATCTTCCAGACATTTCGGCAGAAGCGTTTTTGCAGGCGGCAAGGCAATTGCATCAAGACAGGTAGATCTGCCGCGTAACCCCATTTACTTCAGGAACAGCATGTCCGATCCCTCTGAAACCAGCATCAAACTCACTTCTTTTTCTCACGGCGGCGGCTGCGGTTGCAAGATCGCGCCTGGCGTGCTGGCGCAAATCCTCAAGGGCAGCAGCGGCTTCCCGGTGCCCAAGGAATTGATGGTCGGGATTGAAACCGCGGATGACGCCGCGGTCTATAAGCTGAATGACGAACAGGCCCTGATTGCGACCACCGATTTCTTCATGCCGATCGTCGACGATCCTTTCGACTTCGGCCGCATCGCCGCCACCAATGCCATTTCCGATGTGTACGCCATGGGCGGTACTCCGATCATGGCGCTGGCGCTGGTCGGCATGCCGGTCAACAAGCTGCCGCTGGAAGTGATTGCCAAAATCCTGAAGGGCGGCGAGGCGATCTGCGCGCAAGCGGGGATTCCGATCGCTGGCGGCCATACCATCGACTCGGTCGAGCCTATCTATGGACTTGTAGTGCTGGGCCTGGTTCATCCTTCCAAGGTCAAGCGCAATGCGGGAGCAAAAGCCGGCGATAAGCTGATACTGGGCAAATCGATTGGCGTGGGGATTTTATCCGCCGCCTTGAAAAAAGAAGCGCTGGATGCAGATGGCTATGCGGCGCTGATAGACAACACCACCAAACTCAACAAGCCGGGCAAGCTGCTATCGGAAATGGCGACTGTCAATGCGCTCACCGATGTGACCGGTTTCGGCCTGCTCGGCCACACGCTGGAGCTGGCGCGGGCCGCCAAGCTTTGCGCCCGCATCAGCATGGATGCGGTCCCCTTGTTGCCAGGGGTGCAGCAGTTGGCGGAGCAGGGCTATGTCACCGGCGCCTCGCCGCGCAACTGGGATGGCTACAGCCATGAAGTGACGCTGGCAGCCAGTGTCACCGGCGTTCAGCGCAGCCTGCTGACCGATCCGCAAACCTCGGGAGGTTTGCTGGTGTCATGCGAGGCCGGCGCGGTTGACGAAGTGTTGGCGCTGTTCCGGCGTGAAGGCTTTGCCGACGCTGCTGTCATCGGTGAGATGACAGCAGGGATGGTCGGGATAGAAGTGGTTTCCTGACGAAGCTCAGGCCCGGTTCCTGAAAAACAAGGTGTCGCCCAGCCATACCGCAACCATGGTGACGCCCATCAAGGGGAACAGGATGCCAAGGACTGCCATATAGCGCTTTCCAGCGCTTGATCGATGGCGGCGGTTGCAATACGCGTTTAGGTGCGCCGACCGAATTGTGCGGCCGGCGCTTCCACCACATCACGAATCCCGTCACCGCCATGCCTAGCAGCGTCAGCGAAATCGCTGCGCAAATCAGCTGGTTCGCCAGGCCGAAATATTCCCCCATGTGCAGTGCAACGCCCAGCGTCACCAGCTTGGAGGCCGGGTTGTAGTCGGTAAAGCGCAGATCCTTGATGACTGCGCCGCTGTACTGGTCGATATGCAGCGTGCGTTGGCGATCGCCGCCATCACCTTTACCAATCAGGTCAGCTGCATCAATGAAACAACGTGCGATTTTCCTGCAGGGGATTGATTCGCGGCTGTGACCGACCGGAAATAGGGGGACTTGTCGCAATTCGACAAGTCTGCACGCGTGTGAAAAAAGTACAAGCCGGCCCTGGCTTTTGTGGTAGCGCCTGTCTGGCCGACAATTCTATAGTCTCCCTGCGTCACAAAGACGCGGCCGGTACAGCCGGTCTACGGTAACCGGCGGCGGTTTGTATTCCGTGGCACGGTGCTCAAAAAAAACAGAGGAGACAAAGATGATGAATAAATTGGCCTATGCCGGCGTATTTTCCTGCCTGGCATGCATGTTGCCGGCCGCTTACGCGGCGGATTCTTGCAACGTCCCGCAATTGAAAGTGCTGGCCCAGAAGACGCTGGGACTGACTACCCTCGAAAAATCGCTGGCCGACTACAGCAAAGCCAGTGGTACCAAGGTCGACCTGGTCTATTTCGGCGAAAACGACCGCCGTGGCAAATCGCGCCTGGATGCCTCCACCAAGGCTGGCGCTTACCAGGTCTACTACGTGGACGAAGCCAATGTGGCGGAATTTGCCGCCGCCGGCTGGATCCTGCCTTTGCTCAAGTACTATCCGAAAGAGTACGATTACAACGATTTCCTGCCGGGCCGCCGTTCTGTGGCGAGCTACAAGGACGTTGCCTATTTTGCGCCCCTGTATGGCGGCGGCGATTTCCTCTATTACCGCAAGGACTTGCTGGAAAAGGCACACATAGCAGTGCCTAAAACGCTGGATGAATTGCAAACTGCTATCAAGAAATTGCATAACCCGCCCAGCGTCTACGGCTGGGTGGCGCGCGGGCAGCGCGGTTCGGGCATGAACGTGTGGCGCTGGTCGCCATTCTTCACCGCCATGGGCGGCGAATGGGTGGGTAAGGACGGTAAAGCCGATTTCAATTCCGCCGCCGGCGTGAAAGCCACGCAAATCTATATGGATCTGCTCAAGTACACACCGCCCGGCACCGCGACCTATGACTGGAGCAATGCGATAGAGGCCTTTCGCGCCGGCAAGGTCGCTTTCATGATCGAGTCCACGCCGTTCGCAGACTGGATGGAAGACCCGAGCAAGTCCTCGGTGGTGGACAAGGTCGGCTATGCGCGTCCACCGGTTCCGCTATCCTCGGCGGGCTTTGGCCACGGCTTTGCCATCGCCACCTACGGCAGCAAGGATGAATGCACGCGCCAGGCTGCGGGGAAGTTCATCGCCTGGGCCAGCAGCAAGGAACAGGAACAGGCCCGCCTCAAGGACGGCGTCTTCAGCGACTACAACCGCAGCAGCACTATCGCCAGCCCGTACTTCCAGCAGCATGTCAAGCCGGGCATTGTTGCCGGCCTGAATGCAATTACCGATTCCACCAAACTGAACATCTGGTCATCGCCGCTCTGGCCGCAGGTGGGCGACAACCTCGGCGTGGTGCTGGAAGAGCTGTTCACCGGTACCCGCACTGATGTCAAGGCTTCGTTGGATGACGCCGCCAAATACACCGATGGCGTCATTGCCCGGGCTAATCGCCGTAACTGAGCACGCTGCGCAACTCTTCTTCCTGATTGCGTCCGTTGTAGAGGCCAGGCGGCGGCACCAATGCGACGCCGCCTGGCGCAGCCTTTCGAGAAACGACAATGCATAAACGTCATAGCTCTTCCTTGCCCTATGTATTTTTGCTGCCGCCGCTGCTGATACTGGCGGTGCTGGCGCTGGTGCCTACCATTGGCGCCATTTACCTGGCGTTGCGCGACCGCATGCTGCAATACGCCGACAGCCACTTTGTCTGGTTCGATAATTTTTCCCGGTTAGCGGCGGACCGCCGTTTCCTTAACGCCATCAAGGTCTCGGCGCAGTGGGAAGCCGTTACCGTGCTCGGCACGCTGGTGGTTGGCGTACTGCTGGCGATCTGGCTGTTTGAAAAGACCACGCCGCGCATCCGTAATCTGCTATCGGTATTGCTGATCATTCCGGTGCTGTTGCCGCGGGTGTCGGCTGCTTTCCTGTGGAAATTCATGTTCTCGCCTTTGCTCGGCATTGTCAGCTGGCTGCTGGGGTTTGTCGGCCTCGGCAATATCTCCTTCTTGTCCGATCCCAATCTGGCGCTGCTGGCGGTGGCGTTTGTCGATGTCTGGCAATGGGGATTGTTCTTCGCGGTGATCGTGCTCAAGCTGCTCGAAACCCTGCCGCCGGAACCGCTGGAGGCGGCCCGCATCGACTACGCCCGCACCTGGGAGGTCTACGCGCTGGTGGCGTTGCCGATGCTACGGGCGCCGCTGGTCAGCCTGGCGCTGATCAAGATGATCGAGTCGTTGCGTTCCTTCGATCTGATCTATGTCATGACCAAGGGTGGCCCCGGCATCGCCACAGAGACGCTGGACATGTACGCCTATTCGCAAGGGATAGGCTTGTCTGGCGATATTTCGTATGCCTCCGCCATGGCGGTCTTGATGATGATATTGACCACAGCGATGTTCACACTTATTTGGAAGCGAGCGAAAAAATGGCAAGAGTAATCGCACAGATAAATACCCCTGTCGTACCGGTGGCGCTGCCAACCGGCGTCAGGGGAGGGCGAGCCATGCGTCAGGCTTTGAAAATGCTGAGCTGGCTGGGCCTGGCCTTGCTGGTGGCGGTGGCCTTGTTCCCGGTGCTGTGGGCCGTACTGAGTTCGCTCAAGGAACTGATGGATATCGTCTCGCCGACGCCGCGCTTTATTTTCCGGCCGACCTTGGACAACTACCGCCAGGTGCTGCAAACGCCGGAAGTATTATCCGGCCTGTACAACAGTATCCTGGTGGTGGGAGTAGCAGTCGGGCTGGGTGCTGTGCTGGGCATACCTGCGGCGTATGCCATTGCGCGTTATCCGTTCCGCAGGCGTGACGACATCCAGTTCTTCGTGCTGTCGCTGCGCTTCCTGCCACCGGTCGCCGTGGCGATTCCATTGATGGCGATCTGGATCGACCTTGGTGTCTACGATACCCGTTTCTCGCTGATCGTGACTTATCTGCTGACCACCTTGTCGACCATTATCTGGCTCTCGATCCCGGCTTTCCAGCGCGTCCCGCGTGAGGTCGAGGAAGCGGCCACCATCGATGGCTACGGTCCGTATGCGGTGTTCTGGCGCATTGCCTTGCCGATTGCCTCGAAGACGCTGCTGGGAGGCGTGGTGTTCAGTTTTGTCCTGGTCTGGAACGAGCTGATGATGGCGCTGACTTTGACTTCGCAGCAGGCCGCCACCTTGCCGGTGATCGCCGCCACGTTTACCTCCATGGGCCAGGAAGTGCCTTGGGGCGTGGTGAATGCATCGACCGTGCTGCTGGCGCTGCCGCCGCTGGTGTTCCTGGGTTTGCTTAGCCAATTGCTCAATTCCATGCTGAAGCACCGCTGACGCATTGCGTGGTTTCGCGCGGTGCCGGCGATAACGAATACGGGGTAGCGCCGTTCCGCTGCACATACAAGATGATGGAGTACATGATGAAAGCCCTGGTTCTCGAAAAGCAACATGACATCCAGTTGCGGGAGATTGAGCTGCCGCTGGTGGTCGGCCCGCGCGATGTCAAGATCAAGATTCACACAGTGGGCGTTTGCGGTAGCGATGTGCATTACTACCAGCATGGCAATATCGGCTCGTTCGTTGTGAATAAGCCGATGGTGCTGGGCCATGAAGCGGCTGGCGTGGTGGTAGAAGCGGGAGCCGATGTGACTTCCCTGAAGGTCGGGGACCGCGTTTGCATGGAGCCTGGCGTTCCGGATTTTGAATCCAAGGCAACGCGCCTGGGTTTGTATAACCTCGATCCGGCCGTGAGTTTCTGGGCGACGCCGCCTGTCCATGGTTGTCTGACGCCGTTCGTCTCGCATCCCGCAGCCTTTACCTTCAAACTGCCGGACAACGTCAGTTTTGCCGAGGGCGCAATCGTCGAACCGTTGTCGATCGGCCTGCAGGCAGCGACCAAGGCGCAAATCAAGCCGGGCGACATGGCAGTGGTGCTGGGTGCCGGCACCATCGGCATGATGACTGCGCTGGCAGCGCTGGCCGGCGGTTGCAGCCGGGTAGTGATTTGCGATCTGGTGCAGGAAAAATTGGATTTGATCCATACATATCCTGGCATCACCACCGTTAACCTGCGCAAGCAATCTTTATTGGAAGTCGTCACTGATCTTAGCGGGGAGTGGGGGGCGGATATCGTTTTTGAAGCCAGTGGCAGCGAGAAGGCCTACGACGGCATCTTTGATCTGTTGTGTCCGGGTGGTTGCCTGGTGCTGGTCGGTATGCCGGCGAACACCGTGGCAATCGATATCGTAGCGATCCAGGCCAAGGAAATCCGTATCGAATCGGTTTTCCGCTACGCCAATATCTTCCCGCGTGCGTTAGCCCTGATCGCTTCCGGAAAGATCAATGTCAAGCCGTTTATTTCACGCTCGTTCAAGTTTTCCGACGGCGTCGCTGCCTTCGAGGCCGCCGCCAGCGGCAATCCGCACGATGTCAAGATCCAGATCGAATTGGAGTAAGCATCATGGCCAGCATTGTTTGCGATAAACTAGCGAAGCACTACGAGGGCAATCCGGTGGTCCATGATTTCAGCATGGAGATTGCGGATGCGGAGTTCATCGTGCTGCTGGGCCCCTCCGGCTGCGGCAAGTCGACCATCCTGCGCATGATGGCTGGGCTGGAAGACATCAGCGGCGGTGCTTTGCACATCGGCGCGCGGCAGGTGAACGATCTGCCGCCGCGCGAGCGCGATATCGCCATGGTGTTCCAGAATTACGCGTTGTATCCGCACATGACGGTGTACGACAACATGGCTTTCGGCCTGCGCCGGCTGAAGACGCCGGAAAGTGAAATCAGGCAGCGCGTTGAACGGGTGGCGCAGATGCTGAACCTGGATCCGCTGCTGCAGCGCAAGCCGAAGCAGATGTCCGGCGGCCAGCAACAGCGGGTGGCCATCGGCCGCGCGATGATCAAGACGCCTTCGGTATTCCTGTTCGACGAGCCGTTGTCGAATCTGGACGCCAAGTTGCGCGCACAATTGCGCGGCGATATCAAGCGTTTACACCGGCAACTGGCGACTACGTCAGTGTATGTTACCCACGATCAGCTGGAAGCGATGACGCTGGCTGACCGCATCGTGCTGCTCAAGGCCGGACGCATCGAGCAGGTCGGCACGCCGGCGGAAATATACAACCATCCGGTATCGAAATTTGCCGCAGGCTTTATCGGCACGCCGGCGATGAATTTCATCGATTGCATGGCGCGTCACGAAGATGGCGCGACTGTGCTCGACAGTGGTGAAGCGCGCTGGCGGCTGCCGCAATCCCTGT
Source organism: Collimonas arenae (assembly GCF_000786695.1). Classification (NCBI taxonomy): domain Bacteria; kingdom Pseudomonadati; phylum Pseudomonadota; class Betaproteobacteria; order Burkholderiales; family Oxalobacteraceae; genus Collimonas; species Collimonas arenae. The sequence continues at coordinate 3,402,474 of NZ_CP009962.1, read as the reverse complement.
TTGCGATTGGCGACGGCCAGGCTGTGGTGCTGGGCGTGCGGCCGAATCATATGTCTACTACCAGCACCGGCGACCAGCAGATCGAAGTGGTGGGCCAGGTCGATCTGGTGGAGTTGCTCGGCGCCGAGTCGCTGGTGAGTTTGCTGCATGCGGAGCGCGAAATCACAGCGCTGGTGCCGGCCAGCCGTTGTCCGCGGGTAGGTACGCAGGTATGCTTTAATGTCTCGATGAGCGACCTGCATGTGTTCGATGCAGAGACAGGTCGCAGCCTGGTGTTGAGACATTGATATCAAGATGACGCCCGGAAACACAAGGAGACCATGCCATGCGGCCAGACCTGGAGCTTATCCAAAAAGTACAGTACCAGTCATTTCGCGTCTGGTCTCACGGTTACCCGCATCAGGTAGCAAAATGGCATTATCACCCCGAGTACGAATTGCATTATCTGCGTGCGACCCGAGGCAAGATGTTCGTCGGCGACTACATTGGCGATTGCGGGCCTGGCAACCTGGTATTCACCGGCCCCAATATCCCACACAACTGGGTCAGCGAACTGGCGCCGGGCGTCAGCGTGGAGGACCGCGACCTGGTGCTGCAGTTCGGCGCAGAATTCATGCAGGATTGCATGGCTCTTTTCCCGGAGTTCGGCCAGGTGCAGAATCTGCTTGATGAGGCGCGTCTCGGCGTGCAATTCGGCAAGGAGGCGGAAGAGCGCGCCCATGAAGCCTTGAGCGCGATGATCAGCGCCAGCGACGCCAGACGGGTGATCCTGTTCCTGGATTTGCTGGACTATCTGTCGCATGCACCGCGGGTGCGGCTGGCCAGTCCCAGCTACGATCCAAGTATCGACCAGCGCCGCAACGCCGTCATCAACCAGGTGCTGGCCTATATCCTGGAAAATTACACTGCCGATCTGCGTGAAGCCGATGTCGCCGAGCTGGCAAGGATGGCGGGTGCGGCATTCTCGCGCTTCTTCCGCAAAAATACCGGCCTGACTTTCGTCCAGTACGTCAACCACCTGCGGCTTAACCGTGCCTGCGAGCTGCTGATGAATACGGAGTTGTCGGTAACCGACATCTGTTATCGGGTCGGCTTCAACAATGTGTCGCATTTCAATCATCAATTTTTGCAGAAGAAGCAAATGTCGCCATCGAAGTTTCGCGCCTTTCATCTGACGCAAGCCGGTGGCGCATCAACCCAGTCTGCGGTTCAATAAAAGAGGAAATCATTCATGTTTTTGGGCATAGATCTTGGCACGTCCGAGCTCAAGGCAATGCTGGTGGATGGAGATAACAAGCCAATCGCCAGCAGCGCCGTCAAGCAAACCATCAGCCGTCCCTATCCGCTCTGGTCGGAACAAAGCCCCGAAGGCTGGTGGCAAGCGACTTGCGAAGCGCTCGATCAGTTGCGATCGTCAGCACCCGAGGCATTTGCAGCAGTGCGCACCATCGGCATCTCCGGCCAGATGCACGGCGCGGTGTTGCTCGACGCTCGTCGTCGCGTACTGCGTCCGGCGATTCTCTGGAACGACACGCGCTCTTTCGCCGAATGCGTCGAACTGGAAGCGCTGGTGCCGGAGTCGCGCCAGATCACCGGCAACCTGGCAATGCCGGGATTCACCGCGCCCAAATTATTGTGGCTGCAAAAACATGAACCGGTGGTATTTCGCAGCATTTCGATCGTGCTGCTGCCCAAGGATTACCTGGTATTCCGACTCACTGGCGAACTGGTGTCCGATATGTCCGACGCTGCCGGCACCTTGTGGCTGGACGTTGCCCGCCGCGACTGGTCGGATCGCATGCTAGCCGCCACCGGCTTGACGCGCCAGCAGATGCCGGCCTTGATCGAAGGGCGCGATGTCGCCGGCCAGCTCAAAGACGATCTGACGCGGCAATGGAGGTTCAAGGGGCCGGTGCTGGTGGCCGGCGGCGCCGGCGACAATGCCGCTTCGGCGGTAGGGGTAGGGGTGGTAAGCCCTGGCAGCGCCCTGGTATCGCTGGGCAGTTCAGGCGTGATATTTGTCTCGAACGATCATTTTTCGCCGAATCCCGCCCAGGCCGTGCACGCCTTCTGCCACGCCTTGCCGGATCGCTGGTGCCAGATGAGCGTGACGCTGGCCGCGACCACCAGCCTGTCCTGGGCCACGCGTCTGACCGGCCACACCAGCGAAGCGGCCTTTGCCAAGTTGGCGGAAGACGCCGCCATCGATGCCGCGCCGATTTTCCTGCCCTACCTGAACGGTGAGCGTACGCCGCATAACAATGCGCAGGCCAAAGGCATGTTCTTCGGTTTGAGTTCCAACACCGACGCCGCCGCGATCGCGTATAGCATCATGGAAGGCGTGGCGTTTTCGCTTGCCGACGGCTATGCGGCGCTGGGCGCGGCCGGTACCCACATCAGGCAGGCGACCTTTGTCGGTGGCGGCGCCCGCAGCCACTTCTGGGGTTCGCTGGTGGCGTCGGCTTGCGGTTTCTCCTTGTTAAGACCGGTCGGCGGCGATCTGGGCGGTGCTTTCGGTGCCGCCAGGCTGGCGCGCATGGCTACCACAGGCGAGGCGGCTGAAGCGGTTTGCACCGCGTTGCCGACAGCCGACATGATTGCGCCATCGGCGTCGTTGGCTGAGCGCCTCAAGCCGCGCTATGAACGTTATAAGCGTTTGTACCAGGTGACCAGCGAAGATGTCTTCAAAATGTAGCGGCGGCTGGGATATCTTTCCGCATATGACGCGGTTGTCCAGCCGATCAGCGTTTTACACGCGCCAGTTATAGATATTTGTACTGCGGCTCCGGTATGGCAGTCAATTGCTGCAGCGATGCAATCAAATCGGCAAAACGCTGTCCCTGCACTGTGACGTGCTGGCGCAGCAGGTCGGCGGTTTGCTCGCCGTTGCCGGCGATGATGGCCTGTACTATGCCGTCGTGCTCCTGAAAAGAGACCTTCAGGCGATCCCGCACCCTCAGCTGCAGGCGCCGGTAAGGCCGCAGCCGGCGTTGCAGCGAACGCGCCTGAGTGACCAGGAAGGCGTTGTGGCTGCCTTCATAGATGGCGTCATGGAAAGCTTCGTTTTTGTAGAAATAGCTGTCCGGATCCTGCGCGTCGCGGGCTTCCATGCAAGCCTGGTGCGCCGTCAGCAGATGTGCATGCTCCTCGCTGGACATTCTGCGCGCCGCCAGGCGTCCGCACATTGCTTCCAGTTCCGCCATTACCTCGAACATTTCTATCAGCTGGCGTGGGCCGATCTCTGCCACCACCGTGCCGCGCCGTGGGCGGGTTACGACGATGCCCATGGACGCCAGTTGGATCAAGGCTTCGCGCACCGGCGTGCGGGAGACGCCGAATTTGATGGCGAGGTCGGTTTCGTCCAGATGTTGACCCGGGCGTAGTTCCCCAACTGCGATCATCTCTTCGATGGTTTCGCGCAGGGATTCCGAGCGATTTTTTGTCGTCAGCATAATTAGACCGTTTCTGGGATTATGTGTATTCGAGATTTGATTGTAAGGCGTATTTATTCGTTGACATAAAAATGTTTTATGGAATACTGTGTATACAAGGAAATGAAAAAAGAATACATAGCATCTATCTTCAGCAATAACTGTATGAAATGTAGCTAAAATTGTATCGATAGTTTTTCCACCAGAGGAGAGGGGATATGTCTTTAGTCAGCAGAAGAACGGTGCTGGGTGCACTCGCGAGCACGCCGTTCTGGTCTATGTCGTCAGTCTGGGCGCAATCCAGCGCTCTTAAAATTTCCCACCAGTTTCCCGGCGGCAGTATCAGCGAAGGTGACTTCCGTGACCGCTTGACTCGCATGTTTGCGGCAGAAGTCGGCAAGCGCACCAACGGCAGCCTGAAATTCGAAATCTATCCCGGTTCTTCCCTGATGAAGACCAACTCACAGTTCTCCGCGCTGCGCAAAGGCGCACTGGATTTCTCTCTGGTGCCGCTCAACTATGCCGGCGGCGAAGTGCCGGAGGTTAACATCGGTCTGATGCCAGGTCTGGTGACTTCCTATGAGCAGGGCGCAGCTTGGAAGAATGCCGAAGTCGGCAAGGAATTGTCGCGCATCCTGCTGGAAAAGGGCGTGATTATCGTCAGCTGGATCTGGCAGGCCGGCGGCGTTGCTTCACGCACCAAGCCGATTGTCGATCCGTCGGACGCCAAGGGGCTGAAGGTGCGCGGCGGTTCGCGCGAGATGGACATGATTTTGAAGGAAGCCGGCGCCGCCGTGGTGACGCTGCCATCCAATGAAATCTATGCCGCGATGCAGACCGGCGCGATGGACGCGGCCATGACTTCCTCGACTTCGCTGATTTCCTTCCGTCTGGAAGAAGTGTCGAAGAGCCTGACCAGCGGCCGCGATAAAGCCTACTGGTACATGCTTGAGCCGCTGATGATTTCCAAGGCGACTTTCGATCGCCTGACCAAGGAGCAGCAAGTAGCGGTCATGGCGGTCGGTGCAGATATGGAAAAATTTGCCGAGAACGCCGCGCGGCTGGATGATTCCGGCGTCGCCGCGGTCTATCAAAAGGCTGGCGCCAAGGTAGTCGATCTGAACGCCGCCACCGTCAAGAAGTGGCAGGATATCGCGCGCAACACGGCGTGGAAGGACTATGCGGCAAGAAACGATAATTGCGCCAAGTTGCTGAAACTGGCTGAGAAACTCCTATGAGCCACGGCTTCGATACGAAGCCGACCGCAGGGCCTGCATTACCCGCCACGCCGGACAATCCGGTGGTGGCAGGGCTGGCCGGCGTACTTGACCGCTTCAATAAATTCGCTTTGTACCTGTCGATGGTAGCGCTAATGCTGACTGCGCTGATCATGACCTATTCGGTGGTGGCGCGCTATTTTTTCCATACGCCGACCGATTGGCAAGATGACGCCACCGTTTTTATGCTGGTCGGCGTGATCTTCCTCTGCGCCGGCTACGCGCAATCGTATCGCGGCCATATCGGCATCGAAGCCCTGTCTTCGATATTGCCTGCCGCGGTGAACGCAGTACGCCTGCTGCTGGTCGACGTGGTTTCCTTTTTGTTCTGCGCTTTCTTTTCCTGGAAATCGTGGACTCTGTTTCATGAAGCCTGGTCCGAAGGCCAGACTACCTCATCCACTTTTGCACCGCCGCTGTGGATTCCTTATTCTCTGATGGCGCTCGGCATGACCGTGCTGACCTTGCAAATCCTGGTGCAGGTGCTGACGCGCCTGACTGACCGCAAGCAAGCCGTCACTCAACAAACTGTCACGGGAGTGTAATGAGTCCGCTTGCCCTTGGTGCCCTGTATGGCATCGTCACTATCGTCGTGATGTGTTCAGGCATGCCGATTGCCTTTGCGCTCGGTGTGGTGGCTACCAGCTTCATGTATTTCTTCATGCCCGCTTCTTCGCTCGATACCGTGACGCAGAACGTCTACGAGGAAATCGCTTCCGTCACCTTGCTGTCGATTCCCTTGTTTATCCTTAAGGGTGCGGCCATCGGCAAATCGCCGGCGGGGCGTGACTTGTATTCCGCCATTCATGCCTGGCTGAGCCGGGTTCCGGGCGGTCTCGGGATCGCCAATGTCTTTGCCTGCGCCTTGTTTGCCGCCATGGCCGGTTCATCGCCGGCGACTTGTTCTGCGATCGGTTCCGCCGGTATCCCGGAAATGCGTCGCCGTGGCTACTCTCCTGGCTTTGCGGCAGGCATAATCGCCGCCGGCGGCACTTTGGGGATTCTGCTGCCGCCTTCGATCACCATGATCCTGTACGCGGTGGCCTCGGAGCAATCGCTGGGCCGCTTGTTCCTGGCCGGCATCGGCCCGGGTATGTTGCTGGTGTTCCTGTTCGCCGGCTACGCCGTGTACCGCGCCCGCAAAGAATATCGCATTGCGCATGCGATCTACAGCCAGGGCGGCGTCAAGTCGGCTTATCTGGATGACGAGCATTTCACCCTCGCGCAAAAGGTGGAAATGCTGCCGCGCGTGCTGCCTTTCCTGGTGCTGCTGATTGGCGTGATGATTGCCTTGTACGGCGGCTTTGCCACGCCGTCGGAAACCGCCGGCCTCGGCGCTTTGCTGGCGATCGTGCTGATTGCCGTGGTGTACCGCATGTGGCGGCCGCGCGACCTGATGCCTTTCCTGAATTCGACCATCAAGGAATCCTGCATGCTGTTGCTGATTATCGGCATGTCCTTGCTGTATTCGTACGTGATGAGTTACTTGCACATCAGCCAGTCGGCGGCGCAATGGGTAGTTGCCCTGCATCTGTCTAAATGGCTGCTGCTGGCGATGATCTTGCTGATGGTGATCGTGCTCGGCTTCTTCCTGCCGCCGGTGTCGATCATCCTGATGACCGCGCCGATCATCCTGCCGCCTTTGCGTGAAGCCGGTTTCGACCTGATCTGGTTCGGCGTGGTGATGACTGTGGTGATGGAGATGGGCCTGATTCATCCGCCGGTCGGCCTGAACCTGTTCGTCATCAAGAACATTGCGCCCGACATTCCGCTTAGCGATGTCATCAAGGGTACGCTGCCATTCCTGTTGTTGATGTTTCTGGCGATTATTTTGCTGTGCCTGTTTCCTGGCATTGTCACTGGACTGCCGGATTTATTGATGGGAGCCCGCTGACATGGACAGCCGCCGTTGGGATGTGCGCAATACAAATCGCGAACAACGCCTGCGGCGGGTCGCCGAGACGCTCGGCAGCGCTTGCCAGGGCAAGCTGGTGGAAACAGGGCGGATCAGGGATCTGCTGCATAGCGTGCTCGAATCCGGCGACAAGGTTTGCCTGGAAGGGAATAACCAGAAGCAAGCCGATTTCCTGGCCAAGGAACTGGCCAAGCTCGATCCGGCGCGCGTCAATGGCTTGCATATGCTGCTGTCGGTGCTGGCGTTGCCTGAGCATCTGGACATCTTTGAAACCGGCATCGCCACACGTCTGGACTTTTCTTTTTCGGGGCCGCAAGCGGTGCGCTTGGCCGGCCTGGTTGCGGCCGGCAAGCTCAATATCGGCGCGATCCATACCTATCTTGAATTATTCGGCCGTTACTTTATCGACCTGACGCCGCGCGTGGCGCTGGTGGCGGCGCAGGCAGCCGACCGCCACGGCAATTTGTATACCGGACCGAATACCGAGGACACGCCGGCGATTGTCGAAGCCACGGCTTTTAGCGGCGGCATCGTGATTGCGCAGGTCAATGAAATAGTCGATGTCCTGCCGCGTGTCGATATTCCGGCCGACTGGGTAGGCTTTGTGGTGAAGGCGCCGACGCCGCACTATATCGAACCGTTGTTTACGCGCGATCCGGCGCAGATCTCCGATATCCAGGTATTGATGGCGATGATGGCGATCAAGGGTATCTACGCAGAATACGACATACAACGGCTCAACCATGGCATCGGTTTCGACACCGCCGCAATTGAATTGCTGCTGCCGACCTACGCCGCTTCGCTTGGCCTGAAGGGCAAGATTTGCCGGCATTGGGCGCTCAATCCGCATCCGGCGCTGATTCCTGCGATTGAGGCCGGTTTTGTCGAATCGATCCATTCCTTTGGCTCAGAGCTTGGCATGGAAGACTACATCCGGGCGCGCTCGGATGTGTTTTTCGTTGGTCCGGACGGTTCGATGCGCAGCAACCGCGCCTTCAGTCAGATGGCCGGCCATTACGCTTGCGACATGTTCATCGGTTCAACCCTGCAGATCGATCTGCAAGGCAATTCATCCACCGCTACCGCCGACCGCATCGCCGGCTTCGGCGGCGCGCCTAACATGGGCGCCGATGCCCGCGGCCGGCGTCATGCCAGCCCGGCCTGGCTGAAAGCAGGCAAGCAGGCGCGGGACGGCAGGAACCTTATTCCGCGTGGTCAAAAGCTGGTGGTGCAAATGGTTGAAACCTTCCGCGAGCATATGCAGCCGGCTTTCGTCGAGCGGCTCGATGCCTGGGAACTTGCCGAGCAAGCCGGCATGGCGATTCCGCCGGTGATGATCTATGGTGAAGACGTTAGCCATATCCTGACCGAAGAAGGGCTGGCCAATCTGCTGTTGTGCCGCACCGACGAAGAGCGCGAGCAGGCGGTGCGCGGCGTGGCAGGCTATACCGCAATTGGCCTGGGACGGGACAAACGGATGGTCGAGAACCTGCGTGACCGCGGCATCATCCAGCGGCCGGAGGATCTGGGGATAGACAAGCGGCTCGCTACGCGCGATTTGCTGGCGGCCAAAAGCATGAAGGACCTGGTGCGCGCTTCAGGCGGCTTGTATCAGCCGCCAAAGCGCTTCAGGAACTGGTGAGTCACGCTGTAAAAGTGATGGGGTACTCCGATGGAAACCTTGAATTTTCGTTTTGAGCATGGCCAGCGCCCGCTGCCCGCGACGGCGCAACTCTCGGGAGTGGTCAGCTCCGGTAATCTGGAAGTGCTGATCGAATCGGCCGTGTTGAACGGTGCATGTGCGATTGAAGTCAGAACCGCCGCCCGCGGTTTCGGCAAGATATGGCAAGCGGTGCTGGACGATTTTCAGCAGCGCTGGCAGCTTGCCGATACGCGTATTGCGATCAACGACATGGGTGCGACGCCTGCGGTGGTCAGCCTGCGTCTGGACCAGGCGGTGCAGACGGCGCTGGGGAGTCCTTGATGAGCAGTTATCTGGAAGCGAATGCGCGCGAGCGCTTGCATGCGGTGCTTGATGCTGGCAGTTTCACAGAATTTTTGCCGCCCGAGTTGCGCATTGTCAGTCCTCATCTGGGGCAGCTGGATGCACCGGTCTCGTTCGATGATGGCATTGCGATTGGCGCAGCACGGTTGTTTGGAGAACCGGTACTGGTGGCGGCGCAAGAGGGCGGCTTCATGGGGGGCGCGGTGGGGGAGGTGCATGGCGCGAAGCTAACCGGGTTGTTGCAGCGCGCTTTGTTGGATCGACCTTATGCGGTGTTGTTGTTGCTGGAAAGCGGCGGGGTGCGTCTGCATGAAGCCAATGCCGGCTTGATTGCGGTATCCGAAGTGATGCGCGCCTTGCTCGACGTACGCACCGCCGGTATCCCGGTGATCGCGCTGGTCGGCGGCTCCAACGGCTGTTTCGGCGGCATGGGGATCGTCGCCTGCTGCGCCAACGCTATCGTGATGTCGGAAGAAGGGCGGCTGGCGATGTCCGGGCCGGAGGTGATCGAGACCGCCAATGGGGTCGAAGAATTCGATTCGCGCGACCGTGCGCTGGTGTGGCGCACCACTGGCGGCAAGCACCGCTATCTTCTGGGAGACTGTCAATTGCTGGTGGCGGACCATAGCGACGCCTTCCGGCAGGCAGCCCTCGATCTGGCGCAGGAATGCCATGCCAATGCAGGCGAGATTGCGCTGACCCTGGAAGCACTGGAAGCTGAACAACATTTTTTGCAGGATCGTGTCGACGCCTTTGGCGCTGCCGCCGATCCGCTCGATATCTGGCAGAAAATCGGCATTGCCGACGCCGCCAACCTGCCCATGCTGGAAGCCGACGCCTTTGTTGCCGCTACCGCACAACTGCGACGGAGGCCGTGAATGGACTGGATCACGTTAGCCGCACAGTTATTCCCAGGCGGCCACACCATTGTTGAACAGGATAATTTCCTGACGGGCACCGCGCAAGTTGACGGCGTCACGGTGAGCATTATCGGCAGTAGCGGTCATGCACCGATTGGCGTCGAAATTGCCTTGATGCAGGCGCAGACAATATTGACCACGTTGCGTAATTTTCCGCAGCGGCCTATCGTCATCCTGGTCGATACCCAGGGCCAGCGCTTGCGCCATCGTGACGAAATGCTGGGGATTAACAGCTATATGGCGCATCTGGGAAAATGCATCGCGCTGGCGCGCAGCAGCGGGTACAAGATCATCGGTCTGGTGTACGACCAGGCACTGTCGGGCGGTTTCATCACCAGCGGCCTGATGGCTGACGCTTGCTATGCACTGCCTGGAGCAACCATCCGCGTGATGGGCTTGCCGGCCATGGCACGGATTACCAAGGTGCCTTTGGAGCGCTTGACGGAACTGGCCAAGAGCAATCCGGTGTTTGCGCCGGGGCCGGTCAATTATCTGCAGATGGGTGGCATTGAAGCGATCTGGGATGGTGATCTTGCTGTGCAGCTGGCGCAAGCGCTACAGGATGCCAATCCTGTCGACCGGCGCAGTGCAGCGGGCTTGCAGCGTGGCGGCCGTAGCCAGGCCTTGCCGGTGGCGCAGGCGGTACGCGCAAATGATAGCCCGGCATAGCCTGGTCTGGCTCAACGCCAATGGCTGGCGGCGGGCAGCGCAGACAGCGGCTGCCGACTCAGTGGACACTGTGTGCGTCGCGCTAACGCGTTGGCAGCAGGAGGACTGGCCGCTGGTGTTGCGGCGGCGCGAAGCGGATACGTCCGACAATGAATTGTGCGTGGGCCTGGCGCTGCCGCCTGACGGCAATGGCGACAAGGCCAGGATTCCATTGCGAGTGCAACTTGCCGGTATCCAGAGGATTGAAGAACCGCTGACGCTGGAGAAAGCGTTGGCGCATATGCCGCCCGGCTGGAGCGGTCCCTTGCATGCATTTGCTGGCGATTGCCTGCATAGCGGTATCGTCTTGCGAGTTTACGGCTCCTGGGCCTGGCAAATCCTGACGCAACAAAATTATGTCACGGCCAGTTCGGATATCGATCTCTTGTTTACGCCCAGAAGCGAACCGGAATTTTCGCGTGGCATGGCATTGCTGGCGCAGCATGCGGCGCGTTTGCCGCTGGACGGCGAAGTGATTTTTCCGGACGGCCAGGCGGTAGCCTGGAAAGAGTGCTGGCAGGCGCTGCATGCCTCCAGTCAGCCACGGGTGCTGGTAAAGACGGAAACTATCGTGCAGTTGACGCCGTTGGCGCGCCTGATGTCTAGCCTGGAGCCTGCATGATAGCGGCGCCGCTTTGCCCCGATCCGCGGTTTCCGGTGTCACCGCAGATACGCCGTCACGGTCTGCCTCAACAGAGTCTCCGCCAGCAGCGGGCGTTTAGCCAGAAGGTGGCGCGGCTTGCCTTGCGCAGCCTGTATCGCGAATTGCAGCTGTATCCGAAGCCCGGCCTGGTGTCGCTGGTAGACAGCGGCAGTCATACGGATATGGATGCCGGTACTTTCATGCGCAGCCTGTTCTCGCTACGCCATTATTTCATTCAGATTACACGAGCCGGCATGGCAGGCAAGGACTTTGCCGTATTGCGACAGCTTGGCATCGCCGCTGAACAAACCATGCTGAAAGCTACGGCAGGTGTGAATACACACAGAGGCGCCATTTTTTGCCTCGGCATGTTGTGTGCGGCGACCGGCTATTGCCAAAGCCGCGACATGCCCTTGTCGCCAGCGGCGATTCGCGCCACGTTGTTGATCCAGTGGGGTGATGCCTTGACGCGGCATATGCAGGAACGGGCCGGGAGCGCGCATCCTTCGGACATGTCGCATGGCCGTCAGGTGGCGGAAACATACGCCGTCAGTGGCGCCAGCGAAGAAGCGGCGTTGGGATTTCCTTCCTTGTTCGAGATCGCTCTGCCGCGATTCCTGCTGACACTCAATGCCGGCCGTGGTTACGACGCTGCTGCAACGGATGCCTTGTTTGCCCTGATGGCCAGTATCAGCGACACCAATCTCTACCATCGGGGCGGTGCAACGGCCGCCGACAAGGTCAAAACTTGCGCCCGGCAATTCCTGGAAACGGGAGGCAGTGCGACAATTAATTGGCGTCAACAAGCAATTAGTTGCCATAAAGTATTTATTCAGGATAAGCTGTCGCCCGGTGGTGCTGCCGACTTGCTGGCAGCCACCTATTTACTCCATGGATTGAGCTACCTGCGATGACTTGCTCGCGGCTAGCGTTCCCATGTACACACCGTGTCGACGAATATATCTGGAGAACAAATGAAAGTGCATCAGAAGTTGTCTTTGGCAGTCAGTATCAGCTTGTTAGGTTTGTTTGGTTCGGCTGCGCCTGTTAGCGCTAACGCCGAACAGGGCATCACGAGCAACACCATCATCATCGGCCAGTCAGCGGGTTTTACCGGTACTGCCGCAGAAGAAGTGAAGCAAGCCACCGCCGGCGCGCAACTGTATTTCGATATCGTCAACAAGCAGGGCGGTGTGTTCGGCCGCAAGATCGTGCTGGAATCGCTGGATGACGGCTTTGAGCCAAAGCGCACCGTCGAAAACACCCGCAAGCTGCTGAATGAAAAAAATGCCTTCGCCCTGTTCCTGTATCGCGGCACTCCTACCACTGAATCGATCCTCAGCACCATTAATGACGCCAAGGTGCCCTTGATAGCACCGGTCTCCGGCGCTACCTCGCTGCACGAGCCTATGCAGCACTACCTGTTCAATGTGCGTTCCAAATACCGCGATGAAGTCGGCACCGCGATCGAGCAATTGTCGGGCATGGGCCTGCAACGCTACGCGGTGCTAGTCTCCAACGATTCGTTTGGCAATGACGCGCTGGAAGGCTTGAAACAGGCGATCAAGAAGCATAAGCTGCCAGAGCCGCTGATCGCCAGTTACGAACGCAACACGGTTGCGGTCGAAGGCGCAGTCAAGAAAATATTCGATGCCAAGCCGCAGGCTGTCCTGATGATTTGCACGGCCAAGCCATGCGCCGCTTTCATCAAACAGTATCGCGAAGCTGGCGGCCAGCAGCAATTGATCACCTTGTCGAACGTCAGCTCGCAGGTGTTCTTGCAAAGCTTGGGTAAAGATGCACGCGGCCTGGGTATGACGCAGGTGTTCCCGAATCCAAGAAGCTCAAGCACACCTATCTCCAAGGAGTTCATGACGGCGCTGAAGTCGCGCAGTGAATTGTCCGACTCTTATCCAACGCTGGAAGGCTTTATCTCCGCCAAGGTATTGGTGGAAGGTTTGCGCCGCGCTGGCAACAAGCCGACCCGTGAAAGCCTGGTCAGCGGCCTGGAAGGCATGGGCGGCTATGATGTAGGCGGCATGACGCTGAAATATGATCCGAACAGCCATGACGGTCTCAATTTCATTGAATTGACAGTGATAGGCAAGGATGGCTACGTACTGCGCTAAGTCGCACATACAGCAAGCACAGCAAGCACAGCAAGCCGGGGCGGATCAGCCATGATGCCGCGCCTGGCGATTCTGTGTCCGGGGCAGGGTGGCCAGCATGCGGCAATGTTCGATCTTGCCCGCTCTGACCCGGCAATTGCGCTAGCGCTGGAGCAATGGCTTGCGGCAGCGGGACTGGACAGGCCGCTGCAAGAAATCCTCTCTCAAGATAATCTGCTTTTCTCAAACCTGCTGGCGCAACCGCTGATTGTGGCTGCGACTGTCGCCACCTGGTCGGTATTGCAACCGCTGTTACCGATTCCCGAGTTGGTTGCCGGCTATAGCATTGGCGAGCTCGCCGCCTGGCATGTAGCCGGCGCGATTTCTGCGTCGCAAGTGATCGGGCTGGCGGCATCGCGGGCGCAACTGATGGACGCTTGTTTGCAGCCTGAGTCGCCGCAGGTCCTGTTTGCCGTCAGCGGCATCGCGTTGCGCCAGCTGGCCGTCCTGCTGGCGTCGCAGCGGCTTTATGTAGCGATTGAAACCGATGCCGACAGTTGCATCGTCGGGGGGCTGCAGCAAGATATGTTGACGGTGGCAGGCGAGATCAGGCGGCTGGGTGGAAAAATAACAGTGCTGCCAGTGACGGTGGCTTCGCATACCCCGTTGATGGCGACTGCCGCCGAGCCGTTTTTCGAACAGCTACGTCAGCAATTCCGCGACAATCCCGTATTACCGGTACTGTCCGGCGTGGACGGACATGTCCTGACCAAAAAAGAGCAAGCAATTACAGCATTGTCGCAGCAGATGACGCATACCATACGCTGGCACGCATGTATGGATGCTTGTGCTGAACGTGGCGTCACAGCGGCGCTGGAACTGGGGCCGGGTGCGGCCTTGTCGCGCATGCTGGCAGCACGCCATCCGCACATTGCCTGTCGTTCAGTGAGCGAATTCCGTTCGTTGCAGGGCGTCGCCGGCTGGCTGCAACGCCTCTAGGCACGAAGTTTTCCAAAATCTCAAATTTTTTCCGCCTGTGGCATCAATGCCAGAAATGCCGCGATAAAGCCGGCAATCATCGGCGATGCGTCGCGCCGGTAAATCACTGCAACGTCCGATTGCGCATCTTGCGGCGGCAGTTGCAAAAAACGGATGCCGGCCGGTGCAATTTCCTGCATGCTTTCCGGCACGATCGCAATCCCCAGATTGGCCTCGATCAGGTTCAGCAGCGAAGCCTTGCGCGACGTGGCGCGTGCGGCCTTGGGGAAAAAGTCATGGCGCATGCACAGTTCCGCAACCAGATAGCTGAGGCCGCCGCGATCCTTGTGCGGCACTGAAACAAAATGTTCATTGCGTAGATCTGCGATGCCGATATGACTTCTCTGGGCGAAGCGATGGTCCTTGGAGAGCGCCACTACCAGTTTTTCGGAAAACACTTTCTTGATCTGGATATTCGGAAATTTTCGCAGTATCGGCAGCCTCACCAATCCGAAATCGGCCCGGCCTTCATCGATATCCAGCGCCTGATGCTCGGACGGCGCGCGTGAGAAATCCAAAGATACGCCGGGGAACCTGAGCAGCAGCGTGTTGAAGATGTCGCCCATGGCCGCGGATAAGGTGACCGAACTCGAATGCAGCACCCGGATCCGGCCTTGTTCGCCTTTGCCAATCTGATGCGCCTGGACGATGGCGTCATCGATATCTTCCAAAATCCTTTTGGTTCGCGCGTAAAACAGCTGTCCGGCTTCGGTCAGTTCGACATGCCGTGAATCGCGCTGCAGCAGGTTGACCTGCATGTCGGTTTCCAATTCCTTCATCTGCCGACTCAACGCCGACTGGGCGACGAACAGATGTTCTGCGGCGCGTGTATAGCTGCCGGCGTCGACAATTTCGACGAAGTATTTGAGCTGTCTTAGTGAAATCATTGCTATGCCGTTTCGAGATAGGTATCCGCCATATTCGGTATTGGCGCTGGTCACCGGTGTGGCGCTACAGTGGGCGCATGTGCAGTCATTGGCGACGCCGGAAAATAGCGGCCACCGGATTGCCCGGCACAGTTTTACATTGGCTTTTTCAGGCGGTCAACAAATAATTCGCTGGCAATTTCGCCAGGACGATAAGGGGGAGTCATGCTCGAAATTTTACTGATTTGTATCGGTGTCATCGGGGTTGGAATCAGTATTATTGCCAATCTGTTTTTCTCGCCCAGCGAGTATGCGAATCCTGCAGATAGCGGATCACAGCAGAAGCCGGCCGCACTGTTTGGAAAGCCTGGTCGAGGTGCTGCCTGGCCGGATAGTGATCGATAACCGACGCGACATAAATCCATGAATGCATCATGGTTATCTTTGTGGGCCGAACATATTGCATATCACATCTGAACATACAGGTCTGTACATACATAATAGTAGCCCTTAAATGAATTTCACCGGGCTGGCTATCCTCACCTTGATTCCCTCGGGTTCTTTGCATATATTGATGTACGTCAATATTTATTGGCTGTTTCTCCTGCCGCTTTTCAATCCGTCGTAAATACATCTTGCACATGGCTGGCAGCCCGGCACAAGCGTAATCACTTGCGTTGCACCGGCGTCGGATCTTCTTTGATGGCGCGCAGCCGTCCGGGAAAGATTTGGTTGTTCGTTGCTGCAGTTTCGATGCCGCTGTTTTGATGCCGCTGTTTCGATGTCGCTGTTTCGATGTATATAACTCGCGAGGACTACATGTCGATTAAACGAAAGATATTGTTTGGTATTGCAGGTTCAGTACAATTGTTCGCGCTCGCATTCAGCGCCAATCCTGCGTTTTCCCAAGAGGCCCCGCAAAGCGAACTGGCTGCCGCGCGGCTGCCGGCGGACCAGCCTTATAACGATAAGACGCTGTATGGCTTTGGCGCCGGCGATGGCCTTGCCGCAGCGCAGGTGACGGAAAATGCAGCGATCACCCACAACAGGATTACGATCAACGGCAGGACCATCAATTACACCGCCACCGCCGGCCATCTGACGGCAACCGATCCCCAGACCGGCAAGCCGGAAGCGAGCGTATTTTATGTCGCCTACACTGCGGACAAACAACACGCCGGCAAACGTCCGGTCACTTTTTTCTATAACGGCGGCCCGGGTTCATCCTCGGTCTGGCTGCATCTCGGTTCTTTCAGCCCCAAACGCATCGTCACCGGCGATCCTGCTACCACTGAGCCATTGCCATTTCCGTTTGTCGACAACAAGCAAAGCCTGATCGATACCACCGACATGGTGTTCATTGACGCCGTCGGCACCGGATTTTCCGAGGCGATCAGTCCCAATACCAACCAGACGTTCTGGGGCGTGGATGCCGATGCCGCCGTGTTCCGAGATTTCATCACCCGTTATCTGAACGTCAACCAGCGGCAGGCGTCGCCGAAATACCTGTACGGCGAATCGTATGGCACGCCGCGCACCGATGTGCTGGCCAATCTGCTGGAAATCGGCGGCACCAAACTGACCGGCGTCGTGCTGCAATCGTCGGTTCTGAACTACAACTCCAATGCCGATATGAACGGTGGATCGTATGGGCCGTTCTTCCCAGGCTATGCCGCGGTCGGCGCCTATTTCAACCTGGTCACGCCACCGCCAGCCAATCTCACCGCATTCTCCAAACAGATGCGCGCATTCGTGGTGAGCAGTTATGAACCTGCCGTGGATGCTTTCCTGGCGTCGAACACGCCGCCTTCAGCTAATCTGCTGAGCCAGCTTTTCATGAATACCGGCTATCCGGTGGCGCAGTGGAAGGCAGATTTCAACCTGGATGAAACCACCTTCAGGCAGAACCTGATTCCTGGTTCGCTGGTCGGTCGCTACGATGGCCGGGTAGTCGCGGTCAACGGCAGCCCATTGGCGGCAGACGGCGATCCGTCCAGCACCCTGATCACCCAGCCGTTCACCGACCGGATGAATGATTACCTGCCGCATGGCTTGAAATATACCGCTGTCTCTACCTACAATATAGAAAACGGCGACACCATCCAGAATTGGGTCTGGACCCACGACGGCTTGTACCTGCCGGATACGATTCCCGACCTGGCGGCGGCGATTTATCAAAATCCCAAGCTCAAGGTGCTGTCAGAGAATGGCTATCACGATCTCGCCACGCCGTTCTACAACACCGAACTGGATCTGGGGCGTCTTGGAACAATCTCCAACCTGAAGATCACACATTATCGCGGCGGCCACATGATTTATCTCTTCGATCCTTCGCGTTTGCTGATGAAGGGCGATCTGGTCAGGTACTACGACAGCCGCTCATGATTTTCTTTCGCCTCTCAATCTATTTCAAGCATTGGAGTTGATATGAAACGTTTCCTGATTTTCTCTGCACTGGCGATGCCCATGCTGGCCGCTGCTTTACCTGCTCTGGCGCAGGCGCCAGCCGCCGATATGCAATCTGCAACGACATCGCGCCAGGGGATGGCGCAGCTGGGCGATCCTTATGTGCCGCCGCGCGTCAAGGCTGCGGCACGGGCAGCAGCTCTCGGGCCTTCCACCACAACGACGGGAGTTTCGGTGCAAGACCGGGCCTTGAAAAAACTGCAAACGAAATTCAATGAAGCGGATACCGATGGCACGGGCTCAGTAACCAAGAGTCAGGCGCAAAAGGCGGGATTCGGCTTTGTAGCGAATAATTTCGAGCAGATCGATGTGGGTCACGCTGGCAGGGTGACGTTTGAAAATGTGAAGAGCTTCATGCGCTCAAACGGCGCGGCATTTTAATTCGTCTTTAGACTTATCCCGGCATCAAGCCTGACGCAGGCGATCTTGATGCCGTCTCCCGACAAACCGGATCGTGTCCAAAAGAGGGCGCGATCCGGCGTATTCGTTTACCACATGATGATGCGCTGTTCCGGTGGCAGGTACATCTTGTCGCCAGGCTTGACGCCGAAAGCACTGTAGAAGCCGGGCTGGTTGACGACAGTGCCATTGCCCCGGAAACGTGGTGGAGAATGCGGGTCTGTTTTCACGTAAACGATCGCTTGTGCATCACGCACCTTGCCGCGCCACACTTGCGCCCAGCCCAGATACAGGCGCTGGTCGCCGGTGAAGCCATCGATCACCGGCGGCGTTTTTCCGTCCAGCGACAGGTGATAGGCCTTGTAGGCAATCGCCAGGCCGGAGTTGTCGGCAATGTTTTCGCCCAGGGTCAACTCGCCGTTTACTTTATAGCCAGATATCGCGCTATACGCCCCGTACTGCTTCACCAGGGCCTTGGTCTTGACCGCGAAATTCTGATGGTCTTGCTTGCTCATCCAGTCGCGCAAATTGCCAATTTCATCGTACTGGCTGCCCTGGTCATCGAAGCCGTGGCTGATTTCATGGCCGATCACGGCACCGATGCCACCGTAGTTGACCGCATCGTCGGCGTTGGCGTTGAAGAACGGCGCTTGCAGGATCGCAGCCGGGAACACGATTTCGTTGAACTCAGGGTTGTAGTAGGCGTTCACTGTTTGCGGCGTATCGCCCCATTCGCTGCGGTCTACAGGTTTGCCGAGTTTGTTGATATTGCGCGTGTATTCGAATGCATTGGAGCGCATGACGTTGCCGACCAGGTCGTCGTGCTTGATGACGAGGGTGGAATAGTCGCGCCATTTGTCCGGATAGCCGATCTTCAGCATCAGCGTCGACAGTTTTTTCTGCGCCTCTTTCTTGCTGTCTGCGCTCATCCAATCTAGATTGTCGATGCTTTGATGGTAGGCGGCGATCAGGTTGGCTACCAGTTTTTCCATACGCGCCTTGTTCTCGGGCGGGAAAAACTGTTCGACATAGAGCTGGCCCAAGCCTTCGCCCATGCTGTTTTCTATGACACTGATGCCGCGTTTCCAGCGCGGCTCATTTTGCGGTACGCCGCGCAGCACGGTGCCCTTGAACGAGAAATTCTGGTCGACGTATTCGTTGGATAGATCGGAGGCATAACTACTCAGTACATGCCATTTGAAATACGCTTTCCAGACCGACAGCGGGGTGTCTTGCAGAACCTTGTCCAGGCCTTTGATGAAGCTGGGCTGGCTAACCACCAGATAAGTGACCTTGTCTTTCAGGCCTGCATCGTCCAGATAGCCGGCCCAGTTGACATGCGGCGCCAGCGCAGGCAACTGCGCAAGCGGGACCGGGTTGTAGACCTTGATCGGATCGCGGTTTTGTACTTCGGTCCATTGCACCTTGGCCAGCCGGGTTTCCAGGGCGACGATGGCGGCGGCGTTTTTGTTCGCCGCCTTGTCTCCGGTCAGTGTCAGCATGGCTGCAACGTGGGTCTGATATTTGACCAGGGTGTTTTTTAGCTTGGCGTCGCCCGCTTTCAGGTAGTAATCACGGTCAGGCAAGCCGAGGCCGCTCTGGCCGATGTCGGCGATGACTTTGCTGGAGTCCTTGGCATCCTGGTGTATGCTCAGCGCATAAGGCGCAGTGACACCGATGCTGTTCAGATGTGCAATCAGGCCGGGGATCTGCTGCTTTTCTGTCAAGGCGTCGACCCGGGCGAACTCCGCATCCAGCGGTTTTATGCCCAAGGTTTCCAGCACCGGTTCATTCATATAACTGGCGTACAGATCGGCGATCTTTTGCTGGTTCGATCCTGGCGCGAGATTTTTATCGGCGCTGACGGCGTCGACAATGGAATGCAACTGGTCAAGGGTATGTTCAACAACCTCATAGAAGGCGTCCCATGACGATTTGTCGGCCGGGATTTCAGTTTTCTTGAGCCATGCGCCATTCACATAGCTGTAGAAATCGTCCTGGGGGCGAACGGCCAGGTCGGCGTTGTGCGTGTCGATGCCGCTGACTTGCGGCGCGGACGCTACGGCGCCGACGGCAGGCTGGGGTGTTTGAGCAAGACTGGAGGTGGAACAGGTAGCGCTTGCAGCCAGTGTCAATACTGCTGCACAAATGAGAGAACGTTTCACGCGGAAATAATCCTTATAAAAAAAATCTTGTACAACACACGCAGTCCGTGCCTGCCCCTATTGCATTCCACTATTGAGCGGAAATGGCGGGGTAGAGACGATGCGCTGTGGAATGATCATGGCAGTGTAAATATTGTTTGTTTTTTTGCAGCTTAAACCTAGCATGCAGCGTGACGATTTTAGCCGATATGTTGTCATTGGGAATGTTCTTATAGGCAGGGATAGCAATGAATGCCATGTTGACCAGGAAATGCAGCAGATGAGTTCCAGATTCGACTATTTTCTGAGGAAGACATGTTCGCGCCGGCGGGCTAAGCCGGCAGCGCTGCGAACGGTTTTTTTGCCGGCCATGCCCATGTGGCTACTGATCGGTTTTCCGGTACACTACAAAGGCCATCAGGCTGTAAGTAGCTGTCTGACTGGATCAGTGCGCTGCAGCACGTAGCGTGGTTGTACTACGGTGGTTGTGCTGCGGTTTGCGACCGGATTGGGCCATATGTGCGTTGCCGCACAGAATTCGTGCAGCAGCGAGGCTATCGTGGATTTAGGACCTGTTATCAATTAACTGGAGCCCAGCATGAAAGCAAAAACCATTGTTTCCGCCATTATGGCAATGTCGTTGGCCGCAGGAGGATTTGCATTTGGCCAGGGACTCGATATTCCCGTCCAGCATAACGGCCAGCAGCGCAATGACAGGCCTGATCGCCGCGACGACAGGTCCGACCGCCGTGACGACCAGGGTCGCCGTGATGATCAGGGCCGCCGCGACGACCAAGGTCGCCAGCCAGACCGTGGCAATTACAACGATCAGCGTCGTGACGAGCGTGGCGCGGGTCCTGATCACGCCTTTTATCGCGGCCAGCGCCTGCCGCCTGAATACCGCAACCGGCAATATGTCGTCGATGACTGGCGCGGCCACCACCTGAATGCGCCGCCGCGTGGCTACCATTGGGTGCAAACCGGCGGCGATTATGTGCTGGTGGCGATATCGACCGGCATCATCATGCAGCTTTTGTTGGGTAACTGACAAATAGCGCGTCAACTCCTGGCGTAACTGGCGCCAGGCGGACACCAGACCTCTTCTGACCGGACGGTCGGGAGAGGCTTTTGTTGTTGCTGCGAGATCTCGTGTTGAGGTCAGAGTTACGCTTTCCCATTTTCTGAATGTGCTGCAGTTCCCGCTGCAACTGTTTACAGTGGCGAAGAATGGGCAGATGTGATCTGATCGGAAGCATCCGGGGCATCCGCAGAGTGACCTCTCGGACGGATATTGCGCCGCGTGTTTTTTTCAATGATTTGCTTCGATCATCCTTGCGACCTTATGGAGACTGCCATGCAATCAGAAACTATTGGTGAGTACGAAATCGAATGTTCCGGGTTGCAATTGCCTGATAGCGAAGGTTGGGTCGCCAACCTGGCGATCTATGCGCCTTCCTGCAATCCCATGCACAGAAACGATATTTTTCCGTTGCAGCGGGTGGCCGTCGACACCGTCTTCGCCAGCGAAAAAGAGGCGGAAGCCGAAGCTCGCACTTATGCCATTACGCTGATAGAAAAAAGCCGCAAGAAAGAAATGCATTGAAGAGGATTGGCGACGACCCACAGTAAGAAGAGGTAACAATCGACAGAATAAAAGACATGGGAAACGGCAGCGGGTAACATGGCTACCGTCGTCATATTTATTCAGCGAGGAGAGCAGGATGCAACTAGGCATGATTGGTTTAGGGCGCATGGGCGCCAACATGGCCAGGCGTTTGACCAGAGGCGACCACCAGTGCGTGGTATATGACTTGCACCCGGATGCCGTCAAGGCGGCAGTACACCCCGGCGCGGTTGGCGCTTCATCGTTGCAGGATCTTGTCAGCCAGCTGAAAGCACCGCGCGTGCTGTGGCTGATGCTACCGGCGGCCGTGGTTGATGAAAACCTGGCGTTGCTGGTGCCATTGCTGGAAGCTGGGGACATCGTGATCGATGGCGGTAATTCTTACTATCATGACGACATTCGCCGCGGCGCTGAACTGAAAGCCAAACAGATTCATTATGTCGATGTCGGCACCAGCGGCGGCGTGGCCGGCTTTGACCGCGGCTATTGCCTGATGATCGGCGGCGAGACGGAAACGGTGCAACATCTGGCGCCAATTTTCAAGACGCTGGCGCCTGGCGCCGATGCCGCCACACCTACGTCCGGCCGCAACAAGAGCGGCAGCAGCGCCGAGCAGGGTTATCTGCACTGCGGACCACAAGGCGCCGGACATTTTGTCAAGATGGTGCATAACGGTATCGAGTACGGCATCATGGGCGCCTATGCCGAAGGCCTGAATATTTTGCGGCACGCCAACGTCGGCAAGCAGAAGAGCGTGGCCGACGCCGAAACCACGCCGCTACGTCATCCGGAGCACTATCAGTACGACCTCGATTTGCCGGAGATCACCGAATTGTGGCGGCGCGGCAGCGTGATCGGCTCCTGGCTGCTGGACCTGACCGCCGGTGCGCTGCTGAAAGATCCGACGCTGGAAAACTACGCCGGCCATGTCTCCGATTCGGGCGAGGGCAGATGGACCATCAATGCCGCGGTCGACGAAGCCGTGCCGGTGCCGATCCTGAGCGCCGCATTGTTTTCCCGTTTCAGTTCGCGTGGCGAAGACGAGTTTTCCAACAAGGTGTTGTCAGCCATGCGGCAAGGTTTCGGCGGCCATGTCGAGAAGCCCGCCAAGCCCGATTGATGACAGCATGCAGGCTGGAACGACGCAGCGCAATTTGGCGAGTGGCAGTCTAGGCGCCATCCGTCCGGGGCCAAGGTCTGGCCTGTGGATCGCGCTGCGTTAATCCGACATTCCAGGAATTACATCATGAAAATCAGTCCCCTGGCCGGCAAGCCGGCCCCCATGGCGTTACTGGTGGATGTGCCAAAGCTGGTCTCCGCCTACTATACGAATATCCCCGATCCTGAGGTGGTGGAGCAGCGTGTAGCGTTCGGGACTTCCGGTCACCGCGGATCGTCGTTCGATAGCAGCTTTAACGAAGCCCATGTTCTGGCCATCAGCCAGGCGATTTGCACCTATCGCAGCAAGCATGGCATCAACGGTCCGTTGTTTGTCGGTGCAGATACCCACGCACTGTCGGTATCTGCCTGCGCCAGCGCGGTCGAAGTGCTGGCGGCCAATGGTGTCGACATCATGCTGGCGGAAGGTGACGAATACACGCCGACGCCGGCCGTCTCGCACGCCATCATCAACTATAACCGTGGCCGCAGCAGCGGCCTGGCGGATGGCATCGTTATCACGCCTTCGCATAATCCACCGGAAGACGGCGGCTTCAAGTACAACCCGCCCAATGGCGGCGCTGCCGATACCGATGTCACCGGCTGGATCGAAGCCGCCGCCAATGCGTTTCTCAAGGGTGGTCTCAAGGATGTCAAAAGAATGCCGCTGCAAAAGGCTTTGCGGCTGGACACTACACATCGTTATGATTTTCTGAATACCTATGTCAGCGAACTCGGCCTGGTGATCGACATGGGAGTGATTCGCGACGCTGGCATCCATCTGGGCGTGGACCCGTTGGGCGGAGCGGGCGTTCATTACTGGCAGCGGATCGGCGAGCATTACAAGCTGAACCTGAGTGTGATAAGCGAAGAGGTCGATCCGACCTTCCGTTTCATGGCGCTTGATTGGGATGGTCGCATCCGCATGGATCCGTCATCGTCCTACGCCATGCAGCGCCTGCTGGGAATGAGGGATCGTTACGATATTGCATTCGCCTGCGACACCGATCATGACCGCCACGGCATCGTCACCAGAAGCGTCGGTCTGATGCCGGCCAATCATTATCTGGCGGTGGCCATTGAATATCTTTTCCAGCACCGCAGCCAGTGGCCGCAGACTGCGGGCGTTGGCAAGACTGTGGTCAGCAGCCAGATCATCGACCGCATCTGCGCCCGTCTGAAGCGCAAGCTGGTAGAGGTGCCGGCCGGCTTCAAATGGTTTGCCGACGGCCTGAGCGACGGTTCGCTCGGCTTTGGCGGCGAGGAGAGCGCGGGCGCCACGTTCTTGCGGCTGGATGGATCGGCCTGGACCACTGACAAGGATGGCCTGGTGCCGGGGTTGCTGGCGGCGGAGATTACTGCACGCAGCGGCCGCGATCCGGGCGACGCGTATCGCCTGCTGGCCAGCGAGTTCGGCGATCCGGTGGCTACCAGGGTCGAAGCGAGCGCAACGCCGGCGCAAAAGAAAATGCTGGCCGCCTTGTCGCCGCAGAAAATTCAAAGCACTGAATTGGCCGGTGAGAAAATCCAAAGCGTCATCAGCAAGGCGCCCGGTAACGACGCACCTGTCGGCGGCGTGCGTGTGGCTACAGCCGGTGGCTGGTTTGCAGCGCGGCCATCAGGTACGGAGAATATCTACAAGATCTACGCTGAGAGTTTTCATGGCGAGGATCACTTGCAACGTATCGTCAAAGAGGCGCAGGCAATTGTCGACGCTGCGCTGGCCGGCGCTTCCCAATCACAACCGCCGCCGGCAGCCACAAAATGAATTAAAAAAAACTGCACCCGTTTCAGATCATTCATCGGGTGCGGTCTTTGTAGAGGTTGTTGCGAACACAGATGGCTAGGCGCTCCGACGAAGACAGTACGAGTAGTACGGCTAGGAGGGTGTAGCAGGGGTTTCAGACGACACTGTCGTCTGCCTGCAGGGGCAACAATGCCAGTGTGTTTGCAACAGCCTCTTATTGTCGTGCTCAGGATTTTGCGCGGAATAGCGCGAGCTCTTCTGTCAGCGCCTGCGCAATGCTGGGGCGCTGCAACTGCCGGCCATAGTATTCCTTGACCCGTGGCCATTGCGCCAGATCGATGCCGCCATGGGAGGCCCAGTTAAGCACGGTGAACAGATAGGCATCGGCCACGCTGAAGCGGTCCAGAAGGAATTCGCGGTCAGCCAGATGCGTCTGCAAATGGCCAAGGCGCAGACCTGCCTTGTTGCGGGCATAGGTCTTCACCGGTTCCGAAGCGTGGGGATCGAGTAGCGGCACAAACAAGGCCTTGTGCAGCTCCGTGCTGATGAAGCCCAGCCATTGCTGCATTCTGGCGCGCTGCAGACGGTCTGCGGGCGCCAGCGCCGCTTGCGGGAACAGGTCCGCGACGTAGGGCAGGATGGCGGTGTTTTCAGTCAATAAATCGCCATCATCCGTGCGCAATACCGGCACTTGGCCCAATGCGTTGATCGGATAGAAATCCGTACCATCATGCAACTGCTTGAGCTTGGTATTGACCTGGATATAGTCTGCCTTGGCGTCAGCCTCATACAGGGCAATGCGGGTTGCCAGCGAACAGGCCAGCGGGGAAAAATACAGTTCCATGTGAGATCTCCGTGAGCGATTTGTTTTTGTACTATAATGTACAAAAATATCTCGGTCAACATTTTTATACTGTATGGAACAAAAAGAAAACAAGCGCGCCCGTGGGCGGCCTCGGGCTTACGATCCGGAGCAGGCGCTGACCAATGCGCGCGACGTATTCTGGCGCCTGGGCTATGGCGGCAGTTCGCTTGACGACCTCAGCGCAGCCACCGGCATGAACCGGCCCAGCCTGTACGCGGCGTTCGGTGACAAGCACGCGCTTTATCTGCAAACGCTGGATCGCTATATAGCGCTGGGGCGCGAGGCAATGACGGCGGCCTGCGCCAGCGATTTGCCGCTGGCGCAGGCGCTGTTGCGTGTATATCAACTGGCGCTTGGCATGTATCTGCCACTCGACAGCGCTGCGCGTGGTTGTCTGTTGATCGGCACCGCGGCTACCCAGGCCGTGGTGGATGCCGAGGTGCGCGACCGGCTGGCGGATGGCTTGCGTAGTTTTGACCAGGTATTCGAGTCACGCTTCCAGCGTGCGCTGGAGCAGGGCGAATCGACTGCAGCACTGGAGCCGGCGCTGCTGGCGAAGATGGCATCGGCGATCTTGCACACGTTGGCCTTGCGTTCGCGCGCCGGTGATCCAAGGGAATCGCTGGAAGCGACGGCTGCTGCTGGCATCAAGCTGATGTGCGGCATCGGGAAAGAATGCCGTTAACAGGAGAGTGCCCGGTCACGGGGATGCGCTGAATGTGCACCCCCTTTTTCCCGCCAAGTTGTCATAGAATCTCATTTCGTGAACCTGAGGGGAATTGCATGAACCGGACTCAACCGCAGCTGATCAGCGTCAAGATCGAAAAGCTTCACCCTACGCAAATTACCGTTGGCAAGGAGGAGGTGGCGCTCAAGCGCAAAGAATGGAGCAAGCTGAGCAAGAAGGCGCGCGACACATCGCTCCACCAGCATTGGTTCCCCGCCGTGACCGGTCCCGATGGAAAACACTATATAGTCGACCACCATCATTTCGGCCTGGCCTTGCTGGAGGAGGAGGTCAAGACCGGCTGGCTGTTACTGCTCAAAGACCTTTCCTCCCTGAATCCTGCCAATTTCTGGACTGTGATGGATCACCATCAATGGGTGCATCCTTATGACAACGACGGCATACGCCGGGATTTCGCTGCCTTGCCGGCCCGGCTTGAATCCCTGCAGGACGATCCTTACCGCAGCCTGGCCGGAGAATTGCGCCGCGCCGGCGGTTATGCCAAGGACGTGACGCCGTTCAGCGAATTCCTCTGGGCCGACTTCTTGCGCTCGCGTATTTCTATCGGCAGCGTGCAAAAGGATTTCGCCAAAGCCCTGGTCAAAGCCAAGAAACTGGCCGCCACCCAGGATGCGCACTATCTGCCCGGCTGGAGCGGCGTAATCACCCCTGCATAAAATTGCAATGTCTTCGCTTTGGAAGAATATCCGGCCTTTCCGCCTGATCGGAGAGGCCGTATTTTTTTGCGTCCAAAAAGGAATGTTTACCCCATGACTACAGTCATCAAATCTGATTCTGCCAAGCCGAACGGCCGCGCCGGCGTCTCCGTACTGGGATTGTCGGCGCTCGGTATCGTTTTTGGCGATATCGGCACCAGCCCCTTGTATACGCTCAAGACTGTGCTGGGCATGACTGGCGGGGCGGCTACGCATGATGTGGTACTTGGCGTGCTGTCCCTGATTGTCTGGACGCTGATCATGATCACGTCGGTAAAGTATGTCATCTTTGCCATGAGTATCGATAACGATGGCGAAGGCGGCATTCTGGCGCTGATGTCTTTGCTGGGAATTAAAAAGCACAAACGACCGCTTATCGTGGCTCTTGGTTTGTTTGGCGCTGCGCTGATCTATGGCGATGGCGCGATTACGCCGGCAATCTCGGTGCTCTCTGCGCTGGAAGGATTGAAAATTGTCACGCCGGATGTCGAGCCTTATATATTGCCGGCTGCAGTGGCGATATTGGTAGCACTGTTCGCGATTCAGCCGCTGGGTACGGCGCGCATCGGCAAAGCTTTTGGTCCGATCATGCTGCTATGGTTCGTCGCGATGGCCGTCATGGGTGTAATCGGTATTGCGCGTCATCCGGCTGTGCTGGCCGCCCTCAATCCGCTCTATGGTTTGCATTACCTGTTCTCCAGCGGCTATGCCAGTTTCCTGATCCTGGGCGGCGTCTTTCTGTGTGTTACCGGGGCAGAAGCCCTGTACGCCGACATGGGGCATTTCGGCGCGCGCCCGATCCGTCTTGCATGGTCCGCCGTGGTGCTCCCCAGCCTGTTGCTTAACTATGCCGGCCAGACCGCCTTGGTGCTGGAAGGAACGCCGACCACCGACAACATCTTCTTCCGCCTGTGCCCGGATTTCTTGCTGATCCCGTTTATCGTGCTGGCCACGGTGGCGACGATTATTGCCAGCCAGTCGATCATTACCGGTGCGTTTTCGATGACGCGCCAGGCAATCCAGCTAGGCTGGTTGCCGCGTTTGCGCATCAAGCAAACTTCCGAGGAAGGCTACGGTCAGATTTATGTCGGTATCGTGAACTGGTTGCTGATGATCGTGACGGTTGGTCTTACGCTGGCGTTCCGTAAATCCGACAATCTGGCTTCTGCGTATGGCATTGCCGTCGCGGCAACTATGCTGCTCACATCCGGATTGCTGTTCATCGCCATGCGCGAGGTGTGGGGCTGGGGGATCGTCAAGAGCGGCGTCGTTGCCGGGGCTTTCGTTTGTATCGATGCGTCGTTTTTCCTTGCCAACCTGACCAAGGTGGCCGATGGCGGCTATGTGCCGCTGCTGTTGGCGAGTATCGTTTTCGGCACGATGCTGGTATGGCATCGCGGCTCGAACGCCGTGCTGCAAAACCTTGACCAGCAGGCGGTTCCGGTTGAAGAGTTCATGGCTTCGCTGGTGTCGCGAAATATTCCCCGCGTACCGGGCACGGCAGTTTTCCTGTCGCGCACCGATAGCGATACGCCGCCGGTCATGGTGTGGGACGTGAAGCACAATCGGGCGTTGCATGAAAACCTGTTTGTGGTGAACGCGGTGTCCGAAGCGATTCCCTGGATTAAGGAGTCGGAACGCCTGACGATTTCCCAGGTCCAGCCCAATTACTGGCGCGCCAAGGCAAGATTCGGCTTTATGGAAAAACCGGATATTCCTGCCGTGTTGAAGAGGGCTTGCCAGCAAATCCCAAGCCTGGATTTTGACGATGCCGTCTACTACGTGGGTTATGTCGACGTTATCCAGCGCGAGGATGGACAAGGACTGACGGCTTGGCAAGGGAACATGTTTGCCCTGATGGAGCGTAACTCGATGCACGTCAGCGATTTCTTCCGGCTGCCGAAGGACAGCGTTATCCTGATCGGACGCCAGGTAGCTATCTGATGGCGTATCGTCCGCAGGGGGAGTGTGTTCAGTGCGCCGGCCATGCGTCGATCTGCGGCATGACAATGGAGCCTCGCAGCCACGCATGATCGGCGAGCGCAAGCATTTCACGGTCGCCACGGCTGTCGCCGTACGCGTATAACGAATGCGGCGGGTTGTCGCCAAACCACTGTTGCAGCCGCTGCACTTTTTGCGGCCCCCAGCAATTCGGCGAGGCCAGGCGTCCGGTGAAACGGCCATCGCGAAACTCCAGTTCGGTGGCGAGTACGGTATCGAAGCCTGCGCTCGATGCCCAATATTTCAGATACAGCGCCGGCGATGCGCTGACCAGGACCAGCCGGTGGCCGCGCTGTCGATGCTCGCGAATTCTTGCCGCCATGTCAGGGCGGACCAGCAAGGGCAATCTTGTTTCTGCATAGTGTCTTGCCATCTCTTCCAGCGCCGGTTGCGTGGTGCCGGCCAGCGTCACGGCAAGGAAACGGGCTTTGGCGGAGGCCCGGTCGCATAGGCCCAGCAGCATCCCTAGCAACCAGGGAGAGGCGCTGATCAGTCCGAGGGTAAAGCGGCCAGGGCCGACTGCATGGCGCACAAAATCGCGCAAGCTGTCCGACGTGCTGATGGTGCCGTCAAAATCAAAGGCGACGACAATATCTTGGGATTGGGCTGGTGGCTGGAATTGCTTGCTTGATACTGGCATTGTAGGATTCCGCAGTTTTTTGCGATTATCGCCGCATTGGCGGACCGTGGCTAGGGTGGGCGCGATCAATACCACTGAAGGATTGCGCCAGCGCCGCTGCGGCGTCCTTGACCAAAAATCAAAACCACTTGCAATTCCCCGCGCTTTATTCCAATGTTGCCTACTACAATCCAAGGCAACCCGGAGAGAATTCATGGCGCAGCTCAAGCGCAGTGCAAGCATCATCAACGACGACTGGCGGCGGTGGATAGGAGAAAATCTCGCGCTCGACGCCAATCCGCAAGATTTGTTCAACGTCCTGGTCTCGCAAGGCGTGGCTGCGCAAGAGGCCCAAAGCGAAGTGCAAGCGGCGCTGGCCAATCCCTACCTGCTGGGCGCGCGCCAGGCAGGCCAACGTCTCAAGAGCCGCCTGAAGAAACATGACTGGGTGCTCGACATTTACCGCACTCTCAATCGGCAAACTGCCGGCAGCAGCGTGGTGGAGCGCCGCCATCGCTTGTCGCGCGACGAATTCTATCGCCAGTATTATCTGTTAAACAAACCGGTGATCATTACCGGCATGCTGGACGACTGGCCGGCGCTGACGAAATGGAATTTCGATTTCTTTCGCGCGCATTTCGGAGAGCGTGAAGTCGAAGTGCAGACCGGGCGTTCGCAAGACGCCAACTACGAAATCAATTCCACTCAGCACAAGTCGAAGATGCCTTTGGGCGACTATCTGGACATGATTCAACATGCGCCGGAGAGTAACGATTTCTACATGACGGCCAATAATTCTTCTGCCAATCGCCAGGCCTTGGCGGAATTGTGGCAAGACATCGGACGCCTGCCGGAATATCTCAATCCGGAATCGGCGGATGACGGGTTTCTCTGGTTAGGCCCGAAAGGCACGCGTACTCCATTTCATCACGACCTGACCAATAACTTCATGGCGCAGGTGATCGGCCGCAAGCGCATCAAGCTGATTCCCGCCTGCGAACTGGCCTACGTATATAACCACCATCATTGCTATACGGCGGTCGACGGCAGCGCCATCGACTACGAGCGTTTTCCGCTGATGCGCAACGTGCAGTTGCTCGAGTGCGAACTGGATGCAGGCGAATTGCTGTTTCTCCCTGTAGGCTGCTGGCACTATGTAGAAGGAATGGAGGCAGGCGTCACGGTGTCGCTGATTAACTTCCAGCCGGATAACAATTTCAGCGCTTTCTATTCAACCTACGACGAGTTGTAAGCTTGTATCGGCAATCATGCCGTCTGGCTTGACGCTATGGCGGTTACGGCCGGTTTGCGCAATCGTCGCCTGAGATCGTGAAAACATCTTGTCGAGCGTCGTTCTGGCGTTGTCCCTGGCCTAATCTGTTTTTTCCGCTTGTTTTTCGTTTGTTTTTCGTTTTTTTTTGCAAATTTGCGCAGCGAATTAGCAAAAATGGTTTTTGCATATCTAAGACCACATACATACATCTGTAAAAGTGGTATCGCACCGATTGTCACACTTTTTTCTGCGGATTTGCTGTGTGTGCCGAACTGCACTTTCCGTGAATGGAAGAAGAGGCAGTTTTTGAGTGATTTATATTGCCGAATGGAATTAAAATCTGCGTGAAATTTTCTTTCTGATTTCAAAAATCATAGAATTTCCCGATCTGAAATTCCGCGCCTGATGCAACTGGTATTGCTTCCCGGGGAATACTTTTAAACCACTTGACGTTGATTTTTCAGGACTCCATTCTCAGTTCAGCCGCGAGTTTGAACATGATCGGACTCGGCTTAGGGAGTGCGCAGGCACAGGTCGGATCGACTTGCTTTTCGCACATTATCAATTGATAGAGGAGAAGTGGCGCATGAGAACAAAATTATGTAGTGCCTTGTTGCTGGGAATGATCGGTGGCTTGTTGGCCGGCTGTAGCGATGGCGGTTCATCGGGCGCTGCTGCTTCCAGCCTGAAGCAGGTATCCGCTTCGTCGAAATCGAGCGTGCCGGTTTGCGCCGCAGCGTGGAGCGCCTCGGCTGTCTACACCGGTGGCAATATCGCCAGCTACAGCAGTGTGAACTACACGGCAAACTGGTGGACGCAAGGGAATAACCCATCCACCAATAATGGCGGCAGCGGCAGCGGACAACCGTGGACCTCCGACGGCGCCTGTACTCCGACGCCAACGCCGACGCCGACGCCGACGCCGACTCCAACACCGACCCCAACGCCAACACCGACTCCAACTCCAACTCCAACTCCAACGCCTACACCTACACCCACACCGACTCCAACGCCAGGATTTGTGTTCAGCGCCTACAAGGACGTCACAGCCGACGCCAACTGGAACACCGGCGCCATGCAAAGCACGGCAACCGGGACCTCTTTGCCAGTCACGACCGCCATGCCAGCGAAAAACAACGTGCTGACATGGGCGTTTGCCACCGGCGACTGCAGCAACGAGACCTGGGCTGGCATCACGCCGGCGATGATTGCGACCAACGTGCAGTCTTTCGTTTCTGCCGGCAAGAAATACATCATTTCCACCGGCGGGGCGGCGGGCTCGTTCACCTGTACGTCGGATGCCAGCTTCGACGCTTTCATCAACCGCTATAGCTCGGCCAACCTGGTCGGCATCGATTTCGATATCGAGAACGGCCAAAGCCAATCCGACATCAACAATCTGATCGCCCGGGTCCAGGCTGCACAGGTCAAGTATCCAAACCTGCGCTTCAGCTTCACCATTGCGACGCTGGCCACCAGCCAGAGCGGTTCGTCGGTTGCGGTGGACATGGGATCGGCGTCGCCTAATCCGCTCGGTTCAATGGGAATCACGGTGATGCAGGCGATTCAAGCCGCCGGCCTCAAGAACTACTACGTCAACCTGATGACGATGGACTACGGCGCAGCCACAGCCGCCAATTGCGTGATCAGCGGCGGCGTTTGCGAAATGGGGCAGTCGGCTATCCAGGCCGCAATGGACTTCCGCGGCTTTTACAATGTGCCATATAGCCAGATCGAGTTGACGCCAATGATCGGCGCCAACGATACCCCAGGCGAAACCTTCACCGTTGCCGACACCGATACCTTGTCGGCCTGGAGCAAGGCCAACGGCATCGCCGGTCTGCATCACTGGTCGTTTGACCGCGATACCGGCCTGACCTATACCAACCGTTTCATCTCGGATCTCGGTCTCTGATCCGCTGTTGATCGCGCGGTAAGAAAGCCGGCTCTTGCGAGCCGGCTTTTTTCGTTGCGTTTGCTGCACGCGGTGCTACCTAGCTTGCTTGATGGTCCGGGGGGCGTCATCGCGAGGAAAGCACTTTCAAGGCTGGTCGCAAAAAGCTGCCGCAGAAAAGTCCGCCAATATCAGCGTTTTTGCGTGCGCCGCGAATCTGCCCTGATGCCGATTATCGAATCAAATTCTGCGCAACGATTTTGTCCGCCAATGCATCGGCTTCTTGCATCGGCTGATGCAGGGCGAGCGTGGAGTATACCGGCTGGCCCGGCATGGCCTCGCCCAGGATGACGCCATTGCGGTTATGGGTATCTACAGTCACCGTTGTCGACAGGCCGATGCGCAAGGGATGGGCCTTCAGTTCATCGGGGTTGAGCGCGATTCGCACCGGCAGGCGTTGCACCACCTTGATCCAGTTGCCGTTGGCGTTCTGCGCCGGCAGCAGCGAGAAGGCGCTGCCGGTGCCAGCCGAGAGGCCAACCACCTTGCCGTGGTAGGTTACCTTGCCGCCATAGATATCCGCTTCGATCGTTGCGGCCTGGCCGAGGCGGATGTTTTTCAGCTCCGATTCCTTGAAGTTGGCGTCGACCCACAATTGATCAAGCGGTACGATCGACATCAGCGCCATGCCGGGGGTTATCCTGGCGCCGACCTGTACGCTGCGTTTGGCGACATAACCCGAGACCGGCGCCAGGATCGCGTTGCGTCGTACTGCTAGCCACGCCTCGCTGAAATCAGCCTTGGCCGCGAGGATTGCCGGATTCTTCGCGATGACCACGCCGGCAGTCG
The DNA here is from genome assembly GCF_000786695.1 of Collimonas arenae. NCBI lineage: Bacteria > Pseudomonadati > Pseudomonadota > Betaproteobacteria > Burkholderiales > Oxalobacteraceae > Collimonas > Collimonas arenae. Next base: position 3,369,081 of record NZ_CP009962.1, on the reverse strand, counting down.
CTGCACGGGCGGCCTCAGCTTGCCTGGCCGCGACTTCGGCGGCGGCCTTGGCGTCTGCCAGCGTTTGCCTGGCATGGTCGACGTCTTCTCCCGACAGCGTGTGGTCGGTCGCCAGCGGCAGGCGACGCGCCAGGTCGTCGGCAGCGCGCGTCACGGCCAATTGGCGTTGGCTTACCAGCGCATCATATTGAGCAACGTCGGCATAGTGCTCACGCTGCTGGCGCACGATATTGCCCAACCGCGCTTCAGCCTGCTGCAAGTTCAGTTGCGCATCGGTGGGATCGAGCGTCACCACCTGCGCGCCGGCTTGCACCAGTTGCGTTTCATCAGCGCCGATCTGTTGCACGTTGCCGGTGACTTGCGCCGCCAGCGTCACCTGGTTGCCGCCAACATAGGCATTGTCGGTTTCCTCGCGTTGCGATAGCACCAGGAAATAATAGAGTGAATAAGCAATGACGCCAACCACGAACAGCACGCTGATAGCCATCAGGGCCAGTGTGCGTTTGTTGCGTAAGCGATTGATTTCTGGTTCGGTGGTCATGATAGGTCCGGTCTGGGAAAAGGCAAATAAATTGAAAGCCGCATCATTGCGTCTGCGTCTGGCCTGGCGCCAGCGGTGTTGCTAACGCTGTCACTGGAGGCTGCGACGGCTCCTGGCGAAAGCCCCCGCCCAGCGCCTTGGTCAGCGCTATTTCGGTCTGCAGCTGTCGTCCGCGCAGTTGCAAGCCGGACTCTTGCTGGCGCAACAGTCCGGTTTGCGCGTCGAGTACGCTGGCGCGGTCCGTCAAGCCATGGTCGAACTTGCGTTGGGCGCTGCCAAGCAATGCGCTGGCGGCCTGTTCCATCTGTGCTTGCTGCGTTAGCTGGTGCTCCAGACCCTGAAGGGTGGCGCCTTCCTGCGCGACATCGCGCACGGCATTGACCACAGCCTGGTTGTAGTCGGCAATCATGCCATCGTGCGCCACCCGTTCCGCACCAAGCCGCGCTTGCAGCCGGCCGCTGTCAAACAAGGGTAGGCTCAGTGCGGGACCGACGAAAAAGGTGCGGCTGCCGGCCGTCAGCAGATCACCCAAGGCGAGGCTGTCGACGCCAAAAAACGCTTTCAGGTTGATATCGGGATAGAACGCAGCCCGCGCGGCATCGATGCGGCTGAGCGAGGCTTCTACCCGCCAGCGCGCAGCTTGCAGGTCTGCGCGTCGTGCCAGCAATTCCATTCCCAGCGTCGACGGCAGGCTGGCCGCCACGTCGGGCAGCGGGCGTGGTTTCAGGTCGGCGAGGGCGTCGCCATTGTCGCCTAACAACGCCCGCAGGGCCTCGCGCTCGCGACTGGCTTGCGCATCCAGGTCGGCCGCAAGCCGCCTGCTGTCGGCCAGCGACGCATCTGCCCGATGTTGCAGGTCGATAGACGCCAGTCCCTGTGCGACGCGGCGCTTGCTGTCTTGCAGCAGTGTTTCTTGCACGCCGATCAGTTTGCGCACGCTATCCAGGCGCGCCCATTCATCCTGTAAATTGAAATAGCTCCCCGCCACGGCCGCACTCAGACTGCGTTCGGCCTGGGCGTAGTCGGCTTTGCGGGCGTTGACTTCACCCAATGCTGCTGCGATCTGAGCGCGATGCAAGCCCCACCAGTCGAAGTCGTAGCTGGCTTGCGCCTGCAGCGTAGTTTCGTTGTAGATGCTGCCGCCGATCGGAGCGGGGAACAGGCCGTTGCTTGAGTAACGTTGACGATTCGTCGCGGCGTTCAGATCGACCCCGAAGCCATCTGCGGCATGCTGCTGTTGCAAGGTCGATCGCGCGGCATCGATGCGGCTCGCCGCCACCTGCAAGGTAGGCGCCGCTTGCAATGCTTGCGCCATCAAGGCGTCGAGTTGCGGATCGCCGAAAGCTGACCACCATCTTGCATCTGGCCAGCCTTCTCGCGCCAGATGAATCGAGGCAGACAATTGGGCGCCTGCCAGGTCGCGTTGCGGCAACGGTTGCTGCGCCGGGGGCATTGGCGCACAGCCGGCCAGACAAGCCAGCAGCGCGACGGCGCAGGCGGTAAGGCGCGATGGAGATGAAGGAAACATGGTTGGCCTGTTAATTCTGGTTGACTGTATTGATTGAGAATGTGGCAAGTGGCATGGCAAATGAAGTGACAAATAAGAGGCGGACAGACGCCTCACCTATTCCATCGCCGCATGGTCGACTTCGATCTTCTTGTTCTTGCCTGGCGGGCGGAGCAGCAACAGCAACGGGATTACCGCCAGCGTCAGGATCAGCATCAGCTTGAAGTCGTCCAGATAAGCCATCATCGATGCCTGCCGCGTGACTTCCACATTGAGTGCGGCAATGCCGCTGTCGAGATTGAGGTTGTAAGCGGATTGCACAGCGGCGTCCTGCAGCGCCGGATTGGCATTGTTGATCTGTTCGCCAATCGCCGCATGGGCGATCTGGGTGTTCCGCACCAGCAGGGTTTGCACCAGCGAAATGCCGATGCTGCTGCCGATATTGCGCACCAGGCTATAGATCGCCGTGCCGTCGGCGCGCATGGATGGCTCCAGCGTGGCGAACGATGCCGCGCTCAACGGCACGAAGATCAGGCCGAGGCCGACGCCCTGGATCAGGCCGGGCCAGATGATGTCGGATTCGCCGAGCACCAGTGTGTATCGGGTCATTTGCCAGAGTGAAAACGCCGCCACCAGAAAGCCGGTCAGCAACAGCAGGCGCAAATCGACTTTGCCTACCATGCGCCCCACCAGCAGCATCGCCACCATGGTGCCGATGCCGCTGGGCGCTGTCACCAGGCCGGTGGTGGCGACCGGATAGCCCATCAGGTTTTGCAGCATCGGCGGCGTCAATGCCCGGGTGGCGTACAGCACGGCGCCGACGATGAAGATGAACAACAGGCCGCCGACGAAATTCGAATTTTTGAGAAGGCGATAGTTGAAGAACGATTTTCCGGCTGGAGAGAATGCCGTATGCGCCACGAAGTAGGCCAGGCTGAGTCCGAAAACGATGGCCTCGATCCAGGTTTCGAGGGAATTGAACCAGTCGTTTTGCGCGCCACGGTCTAGCAGCAGCTGCAAGGCGCCGATCGCCAGGCTGAGGGTGCCGAAGCCGAACATGTCAAAGCGCAGCGAGCGCGCGCCGGGTATGTTGCGGATATAACGCCAGACGCCGTAGAACGCCAGCGCCCCGATCGGCATGTTGATGAAAAACACCCAGCGCCAGTTGTAGCTATCGGTCAGCCATCCGCCCAGCGTTGGCCCCAGGATCGGGCCGACCATCACGCCCATGCCCCACACCGCCATCGCAGACCCTTGTTTTTCCCGCGGGTTGATATCCAGCAGGACCGCCTGCGACAGCGGCACCAAGGCAGCGCCGAACACGCCTTGCAACAGACGCGCGGCGACGATTTCGGTCAGCGACATCGACATCCCGCAAAAGGCGGAAGCCAGGGTAAAGCCAAGAATCGATGTAAGAAACACATTACGCTGGCCGAAACGGTCGCATAGCCAGCCGGTCAGCGGCGTGGCGATGGCGGCCGCGACGATATAGGAAGTGAGGACCCAGGTGATCTGGTCCTGCGAGGCAGACAGGCTGCCCTGCATATGCGGCAGTGCAACGTTGGCGATAGTGCTGTCCAGCGTCTGCATGATGGTCGCTACCATGATCGCCAGAGTGATCATGGTGCGGTTGATTACCGGCGGCGACGTATTATCGGCGCCGGCGGCAGCGGCAGCTGTCATGCCTCGGACTCCAGTACAGCCTGCAAGCGCTCAAGCAGGCTGGTTGCCAGAAGCAATTGATCCGGATCGATATCGCGCAGCAGTTCGGTGCGCAGAGCCGTGGCCTTGCTGTTGACTTGCCGGTACAGGGCGTGACCGTCCTCGGTCAGCACCACTAGCTTGATGCGGCGGTCGGTGGGCGAGGGCTCGCGCGTGATCAGACCGGCCTTCACTAGCCGATCCAGCATCGCCACCATGCTAGGCCCCTCGATGCCGAGGTCGTTGGCAAGACTGATTTGCGATTGCGGCTGCTTGGCCTTGGCGACCATGGCGACGGTCATCCATCCCGCCTGACTGATGCCAAGATCCTTCATGCGCCGGTCTAGCACCTGGCGCCAACTACGTGCGGTACTGTGCAGCGCCACGGAAAAGCGTTCTTCCAGAGTTTTCATAAGATAGCCATCTAATCATTCGATAGCTAACGATATTATCCGAAAGTAAAATGCGGCGCAACAAGCGAACAAATTGGATTGCCTTGGCGGTAGGCTTTGGTTCGGCCTGAACGGCCTTTTCTCCCCCCATGACGCCCGACAAAGCAGGAGCCTTGGCATGTTTAATGCTTGTCTACTTTATTGTATACATTGATGTGGACTTGCGACATGATGGTTTCTTCACGTCGCATCGTCGCCCCCTTGACCGAGGATGAAGAATGAACAAACGTCTGCCGTTACAGATCTTTTCCGCACTCGTGGCCGGCGTCAGCTGCTCCGCCATGGCCATGACCATCAACATCTCGCTGGACAACGATCCCGGCAAGCTCGATCCGGTACAGTCGTCGATGATCGCCGAGCGCATGGTGTACCAGAGCATTTTCGACAAGTTGCTCGATCTCGACGAAAACGGCAAGATTGTCCCCATGCTGGCCGAGCGCTGGACAGTTTCGGATGACCAGAAGACCTACACGCTGTTCCTGCGTAAAGGCGTCAAGTTCCAGGACGGCACGCCATTCAACGCCAAGGCAGTGGAGTTCAACTTGTTGCGCGGGCAGGAAAAGAATTCATTACGCCGTAACGATCTCAAGTACATCAAGCACATCAGCGTAGTCGATGACGCCACGCTGAAGATCGAGTTGTCGACGCCGTTTGCGCCTTTCCTGTCGATCCTGACCGACCGCGCCGGGATGATTTCTTCGCCGTCTGCGGTCAAGAAATTCGGCGACGATTATGTCAATAACCCGGTCGGTACCGGCCCCTTCATCTACAAGGGGCGCTTGAAAGGCGCCAGCCTGACGCTCGACAAGAATCCCAATTATTGGCAGGCCGGCTTGCCCAAGGCCGATCAGGTCGTCTACAAGATCATGAATGACGTCAATGTCGCCTTCAATAACCTGCGCAGCGGCCAGGTCGATATCACTAACCGCTTTCCCTACAAGGAGTTGGGCAATCCTGCCCCCGGTGGCAAGTACAGCGTGATCAACAAGCCTTCGATGGGCTTTCTGGGTTTCTATTTCAATACCGGCAAAGCGCCATTTGACAAGAAAGAAGTGCGTGAAGCGATCGATATCCTGATCAACCGCGACGCCATCGCCAGGGTGGTCTACAACGGCGCTGTCTCGGTCGGGCATTCACCGTTCAGCAAGGCGCAGTTTGCCCATGGCGTCGCCGACACGCCGCCCAAGGTCGATCTGGCGCGCGCCAAGACGTTGCTGAAGGCGGCGGGCAAAGAGGGTGGCTTCAGTTTTCGCCTGACCTTGCCAACCACGCCGGATGCATTGCAGGTCGGGCAGATGGTGCAGGGCATGCTGCGTTCGGCCGGCATCAACGTGAGCCTGGACAAGGCGGAACTGGCAGCGCAGATTGAAGCGGGCAAGGCCGGCAGCTATGACGCCCTGATGGTGGGCTGGAGCGGCCGTCCCGATCCTGATCAAAACATCTACGACTTCGTCGTCACCAACGGTTCACTGAATTACTCCCGATACGGCAACAAAGATGTCGATGCGTTGCTGATGCAAGCCAGGATCGAAAGCGATGTCGCCAAGCGCAAGGCATTCTACGACCAGGCCATGCAGATCCTGGTGCAAGACGTGCCCTACGTTTATCTCAATCATGACAATGTCCTGTTCGGCATTTCTAAGGCGGTAACCGGCTTCCGCTTCGTACCAGACGGCGTGATCCGGACCGCAACGCTGGCAAAGTAAGCGCGTCTCAACATGTTATATGTGCCCAAACCATGCCTAAACTGCTAAAGCGCATCCTGCTGGTGCTGCCGACTCTGCTGCTGGTGAGCATCGTCATTTTTTCCCTGCTGGCGATCTTGCCGGGCGATCCGGTCAGCGCCATTCTTGGCCAGGAAGCGACGCCTGAAGCTGCGCTGGCTTTGCGCGCCCAGCTTGGCCTCGACGATCCGCTTTATGTGCAATACGGTCATTGGCTGTGGGCGGCGCTGCATGGCGACCTGGGCCGTTCGTTCGTTGACCGTACGCCGGTGGTCGATGCCTTGCTGCAGCGGTTGCCGGTAACGATTGAGCTGGCGCTCGGCAGCTTCGTCATCGCAGTGCTGATTGCGGTGCCGGCCGGCATCCTGGCGGCAGCGCGTCCGCGCGGGATTGCCAATTACTTTTGTTCGCTGCTGGCCTTGTTCGGCATGTCGGTGCCGCCGTTCTGGCTGGGCATGATGTTCATCGTCCTGTTTGCGGTCAAGCTGGAGTGGTTGCCGGCTTCCGGCTATGTGCCGTTCACCGAGGACTGGCGCGGCAACCTGCTGGCGATGCTGCTGCCGATGCTGGCCACCGGCCTGCGCGAATCGGCGATTCTGATGCGCATGGTGCGCAGCAGTTTGCTGGAAGTGCTGAACGAAGACTATATCCGCACCGCTTTCTCCAAAGGCTTGAGCGACTGGCGCGTGGTCATCGGCCATGCCCTGCGCAATGCCATGATTCCCGTGGTGACCGCCAGCGGCCTGATGGTGTCCGGCATGTTAGGCGGACTGGTGATTACAGAGACCATCTTCAGTATTCCGGGCATGGGCAAGATGATCGTCGACGCGATTTTCCAGCGCGATTACGTGACCGTGCAAGCCGGCGTGCTGGCGGCGGCGCTGATGGTGGTGATCGTCAATCTTGCGGTGGATCTGCTATACGGCGTGATCGATCCGCGCATCGCGAGGGAGCAGGCATGAACCAGCAGTCTTCAGCCGCTTCGTCAGCTGCTTCGTCAACCGCTGCACCAGCCATTGCGGAAACATTGCCGCAACGCCGCCGCTTCCTCGCTGTGCGGCGATTTGCCGCTAACCGTTTGGCGGCAGCGGGTGCACTGATCATCCTGTTGCTGGTCCTGGTGGCGATCTTTGCGCCATTGCTGGCGGGCTACGATCCGGTGTTTGACCAGGATTACGGCAATATCCTGGCGGGACCGAGCGGCTTGCACTGGATGGGGACGGACGATCTTGGGCGCGATATCTTTTCACGCATGGTGTTCGGCGCCCGGATCTCCTTGCAGGCAGCGTTGATTGCAGTTGGCCTGGCGTTTTGCGTCGGCGTGCCGATTGGCATTGCCAGCGGCTATTTCCGTGGCATCTGGGATGAGTGGATCGTGATGCGCGTCGTCGACGCCTTGCAGGCGTTTCCTTCGCTGATCCTGGCGCTGGCCTTGTCGGCGGCGCTCGGTGGCGGCTTCTACAACGCCATGGTCGCGGTCGGCATCGGTTTCACGCCAGCCTTCATCCGGCTGGCGCGCGGACAGGCCATGATGATCCGCAACCTGGACTATGTGATGGCGGCGCGTTCGGTCGGCGCCGGCCATCTGCGCATCATGTGGCGCTACGTGCTGCCGAACGCGATGGCGCCGCTGGTGATCCAGGCTACCCTGGCGATGGGCTCCGCCATCATCGCCGAAGCTGGCTTGTCGTATCTGGGCCTGGGGGCGAAGCCGGAAGATCCCAGCTGGGGCTCGATGTTGCATATCGCCCAAGGCTACCTGAGCTCGAATCCGATCCTGGCCTTGTGGCCGGGGATGGCGATTTTCGTGGTGGTGCTGGGTTTTAATTTTCTTGGCGATGGCATCCGGGAAGTATTCGATCCCAAACTGAAGCGTTGATTGATGTTGATTGGCGTGGACAAGCAAGGAAGAAGCGTCATGCTGGAAGTGAATAATCTCAAGGTCGAATTCCTTAGCAACGGCAAGAGCATCGCGCCGGTGGATGGCGTGTCGTTTACGGTGGGCGCCAATGAAACCGTGGGGCTGCTGGGTGAATCCGGCTGCGGCAAGAGCGTCACCGCCTTGTCGATCCTGCGGCTGTTTCCGCTGGCCAGCAAGGCTCGTCTGAGTGGTGAAGTGCGTTACGACGGCCATGACTTGCTGACGCTGGACGATGCCGGCATGCGGGCAGTCCGCGGCAAGCAGATCGCGATGATTTTCCAGGAACCGATGACATCGCTGAATCCGCTGCACAAGATCGGTGCGCAACTGGGCGAGATGCTGCGCATGCATACCACGCTGGTGCGGCGTGAAATCGACTACATGGTGATCGCCATGCTGCAGCGGGTCGGGTTGTCGCGCGCCGAGCAGCTGGTCAACGAGTATCCGCACAGTCTCTCGGGTGGCATGCGTCAGCGTGTGATGATCGCGATGGCTTTGCTGTGCGACCCTGGCGTATTGATTTGCGACGAGCCGACTACCGCGCTGGATGTCACGATCCAGGCCCAGATCCTCGACCTGATGCGGCAGCTCAAGCAGGAGCAAGGCACATCGATCCTGATGATCACCCATGATCTCGGCGTGGTCGCCGAAATGTGTGAACGGGTGGTGGTGATGTATGCGGGACAGGTGGTGGAGCAGAGCAGCGTACACGAGCTGTTCGACGCGCCAGCCCATCCTTATACCCGGGCCTTGATGCGCGCCAGGCCTGCGCTTGACGCCAAGCCAGGTCAGCCTTTGAACGCGATTCCCGGTTCGGTTCCGCTGCCAGGTACGGCCGGCGCCGGTTGCCGCTTTGCTGCGCGTTGCACCAAAGCCGACGATCTTTGCCGTAGCAAGATGCCGGAACTGGCCGCAGTCACACCCGGCCATCTGGTGCGTTGCTGGCATCCCAACTGAACCTCGACCATAGATATCATGAATACTCCTTTGCTGAGCGTAAGCGGACTCAAGAAACAATTTTCCTCGGAACGGCGCGGTGCAGCGCCGGTCAAGGCGGTGGACGATGTCTCTTTCGATATCGAAGAGGGGCAGACCATGGGCCTGGTCGGCGAATCCGGCTGCGGCAAGTCGACCACCGGCCGTAGCGTGTTGCGGCTGATCGAGCCGACCGCCGGCAAGATCGAATTCATGGGGGAAGATTTGACCGCGTTGTCATCCGCGCCGTTGCGGGCGATGCGGCGCAATATGCAAATGGTGTTCCAGGACCCGTTCGCCTCGCTTAATCCGCGCATGACGATAGGCGAGGTGCTGGAAGAGCCGTTGATCGTGCATAAGCTGTTCGATCGCGCCAGCCGCAAGCGCAAGGTCGCCGAAATCCTGGATGTGGTCGGCCTCAGCCCGAGCTATGCGGATCGTCATCCGCATGAATTTTCTGGTGGACAGCGACAGCGGGTCGGCATCGCCCGCGCCATCATCACACGGCCGAAGCTAGTGGTCGCCGATGAAGCTGTATCGGCGCTGGATGTCTCGATCCAGGCACAAATATTGAATTTGCTGCAGGACTTGCAACGGGAACTGAACCTGACCTATCTGTTCGTCTCGCACGACCTGGCGGTGATCCGTCATGTCAGCGACCGTATCGGCGTCATGTATCTGGGGCGCATGGTGGAAGCGGGTAGCTGTGAAAGCGTGTACAGCGCACCGAAACACCCGTACACCCGGGCCTTGTTATCGGCAATTCCGCGCGAGCATCCGGACCAGGTGCGCGAGCGCATCATTCTGCAAGGGAGTATTCCGAATCCGGCAGCGCCGCCTTCTGGCTGTCATTTCCATCCGCGCTGCCCGTCCTGCATGGACATCTGTAAAACCCAGGCGCCGCCGACCACTGCCGTCGCCGTCGGTGAATACGTTACTTGTCATCTTTATCGCTAAGAGAGAAACCATGTTTAATTTCGATCCCAATCATTATCCCTACGCTTCCCGCCGCAGCGCACTCTACGCCAGGCGCGGCATGGTGGCGACCTCGCAGCCGCTGGCCGCGCAAGCCGGGTTGGACGTATTGCAGGCCGGCGGCAACGCCATCGATGCAGCGATCGCCACCGCTGCGGCGCTGACCGTGGTGGAGCCAACCGCCAACGGCATCGGGGGCGACGCCTTTGCGCTGATCTGGCACAAAGGAAAGCTGCATGGCTTGAACGCCAGCGGCGCTGCGCCGCAAGCAATTTCCATTGCCAAGCTGAACGCTGCCGGCCATCAAAGCATGCCGAAGTACGGCGCGCTGCCGGTCACTGTGCCGGGCACCCCGGGCGCATGGGCCAGCATGGCCGAACGTTTTGGCAGTTTACCCTTGCAGCGCTCCATGGCTGGCGCCATTGCGTTGGCGCAGGACGGTTATCCGGTATCGCCGATGATCGCTTTTTCCTGGAAACAGGCTTACGCTCTATTTAAGAACGAGTTCAAGGAGCCGCACTTCCAGTCCTGGTTCGATACCTTCAGCATCGATGGCCGCGCGCCGTCCGCTGGCCAGATCTGGCGCTCGCAAGGGCATGCCGATACCTTGCGCGCCATCGCCGCCGACAATGCTGCCAGCTTTTATCGCGGCGCGCTGGCGGAAAAGACGGCGGCTTTTGTACGTGCTGCCGGCGGCTATCTCGACGTTGCCGATCTAGCCGCTTACCAGCCGCAATGGGTCGATCCGATCAGCTGCAATTATCGCGGCTACGACGTCTGGGAAATTCCGCCTAACGGCCACGGCCTGGTGGCCTTGCTGGCCTTGAATATCCTGAAGGGCTTCGCGTTCAGCGAGCGCGACAGCCTGCAAACCTATCACCGCCAGATCGAAGCGATCAAATTGGCCTATGCCGACGGCCTGGCGCATATCGCCGATAGCGGCCACATGCGGGTTTCGGTCGAGGATTTGCTGTCCGAAGCGTATGCCGACGAACGCCGCCAGCTAATCGGTGCGCGGGCCGCATTGCCGTTGCCGGGGCAGCCATCGCGTGGTGGTACCGTTTACCTCAGCACAGCCGATGGCGAAGGTAATATGGTGTCCTTCATCCAGAGTAACTACATGGGTTTCGGTTCAGGGCTGGTGGTGCCGGGCACCGGCATCGCGCTGCATAACCGCGGCAACAATTTCACGCTCGATGCCGCCCATCCGAACTGCCTGGCGCCGGGTAAGCGGCCCTATCACACCATCATTCCCGGTTTCCTGACAAAAAATGGCCAGGCGGTCGGCCCGTTTGGCGTGATGGGCGGTTTCATGCAACCGCAAGGGCATGTGCAGATGGTCATGAACACGGTAGACTTCGGCCTCAATCCGCAATCGTCGCTGGATGCGCCGCGCTGGGAATGGGAGAGCGGCAACCTTGTCAGCATCGAACATGGCAACGCCGAGCATTTGTTCCGTGGCTTGCGCGGGCTCGGGCATGAGGCGTCATGGTCGGCCAACCAACTGGGTTTCGGCCGTGGCCAGATCATCTGGCGCGACCAGCACGGCGTATTATGCGGCGGCACAGAACCGCGCACCGATGGCTGCGTGGCGGCCTGGTAACCAATCATTGATCATATGAAAACTGCCTCAAGCACAGATTCGATAGCAGACATGCCGGCCACTACCGGTGACGGCGGCATGCCGCCCAAGGGCGTTTCTTTGCCCGAATACGTGTATGGCCGTTTGCGCGAAGATATTTTCGACATGCGCCTGCTGCCCGGCGACCAGATCACCGAAACTGAAATCGCTGCCTACTTCAATGTCTCGCGCACTCCCGTGCGTGAGGCCTTGCAGCGCCTGCAAAGCGATGGCCTGATGCAGGGCTATGTGCGCGGGGGCTGGGAAGTGGTGCCTATCGATTTCAAGCGCTTCGAAGAGCTGTATGAAATGCGCCGCCTGATCGAAAACTTCGCCGTCAGCAAATTATGCGCAGGCCTGGCAGGAGCGGGGGGCGTCGACGCCGCGTTGATCGAACAGCAGAAAGCAATCTGGTGCGTGAAACCTTCAAGGCGCGTAAGCGATGGCCGTCTGGTGGCGACCATGGACGAGCAATTCCATCTGGCGCTGGTGCGCGCCAGCGGCAACCAGGAAATCGCCAGCGCCTTTGAACGCCTGACCGATCGTATCCGTATCGTGCGCAGGCTGGATTTCGTGTATGGCGATTGCGTGCAATCCACCTATGAGGAACATGCGGCGATCCTGCTGGAAATCAGCGCGCATGATGCCGATGCCGCAGTCCGGCTGATGACGACACATATCGAGGACGGCCATGTCGACGTGACTCAGATCACCTTGCATCGGCTGCACAGCGCACGGCAATCGAATGGCGCGCAACGGCTGCCTTACGTGCAAGTCAAGGTAATGCGTCAGGCCTAGGCGAGACCTGTATGCGCAGTCGGCCAGGTAATGCAGGCCGGGTTAATGTAACCCGGCCTGCGTCCGTTCCAGTGTTACAGCTGTGCGCTGGTGGTGGCGCTGAACTTGGTGTTCAGATTGGTTTCAAGATTGCCGATCGCAGTTTCCAATATGCTGAAGATCTGCGCGCGGTTAGCGCCGTTGCTCAAGTCCAGCGTGGCGCTGCCGGCGACGCCGACGCTTGCCAGTGCGCTGTTAAACGCGGTTTGCGCCTGGGCTGCCGAAATGTATACCGATGTCCCTGAGCTGTTCACGTAAGCGAGCGTCTGGAATACATTGGAGAACACGGTTTCCAGCGCCGGGATGTTGAAGGCCACATGGTTGGCCGGTGTAGTGAAGGTGGTGGCGCTGGTGGTCGGGATCGGGTTGCCATATAGCTGGTCGAGGTAGTAACGCACCTGGTACGGATACTGCTGGTAGGTATCGGTCACACCCCATACCGAGCTGTAGGCATTGACGCTGGCAACCGTCGCCGCAGTCGCCGTCGCGCCCAGTTTGCTGTAGCTGGTCATCAGGGTACCGTAGTAACCTTGGTTGTAAGCCACATTCAGCAAGACATCGAGGAAGTTGTTAGGCAGCTTGGTAAAGTTGGCCAGCGCATTGTCGTAGTAGGGTTCCCATGGTGTTGTCCAGCCGCCGGTGCCTTTGCCGGTGAGGATCAGCGCGACAAAATCGTTGTAGTGGAAATACGCGGTCAGCATCGGGCCGTAGTATTTGTTGTTGAACGAGGGTGGCGTCACCTTGGTGTATTGCTGGGCTGCGGTAGCCATCGTGTAGCCGATGTTTTTCTGGATGGCGACGTAGTTGATCAGCGAATGGCCGGCCGGTGCGTAAGAGCCGGAAACCATGTCGGCGGCGTAATTGTTGATTTGGTACGGGCCGCCTTGGCCTGCGCCCATCACGGCTTGCTGGTCTGGCGACGGATCGATCAGGTCGCTGCTGCTGGCGTACAAGCTTGTCTCGATGTTTTCCTGCAGCAGCTGGCCCATGATCGAACCGTACAGGTAGTCTTTCTGGAATTGCATTCCCGGATAGTACTGCTGCACCAGGTGGCCGTACATGACGCCGGCAATGATGTTCGACATGATCAGGTCATTGTAGTTGCCGCCATCCAGCACCATCTGGTCCTGGGCGCTGCCTGCGCCCAGCAGCAAGTGATAGTTGATGGTGCCGGTAGTCGTGCCTGGCATTGCCGGTGGAGGATTAACGGGTGGGGGTGTGACAGGCGGAGGCGCGACGGGCGGCGGAGTGGGTGTGCCGCTGCCGCAGGCGCCGGTGGAAGTCCATGGCTTGCCGCTACCGCTGCCGCCGCTATCGGTGACCGGGTTGTTCCCTTGTGTCCACCAGTTTGCCGTGTAATTGGTGCTGTTGGCGCTGGCGCTGTTGCCGCCGACATAGATGGTGTTGGCGTCCCAGGCAGCGGCGCATGCCGTCACGCTGGCTTTAGCGGTGGCTACAAGTTGTTTCTGGCTGGCGCCTGCAGCATCCGTCGATCCGCCGCCGTCGCCGCAACCTGCCAGCAGGCTGCCGACCAGTCCCAGCATCAAGGCTCCGCCTATTTTTACGCCTGCTTTTGTTCGCATGTCTCTCTCCTCGGTCAAATGAAGTACAGGAAACAAATATGTTTCCATGTGTCAACTAAATGGGCTGAGGATGCGGTCAGCGAAAATGAGCGTCAAGTGGTTTGCAAGATTTGCCGATGGCGCCATACCAGTTGCCGCCTATCGTTGATACGCATTCGTAAAGGCAGCGAATTTAAAGAAAGGACAGCAAATCTGGGATTATGAAATAATTTTCTTAAGGCAATGAGAGTGCCGTTCGAAGCGAATTGCCTTTGGCAAGCAATAGGGTGAATTCGGCATCGCCAAAGAATGCGAGAAAAAGAGTTATAGCAGATAGGTGCAATACCACTTTTCGAATTTTCTGCAAGTGGTATTGGTGCTGACAGGGCGGAGCCAAGGCGGATCAAAGGGGGGTATAAATGTCACGCAACTGATGTTCGTATTGAAAGCAGTCCCGCAATCAAAGAATGTGGCAATATGCCAAATATTTTCCTGCGGCATGATTTTTTAACTTTTGCCCCATCGTCGACAATGTCGTGCGTTATTCAAGGTTCACTTATGCGATCAGCTTCCCTCCTGCGTCATCTGCTTTGCACGATCTTCCTGTTGGCCAGTGGTACGGCGTCGGCGGAAAGCAGTTATCACACGTCCGGGACCTGTGACGGTTTTCCGCGTCTTGATGTGAAAGTGGCCAAGGGCATGTGCATGGGCCTGGTAGCCGATCATATCGGTTTCGTGCGCGGGGTGGCTGCGATTGGCTCCAGCGTCTACGTGCTCGACATGGGTGGCTGGGCCAGCAAACGCGGCCGCTTGCTACGCATCGACATCGGCAAGAAGGGCGCTCCCGAAGTGTTGCTGAGCAAGCTCGATATGCCGAATGCGATCATCGTCACGCCGGACAAGAAACTGCTGATCGCCATGCATGGCCGCATCGTCCGTATCGATCCGGCGGCCAAGGATCTGCTCGGCAGCGCACAAGACATCGTCGTCAATCTGCCTACTACCGGTCGCCACCCGCTGACGGCCATGGTGCTTGGCGCCGACGGAGCGCTGTACATCAATGTCGGTTCCGCGACCGATAATTGCGAAAGCCAGCCCGGCAAGTCGGATTCGCCGTGTCCTGAAATCCAGGAAACACCGCCGCGCGCCAGCGTGCTGCGCGCAAATCTGACCGCAGGGCATTTGCCGCTGGACGCACGCACCTTGCCAGTCCATGCGCGCGGCTTGCGCAACAGCATGGCGCTGGCGCTCGCCCCCAACGGTACGCTGATCGCCGCCACCAATTCGCGCGACGCCATCAATGCCGCCGATCCCAAGCTGTCCGACGAAGAACTGCCGCACGACACCCTCAGCTGGCTGGTTGCCGGCGCCGATTACGGCTGGCCCTACTGCTTCGACAAGCTCCGGGTGAGCCCTGAATATACGGGATTCGATTGCCGCAGCAAGACCCCGCCAGGCCGGCTGTTGCCGGCGCACGCCGCGCCGCTAGGCATGCTGATCTACAACGGAAAAAGCATGCCGGCGTTGAGCGGTAGCCTGATCATCGGCTATCACGGCTACCGCGCCGCCGGCCATCGGCTAGTCAGCCAAACCTTGAATGCCGCTTACCAGCCGGTGGGCGAGCCGCGCGATCTGGTGGCGGGATGGAATTACCGGCATGGCGGCTATCCGATGGGCGCGCCGGTGGCGCTGGCAGTGCTGGATGACGGGAGCATTGTGATCACTGAGGATCGGAACGGTACTTTGTTGCGGCTGGCTCCCAACTGACGTCGGGATTCAAATAGCTTGTTGCCCGGCGAGTTTTATCGTTATGTGCTTAAGGTAAGTAAAGGTACGCAAAGGTAAGCGAAGGTAGGCAAAGCACATCAGCAGTCAGTCAAAAACAATCACCTGCCGCACCGCCTCGCCGGTATGCAGGCGGTCAAAGCCTTCATTGATGTCATCCAGCCGCAAGCGATGCGACAACAACAGGTTTATCGGCAAACGTCCTCCCCGGTACAAGCTCACATAACGTGGAAGATCCCTGGCCGGGACACATGTGCCGATATAGCTGCCTTTGACGGTGCGTTCCTCTGCCACCAGATTGACGATCGGCAGTCCGAACTGGGCCGCTGCCGGCGGCAAGCCGGCGGTGGTGGTGGTGCCGCCGCGGCGGGTGATGCGGTAGGCGGTCTCGAAAGCGCGGATCGCGCCGGCGAATTCAAATACCTGGTCGACGCCGCCGTTGGTGGCGGCTCTGACTGCTTCGACGCAGTCCGGATCGCCGCCATCGAAGGTACGTGTCGCGCCAAGCTTGGTGGCAAGTTCGCGCTTGGCGGCGGAGAGGTCGATTGCAATTACTTCGCATGCGCCGGCAGCCAGCGCGCCGATCACCGCAGCCAGGCCGACGCCGCCCAAACCGACCACGGCCACCGACTGGCCGGCGCGCACCTGAGCCGTGTTGACCACTGCGCCGACGCCAGTCAGCACCGCGCAGCCGAATAACGCGGCTTCGTCGAAGGGCAGTGCGGGGTCGAGTTTCACCAGCGAGCGGCGCGAAACCACGGCGTACTCTGCAAACGCTGAACAGCCAAGATGATGGTTAACCGCTTCGCCATGCTCACTTACCAGCAAGCGTGAGCCGGAAAGCAGCGTGCCGTTGCCGTTGGCTTGCGCGCCCGGTTCGCACAGGGCAGGGCGGCCTTCGCAGCAGGGCAGGCAATGACCGCAGCTGGGGACGAACACCAGCGCGACATGGTCGCCGATATGCAGGTCGGTCACGCCTGCGCCTAGCTCAGCGACTTCTCCGGCGGCTTCATGGCCCAGCGCCATCGGCAATGGCCGCGGCCGGTCGCCGTTGATGACCGACAGGTCCGAATGGCACAGCCCGGCGGCACGGATGCGCACCAGTACTTCGTCGCGTCCAGGCGGCGCCAGCTCGAGTTCTTCGATGATTAGCGGCCGCGAATCCTTGTAGGGATAGGGCAAACCTGTCTGGCGTAGGACGGCGGCGCGGATTTTCATCGTTTTTCCTTGGTAGATTTCAAGCACCAATCGGAGAAATGGAAAGCATGGTTATTTTAGCTGGCGCTGCGCTGCTCCCGGGAGAAACAGGGTGACGCGCAATCCTGCCTGTGTTTGCGCATCGGCGGGACCAAGCCTGACTTGCGCGCCGATCCGGCTGGCGATGGTCTGGACGATGGATAGACCCAGTCCCGAACCGACGGCATCGTTGCCGAGTACGCGGTAGAAGGGATCGAACACGCGCGCATGTTCCTCATGCGGAATGCCGGGGCCGGAATCGTCCACTTGCAAGGTGACGCCATCTGCGCCGCCGCGCATGCTCAGGTTGATGCGTCCACCCGGCGGCGTATAGCGGATGGCGTTGTCGACCAGATTCCTGATGATGGTGACCAGATCGACTTCTGTCGCCCGCACTTGCAGATCGGTTTCACCTTCGACGCCGAGGTCGATCTGCTTGGCGTCGGCCAGCGGCATCAGGTCTTCCAGCACGCGCCGGTAAACTTGCGATACCGATATTGTGCCGCCTGCCGCAGCGGGAGAGGATTGCGCCCTGGCCAGCGCCAGCAACTGGTCGAGCAAGAGCCGCCCGCGTTCGATTCCTTGCCGCAGCGTTACCAGCCGCTGGCGGGCAGTATCGGGCATTTCGGCATCGGCTAGCCGTTCCGCCTGCAGCGACAGGGCTGTGAGCGGCGAGCGCAACTCGTGGGCAGCATCGGCGACGAAGCGCCGTTGCGCATCCATGGCTTGCGCAACGCGATCCAGCAAACGATTGATAGCCACGATGAAGGGACGGATCTCGGCCGGCAGCGGTTCGGGCGCAAGCGGATGCAGTTCTTGCTCGTTACGGCCGTCAATCTCCGCCGAAAGGCGGGCAATCGGTTTGAACATGGTGCGCACCAGATGCGCCACCAGCAGCAGCAAGAGCGGAATCAGGATCAAGAAGGGCATCAGCGTATGTACAGCGCTGTGACGCGCGAGTTCATCCCGTACAGCGGTTTCTTGGGCGACGGCGATGCGCTGCTGCGATGCCAGGGTTCTGACGAGAACACGATAATGCTCGTGCCCGATCTGCAACGTCTGGAAACCTTCCCGCAGGGTTGCCGGCAACGCCAAAGCGGATTCCCCGGATTTGCCCGCACTATCGTCTTGTGCGGAGGGCAAATATTGCACGATCACGCGCGATTCTTCATCGCCGATCTCTGCTTTGGCGGCATTGCCCTGTTGCGCCACCGGCATATGCTGCTGGTCGAACAAGGCCGCCACCTGACGCAGCATGTCGTCCTGGAATTCATGTGCTTCATCGAAGGCGGAGATGAACGCAAACACACCCGCCAACAGCGCTACCGCCAGGATAGCCAGCGACAGCCAGAGCGAGAGCCGGAACTGGATCGAATCCTTCAACTTCCTTTTGATACCATCCATCCGACTCCCCTGACATTTTTGATGGCTTTGCTGCCGAGTTTTTTACGCAAGGCGTGGATCAGGAATTCAACAGCGTTGCTTTCGACTTCCTCGCCCCAGCCGTAGATTCTTTCCTCCAGCTCGCTGCGCGACAAGATCGCTCCCGGCCTGAGCATCAGGGCTTGCAGCAGAGCGAATTCGCGGTTTGACAGTTGCTGGGCCGGTTGTTCCTGGTTGGTGGCCTGGCGTGTGGCGGGATCGAGGGAGAGCAGGCCATTGCTCAATAATGGCGCGGCGTTGCCGCCTTTGCGGCGTAACACGGCGCGTGCGCGCGCCAGAAGCTCCGCCATCTCGAACGGCTTGAGGACATAGTCGTCGGCGCCGCCGTCCAGTCCGCGCAAGCGATGTTCCAAACCGTCGCGCGCCGTGATGATCAGCAGAGGCACCGGATTATCCCGGCGTCGGATCGTCTCCAGTACCTCGAAGCCGTCTTTGCCGGGCAAACCGAGATCCAGCAGCACCAGGTCATAGTGCTGGCACGAGATCGTATCCAGTGCGGTTTTACCGTTTCTTACCCAGTCGACGGCGTAAGAAGCGTCTTTCAGCGCCGCCTGGATGGCTTCTCCGATCATCAGATCGTCTTCAACCAGCAGTACCCGCATGTATTCTCCCGTATTAATTGCTGATGTCGTTCATCTCATGTTTGCGCGAGCTGACCGCCGGCCTTGCCGACGCTATGCCCTCATGTTTTACACCTTGCGCCGCGCGCTGACGAAACAACAGGATGCAGGCAACGATGAAGAACAGGAGCGCCGCCGAAGCGGAATAGCGGCTCAACGCCAGCCCGCCTGCATTTAATGGCTTGTCGAGAAAGTCGCCTACCACAGCACCGAGCGGCCGGGTCAGGATGAAAGCGGCCCAGAATAGCAGCGTTCTCGATATCTTGGTGAGGTAAAAGGCCAGCGCCACCAACCCCAGCAGAGCGCCGAACAGGATGGCGCCGCCGCCATAGCCGAGACCGGCGGTATCCGCCGCCCAATCGCCGAGCGCGGTGCCCAGTGTTTGCGAAAACATGATCGTGACCCAATAGAATATTTCGGCTTTTGGTGAGCTGACAGTATCGACAGCGACAGATCCGAGCGTGCGGTGCCACACCAGCAGGGAAACCAGCAGCAGCGTCAGCAGCAAGGTTGAACCGCCGGCATAGCCAATGCCCAGCGAGCGGTCGGCGAAATCGGCCAGCGTGGTGCCGACCGTGGTGGTGGCGATGACGGTGGTCCAGTACAGGAACGGGTGGAAGTGCTTGGCCCTGATCTGGGCCGTGACGGCGGCCAGGAAGATCACGCCGAAGATGGCGGTGCCGACCAGGTAGCCCAGGTTCATCGACATGGTCACCGCATCGCCGCCGGTTTCGCCGAGCGTGGTGGCGGCGATCTTGATGATCCAGAAGACCAAGGTGACTTCCGGGATTTTGCTCAAGGTGAATTCTGTAGTTTTATTCATCATTGTTTCTTTTTCTATAAGGCGCGTTGCAGCGCCGGGCGTTTTTGCGTGAAGGACAGATAGCTGACAAGGCTCACAATGACTGCCAGGAACAGGAGACTGGTCATTATCGTACCAAAACCGAGGCCGCCGCTAGTAGCAGGTTGCGACAGCAGGTCGCCGCAGGATGCGCCGAAAGGGCGCGTCAATACATAGGCCAGCCAGAAGCAGGCGGTAGCGTTGACTTTGAAAGCATAGCGGGCCACGGCGACCAGCGCGATCAGGCTGCCAAACAGCAGGGCGGAATTAGCGTAGCCGAGATTGAGACCTTCTGCGACCCAGTCCCCGGCTGCGGTGCCGAGCGCGAACGTAAACAGGATGACGGCCCAGTAAAAGCGCTCACGCCCCGGGCTGTCGATGGCGTCGATAGACAACGTCTTCTCCCTGACGTACCAGACTGCAAATGTGGCAATCATGGCGATGCTGAATGCTGCAGTCGACACCGCTAGCGGCACGCCCAGCAAGTCGCTCAGGGTATCCGTGATGAGCGTGCCGAATATGCTGACGAGCACCACGCAGATCCAGTACAGTGCAGGCACGTAGCGATTGGCGCGTAACTGGAACAGCAGTGCACACGCCAGCAGGAACCCAGTCACAGCCGATGTGCCAATCAGGCCAAAGTGCAGATCCACCGCCAGATAATCTGCAGCGGTCTCGCCCACCGTGGTGGACATCATTTTGATGATCCAGAACAGCAGCGTGGCTTGCGGCACCTTGTTGAGCCAGTCCGGATATGATCTCGTAGCAGAAATAGTCATGGGAACTCCAGTGTGAATCTGTGGGAATGTGTTGAAGATCGCATTCCTGACGAGGTATCAGGGAAAGCGAAAGCGATCTATTGCAGGCAAGCTTAACGAGCAAGACTTAGCTGGTACTGAGCAGTGGCTTTGTTGTGCAAATCGCCACCGTCGTCATCTGAAGCGAGGTCCGGGTGGTCGATGATGTGAGTGCACCAGCCCGATTGAAGTGTTGAACGGGAGATTGAACGGGCGATTGGAAGGCGTACAACGCGGCTTTCAAGATACGCAGCTTATTTGTGCGTCTGGCTGGGTCAGGAGGGGCGTTGGCAGGGCGGAGCGAGCGACAGGGTGCCCGCAGTCCGACATATGGTGCGGCGGTGATTCAAAGCCGCCCGACCGCAGTTTCAAAAAACAAGGCGCACGCTAAGGCCTTTTCCCTGTGGCCCGTCGTGCAGGCTGACCCGGGCGCCATGCTGAGCCGCGACATTCTTTACAATGGCTAATCCCAGGCCGCTGCCGGATTCCTGCGCAACTTCGCGCCGATAGAAGCGATCGAATACGCGCTCACGCTCCTCTTCGGGGATACCTGCCCCGGTATCATCCACTTGCAGGCAAGGACGTCCGTCCAGACTCAATACCCGCACATCCACTTTGCCGGACGAAGGCGTGTAGCGAATCGCGTTGCCGACCACATTACCCAGCATTATCCTCATGGATTCTATATTGCCATCCACGGTAAGTACCTGTTCCGCCGCCTCTACGCCAAGATCAATCTTTTTGCTTTCGGCCAGCGGCGCATAGTCGGACACTACTCCGGCTGCAAGCCGCTGCAGGTTCACCGTCTCCCTGTTGGAGGCGCTATTCTCACCGCCATGTCTTGCCAGCGCCAACAATTGCTGCACCTGGTGGGTTGCACGATTCAAGCGCTCATGCAGTTTCTTGATGGCTGCCGAACGCTCCTCGTCGTCGTCAGCCATTTCGACCAGCTGCAATTGCAACTTCAGTGCCGCCAGCGGGGTGCGCAGCTCATGCGCGGCGTCAGCTACAAATCGTTTTTGCAATTGCATGGCCTGATAAAGGCGTGCAAACAAGTCATTGAGCGCATCGACGATAGGAATAATTTCCTGCGTATATCCCTGGCTGTCCAAGCGCTGCAAATCATCGGCCGAGCGCTGGCGCAGAGATCCGGTCAGGCGATGTAGCGGCTGCAGGCTTCTGCCTACCCCCAGCCATATCAATACCGCCAGCACCGGTAGCAGACTTAAAATAGGAATCAGGCAACGCCATAGCAATTTCTCTTGTATCGTTTCCCTGTCCCTGACCAATTGTGCGGTCTGCACCAACTGTCCCGAATTTTCCTCACTATAAACGCGCCAACGTTCGCCATGGGTGGTGACATCGATGAAGCCTCGACGCTCGTAACGCGGTAATTCACGCGCTGCGTTTGTGATGAAGACCTGCTCGCCTTCCTTGTTCCAGACCTGCACTACAATTTTTTTTCCGGGATGCGTATCGAGCGTAGCAATATTCTGCCGCGACATCTGCGATGGAAAAGACCGCACGATTTGTTTCAACTGATAATCGAAAAGCTCATCTGTTTCATGCTGGATTTTCAGGTAAACGGAAAAGCCGGCGACGATGAAGGCGATGACCGTCCCCGACAGCATCCACAGCAATAAATACTGGCGTATCGTCAATCTTGCTCTCATAGCGGATTCGCCACTTTATAGCCCACGCCGCGCACGTTCTTGATGAATTCGGTACCCAGTTTTTTTCTCAGCGAATGGATGTAAACCTCGACTGTATTGCTCTCGATTTCCGCGTCCCAGGAGTACATTTTTTCTTCCAGATCAGTTCTTGACAAGACCTTTCCCGGCACATCCAGCAATGCCTGCAACAACTTGAATTCACGCAGGGAAAAATGCATGGAGTTACCTTGATATAAGGCCTCGTGGGTATCAAGACGCAAGACCAGGCCCTGATGGGACAACTCTGCAGGTTGTACAACCTGGCTGCGCCGCAGCAATGCGCGCAGGCGTGCGAACAGCTCTTCGAGATCAAATGGCTTGATCAGGTAGTCGTCGGCACCGGCATCAAGACCTTCGACCTTGTCGTTACGTGTGTCTCTGGCAGTAATGATCAGTACGGCCGATTTACCCTGCGCCTGCCGGTAATTTTTCAACAGATGCAGCCCCTGCAGCCTCGGCAACCCTAGGTCCAGCAATATCAGCGCATAGTTTTCCCTTGATAGCGCGGCCTCGGCTGCAACGCCGTCACGCACCCAGTCAACTTCATACTTCTGCTTGCGTAAACCCTGCTCCAGGCTTTCGCCGATCATGACGTCATCTTCCACGAGCAACAAGCGTATTGCCGACATTTTTCTTGTTCTTTCTTCAAAAAATTTTCCAAAAATCCAGCTTCAATATCAATGCAGCTTGCACGCCACGCCGAGGCTGATTCTTGCAAATCATCCGTATTCAAGGGTACGTAGGATGCATATATTTCTCCTCGAAATGTTAAAGAATCCTTAAATTCAAATAAAAACCACATAAAAGCCATCAATTTCCTGATGTCTTTTTCCTGTAACAAATGCTGAATAAGATTCGTCGCGTTTGATCTTTCGCTGTTCCCGGCATCATAACTTGCTGGCGTCCGTAGTACAGGACGCATTTAATTTCTTTAACTGAAAGTACGCGATGAAAAGCCCAAGACTGAAACCGATGACGCAATGTATCGTCGGCGCCTTTACCTGCACCTTCCTTGCAATTCCTGTCACTTCTTACGCGGACATGCAGTCCGGCGCTATCGATGCAGCGTCGGCATCAGGCGATAGCGGGGTAGCGACGGTAGTCGTATCGGGTTACAAAGAAACTGCAACGAAAAATGCGCTGTCGCAGGGCTCGCTCGATGCGCGTTCGGCACAGTCCATCGTAGGCGATAGTTATGTACGCAATTTCACTTCGCCGGTCGCCGACTTCAGCCAAGTGTTCCAGATTACTCCAGGTGCGTTCAGCTACAGCCCGAACGGCGTCGGCATGGGCAATGCGGGCACTACCGTGCGCGGCTTGACTGACAGCCAATATCTGGTGACTTTCGACGGCATTCCATTCAACGACACCAACGGCGTCAGCCATCACTCTTACGTATTTTTCCCAAACATGACGGTGGGCGGCGCCGTAGTTGATCGCAGCCCGGGCTCAGCTGCAACTATCGGCCAAGCAACCTTCGGCGGCTCGCTCAACCTGCTGTCACGTGAATTAGAACCTAACCAGCGCACCAGCGTTACAGGAAGCTATGGCACCTGGGATACTCGCATGCTGGTGCTGGAGCACGAAACAGGCCAGTTCGGACAAGACGGCGATCAAAACCTGATGATCAACGCCCAGCAAATGAAGTCAGACGGTTACCAGACTTACAACAATCAGGATCGCAAGGCATTTTCGGCCAAGTACCAATACAACTTGACGCCAAATACAGTGTTCACCGCGTTTACATCCGTGATGGAGGTAAAGAACAACCAGCTTGATGCAGGCGCACCGACCCGCGCGCAAATCGCCAAGTTCGGCGACAATTACTTGAATAGCAACGATCCGACGCAATCGAACTATTTTGGCTACAACCTGTATGACGTAACGACCAATTTCCAATATGTCGGTATTACTTCCAATCTGGGTAACGGCTGGAAAGTCGACGACAAACTGTATAACTACGGTTATATGAACCGGCAAAAAATTGGCGGCGCACCGGTGTCTAGCGCAATGACTGCGGCGGCCGAGACTGGCATTGACAAGTTCAACTCCTACCATACCACCGGCAATTTGCTGCGTTTCAGCCAGGATTCCTCGATGGGCACTTTGCGCACCGGCCTCTGGCTTGAATACGCCAACAGCGACCGTCATCAAATTTCATCGAACGAATTGAATGGCTGGCAAGATGCACCCGCGCCGAGATTCAGCGAAACCTACCAGACAATCACTGCGCAACCCTATATCGAGTACGAGTTCAAGGTCAACGATGACCTGAAAATCACTCCCGGCCTGAAATATTCCCACTACAAGCAAGACTATGACCATTTGCAGGATTTGAAAAAAGTCGGCCCGCTGGGAGGAACCATCAACAAGTCGAACAACTCGATCACCGGCGGCCTGCCTAGCATTTCCAATTCGGTCAACTATAGCGATTTCTTGCCGACCCTCGATGTCCATTACATGTTGCGTCCCAACTGGTCTACCTACGCACAATTCGCCGCTGGCGACCTGATTCCACCGACCAGCGTGTATGATGCCCCGAATGCAAAAGTAGCGACCCCGCCCAAGGCGCAAAAATCCAGCACCTTCCAGATTGGCACGGACTGGAAATCGGATGAATTCACTTTTGACGCCAATATTTACCATGTCAAGCTGGACAACAGCTATACCTGCAATACTGATCCGGCCGACCCGACCACGCAAATCTGCGTAGCCAGCGGAACCGAAATCACCCAAGGTGTCGAAGTTGAGGGCACCGCATTGCTCGGCAACGGTTTTAGCGTGTATGCCAATGGCACCTTAGGTACCACCAAGTACAGCGGCGGCGCCCTGGATGGCAAGTGGGTTGCGGGCGCACCGGGAAATACCGAAACGCTGGGTCTGATTTATGCAAAAGGCACCTGGAATTCTGCGGTATATGCAAAACGCGTTGGCAAACTGTATAACGACGGCATTACGACCGGCTCCTATGTCATCAACCCGGTGGTGTTGACCAATCTGTTTGTTAATTACACGATCAAGAAGCCGACGTTCTTTTCCAAGCAAGCGAAAGTGCAACTGGCGGTGAACAACCTGTTTGATAAACACAGCATTACCGGCATTTCGGGAAATGCATCTACCGCCAATCCGTCGCCCGACGATTTGCTTACATTGCTCCCTGCACGTAGTGTAACGCTGTCGGTGACCCTGGATTTCTAATCCTGCAGTCCGGACCATCGGGAGAGCTCTGCTCTCCCGTTTATTCGAATCCACATTCGAATCCACATTGAGAATATTTCAAATTGTTCTCTATCAATTCGCTTTTCTGATCTGAAAGTCCTCTTTATGCGCAAGTTCATCGCTTCCCTCCTGGTCATGTCTTTTGTCGGTTGCAGCGCATCTGTGCTGGCGAAAGAAGAAAATCCTTTCATCACCTCCAGGGAAATCGACCTGATCAAGCTGTTGCCTCCACCACCGGCCAACGACTCGCTCCAGACCAAGGAAGAGCTGAGGGAAATTCTCGCCCTGCAAGCTTCGCGCACACCGGAAATGGTGGCGCGCTCCCAAGCGGATGCGACAGAAAATATCTGGCGTTTTGCCGATGTGATGGGCGTCAGGTTCAAGCGGGAACAACTGCCGGCATTTGCGAAATTCTTCGAGCGCGTGGAAGCATCGGAAGGCGCCGTTGTCGATACATACAAGGATGTCTGGAAGCGCCCGCGCCCATACCTGTATAGCAGCGAGGTCAAGCCAGTGGTCAAGATGTCCCATTCCGGCTCTTATCCCTCGGGGCACGCGACAGGCGGCACGTTGATGGGTATCGTGCTGGCCAACATGGTGCCGGAGAAGCGCGCGGAAATCATGGCGCGTGCCGCAGAATATGCCAACAACCGCGTCATTGGTGGCGTGCACTATCGTTCCGATATCGAGGCAGGACGGATTGCCGGTACCGTCATCGCCGCCAGGTTGCAGGCACGCGACGATTTCAACATGTCCTTCGAAGCTGCCAGGAAAGAGTTGCGGAATGTGCTGGAACTGAGTCCGGAGCCGGTGGGAAGCAAATAAACTCTATCGGATCAAGATGAACTGACGCTGGTTCTGCTATTTATTGTATTTGATGGAGGAAACGGCGCTATCGCCGTTTCCTCTACCAGGGCATCGCTTCATACTCGCTTGATGCTCGTATCATGCCCGTACACCATTGCAATTCAATCCGGCTCAGTCATTGGCAACCAGCGTTACGCCGCTGAATGTCGCATAGGAATTGAGCAGAAGGTAGTAAGTCCCTGCCTTCGGAGTGCGGAAGGTGATGGACTCGGAAGTTGTCGAGCCGTCCGATACCTTTTGATAAGAACTGGTAGTCGGTGCGGAACCGAAACTTGCATAGATATCGCAATCGCCGCTGCCGCCGGAAGTCTTGAACGTCAGGCTGGTACGGCCGGCAGGAACTACGATGGTGAAGACTTTGCTGGAGCCGCTAGGCAGGCCGAGACCTGTCACTGGCACGCCACTTTTCAGGACATTGCCTGGTGGTGGTGGTGGTGGCGTTGTGCCGCCGGAGCCGATGACCGACGCAAAGTTGGCGACGTTCAGGCTGCCGTAACCGCTGGCATAGTCCCATCCTGGTGCAGCAGCATAGCCTTGGTTACCCGAAGTGATGTCGTGGAACATGCTTGGGTTGGCGGCGGCTTTTTGATAGATCGCTGCGGCAGGGAACGGCAGGCTGTTATTGTTTTGCGACTGGACGCGGGCCCAGAAGCCAGTGAACAACGGTGCTGCCAGGCTGGTGCCGCCGATTTGGTTCTGGGAACCATTGATCAGCACCAAAGCGCCGCTTGATGGATCGGCATCGAGTGAGATATCAGGAACGCCGCGGTTGGAAGATGAACCGAGCACGCCTGCGCTGACTTGCCAGCTAGGTGCAGGCTCAGTAGTGCTTGGTCCGCCGCCGGCGCCGCCGCTTGCGCTTTGCTGGCAGCTTTGCCAATCCGAGCAAGACCAGACGGATTCCGACGACCAGGCATTATTCGAACCTGTATTCACCTGTGTGCCGCCGACTGCAATCACATACGGCGATACCGCAGGATAGCTTTGGGTTGTGGCGCTAGTGCCGCACTCATAGGCGCCAGAGTCACCCGACGACACCGAGAATGTTTGTCCTTGGGCCACTGCAGACTGGAAGATCTGGTCGTTGCTGGCGGTGATACCCGACGATTGCGCGTCGGTTTCGCATTCACCCAGGGAGACATTGATGGCTTGCGCCTTGTTGTCGATCACCACCTGGTTGTAGGCCGAAGTCAGGTCTGCATCGCTCAAGGTGTTGGCTGCGTACAAGATCATTTGCTTGATCGTGCCGCCTGCCGCTGCCAGCGAGCTTTGCGTATCCATGTTCCATTCATCGATACCGGAAGTATCGCTGCTGGCGCCATTGATCACCACGGTGGAGACATTGGTTTGCGGATAGCCGGCGTTAGCTGTGAAGGTGTTCAGATCCGCAATGGTTTGCGTCAGGTCGCCCTGGGTGATGATGCCGATGGTGGCATTGCTCGCGCTAGGCAGGCCGGCTGCATTGTAGATGGCCGGAAAATCCGTAGGGCTGTGACCGGTTACCGACTGTATCCTGGCGTTGGTGCTGACGTTCGCTTTCTTCAGCATGGTGTGATGCAGATGCACCGTTTGCAGGCCATGCACCGCCAGCACAATGCCGCCCAGTGCTTGTGGCACGGCAGCATCGCTGACGTTGGCGTAAGCGCTGCGGCCGTTCACGCTATAGGTATGCAGTTCGGTATTGAATGCCGATTTCACCGAGCCTGCGGAACCGTTGGCGCTAACCAGAAGGTTGTTGGCCGAAACGGTGATGTTGGTAAAGCCGGTACGCGTCAGATGATCGACCACGGCCTGGACTTGCGCCTTGGTAGGTGCATACTGGCGCAGGAAGTCTTCGCTAGACAGCGTCTTGTGCGAGCGTCCAGCCATCAGGTCGGCGGTAAGCTGATCCAGTTGCGCTTTGTTGCGCAGTTTCAGCGCCACCACCACGTGAGTCAGGGCGCCGGCTTGCATGGCCGAGATATGCGTCACAGCGGTTCGCGCCGTGCTTGCGACAGCGGTGGCCTTGGTCGCGGTAGGCGCCCAGGTTTCCGCGTGAGCGGTTGTGGCGAACGCGGCAATCGTCATCGCCGCGAGCGCCAGCATTTTAAAGTTGGATCTGAATGTCATTACTTTACTCCGGTTTTTTAGGGATAAAGTGATCCTGCCGACGGTGGTCGGCGGAATCTGCTCAGTGAATGCATTCCCCTGAAATGTAAGGCTCTCAAGGGAAGTCGCAATTTCCCGCAACGTCAATGCGGCCTGGCGTTGTGGCGAAATTCCTTGTTGCCCGTATCCGCATAAATTGCGGATACGGCGCACGCGCCCGGCGACAGATCAGCATCTGCCTGGCGTGTTGAAAACATTGGTGAAAACTTCGACGGCGTGCGCCTGCTTGTTCCAGGAGGCGCTACTTGCTAAGAGGCTGTTGCAAAATCAAGATGGCTAGGCGCGCCGACGAAGACAGTACGAGCAGTACGGCTAGGAGCGGATGGCCGCCCCGACGTAACAACGCCAGGTTAATTTTGCAACAGCCTCTAAGGCTCCTGGCTGGACAAACTGGCCAATCTATCCAGATGCCGGGAGTGACGTGATGCGAACGACGAGACGAATACTGTAGCCGTCAGCTTGGCGGCCGCAACGTTACGGCGGCGGCATGCAGTGGCGGCGATGGCAATGCGGTGAAGCAGGGCAGGCGTGCGGCATCGTCGAATAACGATGTTGGAAAAAGCGGAACGGCTGATCTGTATCTAACGCAAGGCATATTGCTTTCCCCTTGAGGATTGACAGCGGCAGCCGGTTCTCTTTTTATTGTCCCTGGTCAGAGAAAAAGCAGCCCTTATGCACCATGTTTCGAAAAGTAATTCAGGCTTGTTGGGAATTCAGAGTAAAGCAAATATTTCCATGTGGCAATGTAATTTATCGTTTTATTTTGTAACAGAGAACAGACAGATCTGTTTAATTTTCGAATGTAAAACTAGATGGTTTTTTGAATGTAAAGCCAGGCTGGCTGTGCTTGAGCGGCGGTCACAAGTGCGTCATGCTGCGCTTCATGTAAATGGCTGGACCACTGCTTGGGTGTGCATGAGTGGCGCGACCCGTGATCGCAACATATTTTGTATACTCGAGCGATTAGCCGTAACGCACCCCGCCTATTTTCGAAGAGGTTTTCATGCAAGCAGTACAAGCCAAGTCGCGTCTGCACTGGCTGCCGTTCATCGTCGCCGCCACCTTTTTCATGGAGTATCTGGATACCACGATCATTGCGACGGCATTGCCGCAGATGGCGCGCGACTTTCATGTCGGTCCAAATGAATTAAGCCTGGGCATGACCGCTTACATGCTGACGCTGGCGGTCTTCATCCCGGTCAGCGGCTGGGTTGCCGACCGCGTTGGTTCGCGCACCGTGTTCGCTTCGGCGATCGTGATTTTTACACTGGCGTCGATACTGTGCGGGCTGTCCGGCAGCGTGTTTGAATTCACCGCGGCCCGTATCCTGCAGGGGATAGGCGGCGCGATGATGGTGCCGGTAGGGCGCCTGATCGTGGTGCGCAACACCAGCAAAGACAAGTTGATGCAGGCGATTTCCACCATTACCTGGCCAGCCATCGTCGCGCCGGTGGTCGGTCCTTCGATTGGCGGCTTTATCACCACCTATGCGTCCTGGCACTGGATATTCCTGATGAATGTGCCGTTTGGCATAGCGGCCCTGAGCGCGGTGATTGCCATCGTTCCCAATGAACGCGGCGACAACCGGCGGCCGCTCGACATGCTGGGTTTTGTCCTCAGCGGCGCGGCCTTGACCTCCTTGTTGTACGGCACCGAACTGGCCAGCCACATGGAAGCCAATTTTGTCGTCGCGTTGAGTTTTGTGGCGGCCGGCATTGTGCTGGGCGTGATTGCCTATCGCCATGCGTTGGGGCGCGAACATCCCTTGCTCGATTTTTCGACATTGAAGGTGCCGACGTTTTCAGTCACGGTCATCACCGGTTCGGCCACCCGCATCGGGATTGAAGCCGTGCCGTATCTGCTGCCGCTGCTGTTCCAGATCGGTTTCGGCTTGTCGGCATTTCGTTCCGGCTTGCTGCTGCTGGCTAGCGCGCTCGGCAATCTGGGTATGAAGATGTTCACCACGCGCATCATCAGGTGCTACGGTTTCCGTCGCGTTGCCGTGACCAACGTGACGATTGCCGCGCTGTTCGTATTTGCCTGCAGCTGGCTGACGCCGTCGACGCCGCTGGCATGGATATTAATCACCTTGTTCATCTACGGCCTGGCGCGTTCCTTGCAATTTTCGACGCTGGCGACACTGGCCTATGCTGATATCGGCGAAGCGCAGAAGAGCTCCGCCAGCACCTTGTGGAGCGTGGCGCAGCAAATGACGATCGGCATGGGCATTGCGTTCGGCGCTTTGGCATTGCGGGTTGCGGCCTATTTCCGCGACGCTGATGTGGCTGCTCCTGAAGCGCATTTCGTCCTGGCCGATTTTCACTGGGCCTTTGTGATGGCGGCGATGTTGACGCTGATTACCGTGCTCGGCTATCGCGGTCTGGCGAGGAATGCCGGCAGCAACCTTGGCGGTGGCGCGCAGTCGAAACAAAGTAACGCCGTCACGCGGTAGCTAGGTTGAGCGGCGGGCAGCTTTGCCCGCTACTGAGAGGCCTTGTCTGTTTCTTCAGCGTGGACAGAACGTCGTTCGGCCAGAGAGAAAATCATCATGCCGGCGAGCATGGCAACAACAAATAATATTGCTTTTGGCTCGCCGCTGCCGAGGCTCACCAGGCTCGGCCCTGGGCAGAATCCCGCGAGGCCCCAGCCGGCGCCGAACAGGGTGCTTCCGGCGAGCAGGCGGCGGTCGATGCGCGTCGTTGTCGGCAACGACATTGGCGCCCCGAATGCGCTCTGCTTGAGTCGCCGTGCAAGTGCGAAGCCGATGGAGCTGATCGCGATTGCACCTGTCATAACGAACGCTAGCGATGGGTCCCAATTCCCGGCCAGATCAAGAAAGCCCAGTACCTTGGCAGGGTTGGCCATGCCGGATACGATCAGTCCTATGCCGAATATCATGCCGGCCAGTAGTGCGTTGAGAATCAGCATGTCACAGCTCCAGCAGATGGCGAATGACGAAGACTGTGCAAAAGCCCGTCGCCATGAATGTCGCGGTGGCGGCAAGCGAACGGACTGAGCCGCGTGACAGGCCACATACGCCGTGGCCGCTGGTGCAGCCGGACGCGTAGCGGGTGCCGATGCCGACCAGCAGGCCGGCCGCAACGAGCGTTAGCGGCGATGACGTAATTGTTGCGACGGGTAGCGATGTGAAAGATTTGAATAGCCAGGGTGCAGCGAGCAGCCCAAGCACAAACGCGATGCGCCACACCCGGTCGCCAGGAGGTGCGTTGAACAGGCCGCCAAGGATTCCGCTAATGCCAGCGATGCGGCCGTTTCCGATCACGAGCAGCATTGCCGCAAAACCGATTAGCAGGCCGCCAGCCAGCGCCGCGATCGGCGTGAAGTGCGCAAGATCGATACTCATTTCATGCCCCCTTTGGTTTTGCCGCAATAGAGGCTCGACAATGTCTGCATAATGCTGAGGACTTCGGCGCTCGCCAGGCTGTAGTACATGTATTTACCCTCACGGCGTGCGTTGACCAAGCCTTCTTCGCGCAGCACGCCGAGGTGTTGCGAAAGGCTCGGTTGACGAAGGCCTATCGAGGCTTCCAGTTCACCGACGTTATGCTCCCCTTCGAACAACTGGCATAGCAGCAGCAAGCGGTCTTCCTGCGCCATGGCCTTGAGGAGTGCGCAGCACTTTGCCGCGGAATGACGCAGCGCGTCGAGCGCAGCGGGAGAGGGCGTTTCCATTGGTTGATAATCCTTTGCCTTTCAATGTGTCAATTTAAATTATATATTAAGACATAATGTATTTTGATATATTGATTGAAGCATGAAATGGAGCATGAAAAGGAATCACATCGTCCGCCTGGCGGAAGCGAGCATAAATTCGTTTATTGCTTTTGCCGGAAGGTTGCTTGATAACGGGCTTTAACAGCGACACTAACAACAGGCTTTAACGTCACAGCAAACATCCGTATTCGGATCGATAACGGATCGCGCTCACCCACTTGGGATAATGATCATTTGCGATCGCTGGCATCGGACGGAGCGCATCTACTTGAACCCCTGCCAATGCTGATCATCTCCCACTAATCGTGAAAATTTAGTTGTCGCAATCCCATGTAATAAGTTGTAGAATTGCAACAAATAAATTGCAATTAATTCAATCGCACAAAACTTTGAAACCAGCCCTTTAGCGGCTGGTTTTATGTTGTGCTTACTCGGGATAGAGGTTTTTATCCGCCTCAAGACAGGACGAAAAAATGATCGTGATTTGGAAGGGTTGGGGCTTATTGGTTATCGTCATTGCAGCATTGATAGTAGTATTGACGACTACGGTTTTTGACAAGATCGGTTTGCCGGTCGCTTTTGGTGCTGCACTCGGAATGTTCATTTCCGCAGCCGCGATCTGGCAGGTCGGAAATAAATTCAACTCGCCGCTCAAGAACAGGATCCTGATTGATAAACAAAGCGGTGCGGAGGTGGTTTTAAAACCGGATCATTCCTTATTTTTCATAAAAATGCAGTATTGGGCATTCATTGCAGGTGCGATCGGTCTGTTCATGCTGATCAATCTTGTGGCGGGGCGTCAGGCTTGACGCAGTCGAATTTTAAAAAAAGAATGGCGGCGAAGCCCAAAGCAAGCGAACCGCCATTGTCATGTTTTCCTAGTCTGAGGACGTCCATGCGACCAGCGATCGAACGCAAAGAACCAAGCGGCAGCGCCATGAAATTTATGGGGCTGTTTTTTTTCGCCTGCAAGCTCCCGAGGGGCGCTCGAAATATCCTGCATGTCCTCGCGCTGCTCATGGCGTTGCTGCTCAGCCAGATGGCGTATGCCGCCGCGGGTAGCATCAACAGTTTTTCTCCGCAGGGCGACATCGCACAGGTGCGCCAGGTGCGCGTCAATTTTTCGGAGGCCGCCGTCAAATTCGGCGATCCGAAGGCGCCGATGCCGTTCGATATTAACTGCGCCGAGGCCGGCAGCGGCCGTTGGGCCGACGAGCGCAACTGGATCTATGATTTCGTGCGCGACGTCGGACCGGGCACACGCTGCAGCTTTACGCTGAAGCCAGGCTTCAAATTGTTGTCGGGTGCTGCGGTGTCCGGCAAGACCGTGTTCCAGTTCAATACCGGCGGTCCTGCCGTCATCAATGTCATGCCGTCGGACGATGGCATCGATGAAGATCAGATTTTCATCCTGGTGCAAAACGGCGCCGCGACCAGCGACAGTATCTTGCAACACGTCTATTGCGAAGCCGAAGGCGTCCATGAGCGGATTCCGGTCAAGATGATCTCCGGCCCGGTGCGCAAGGATCTGCTTGATCATTTTGCCGAAAAAATCAATCCAGAGCGCGTCAGTACCTTGCAATGCCAACAGCGCCTGCCCAACGATGGGGCAGTCCAGTTGACCTGGGACAAGGGCGTGATGACGCCGTCGGGCGTCGCCACCCGCCAGCCACAAGTGTTCAAGTTCAAGGTGCGGCCAACCTTTACGGCCAGTTTCAGCTGCGAGCGCGAGAATGCGAATGCGGCCTGCGCGCCGATTCTGCCGCTGCGCGTATTGTTCACCTCGCCGGTGCCACGCAAGCTGGCGGAAAATGTCATCGTGAACGCCGCCAACGGCAAACTGAAGCCGTTCTTTGAAAAAAACGACACCGACGATACGGTGACGCGGCTGACCTTCAATCCGCCTTTCGCCGAGAAATCGGAACTCAGCATCGAATTGCCAAGAGACTTCAAGGACGAAAGCGGCCGTCCCTTATCAAATGCCGCTGCATTCCCTATGAAGACCCGCATGGCGGATTATCCGCCGCTGGCTAAATTTCCTTCCGCGCCATTCGGCATCATCGAGCTTAACGCCGACGCCACGTTACCGGTGACCCTGCGCAGCGTCGAGGCCGGCATGATTGCGCGCAGCGCCGATGGCAAGATCCATCCCGGCAATGTCAGCAACCTGAAAGTCACCGACGACCAGAGCATCATTGCCTGGCTGACCAAGCTCAATCGCTATCACGAAAGCACCATCACCATCAACAAGCAGCCGGTCGAAACCCGCAGCATCGGCATCCTGGCCAAGCAAGCCGGGGTAAAGACCCTGGCGCTGCCGCCGTCGCCGGAAACCAAGGATGGCATCCGGCCGTTCGAAGTGATCGGTATCCCGCTCAAGGATCCGGGTTTCTACGTGGTCGAGCTGGAATCGCAAAAGCTTGGCGCCGCCTTGCTAGGTAAAGCCGCGCCGATGTTTGTGAGGACCAGCGCGCTGGTGACCAACCTTTCGGTACACGTCAAGATCGGCCGCCAGAATGGCGCGGTGTGGGTCACCACGCTGGACAACGCCAAGCCGGTCAGCGACGCCGACGTGCGCATTTCCGATTGCCGCGGCACCGAGCTGTGGCGCGGCAAGACGGATAAAACCGGGATCGTCATGGTGCCGGAGTTTCCGGATGATATTTGCCGCAATGGCGAGCAATCTGAATCCGGACAAATCTCCGGATTCTTTGTCAGCGCCCGCAAGACCGATGAAAAAGGCCGGCCCGACATGGCTTTTGCGCTGACCTCCTGGAACAACGGCATCGAATCATGGCGCTTCAATTTGCCGACGGATACAGACAAGGCCTCCACCGTACGCGCACACACAGTATTTGACCGTACTTTGTTCCGTGCCGGCGAAACGGTGTCGATGAAACATGTGATCCGTACCGAAACCATGCAGGGTTTCGGCTTGCTGGCGAAAGACAAATTGCCTACCCGGGTACGCATCGTCCATCAGGGCAGCGGCCAGGAATACCAGTTTGCACTGACCTGGCGCGGCCAGAAGAATGCCGAAACCGTATTCGCGATACCCAAGGAAGCCAAGCTAGGCAGCTATGAAGTGATGCTCGACAGCGGAACGGTAAAGAGCGTCGTCGACAATAGCAATGCGAGTGCCGAAGGCGACAATGGCAATGACAGCGGTGATCAGGATGATAACAACGGCGGCCGCCGCAGTTATAGCACCGGCGGTTTCCGGGTTGAAGAGTTCCGCCTGCCCTTGTTGCAGGGCCGGATCACGCCGCCGAAGAGCCTGATCGCACCGAAAGAAGTGCCGCTGGATGTGCAGTTGAACTACCTGAACGGTGGCGGTGCGTCTGGCCAGTCGGTGCATGTCACCAGCCTGTTGCGCAGCAAAGGCGTCAGCTTCTCTGCCTACGACGGCTATTCCTTTTCGGCAGCCAGGAACGATGAAGACAATGCGGCGGACGACCAGAAAATCGTTGCCGATAAATTGCCGGTGACGCTAGACAAGAACGGCGGCGGCAAGACGGTGGTGAAGGATTTGCCGGCCATTACAGCGCCGAAGGAACTGCTGACGGAAATGACCTTTGCCGATCCGAACGGCGAAATTCAGACTGTCTCAAGCGTCACGCCGATATGGCCAGCAGCGGTGGTGGTTGGTCTGAAAGCGGGGGAGTGGGTCTCCGTGAAGAAAAAACTGACTTTGACCGCGGTCGCCCTGAACGCAGCAGGCCAGCCGCAAAGCGGCGTATCGATTGACATTAGCGGTTCTTCCAAACGCACCAACTCGTATCGCAAGCGTATGGTGGGCGGTTTCTACGCCTATGAGAACACCACTACCGGCAGCGATCTCGGTTCACTCTGTTCCGGCAAGACTGACGCTCGCGGCCTGATGATCTGTACCGTGGAACTGTCGGAACCGGGCAACATCGAACTGACGGCCAAGGGCAAGGACGATAGCGGCAAGATCTCGCTCGCCACCAGCTCGGTGTGGGTGACCAAACAGGGAGAACTCTGGTTCGATGGCGAGAACCAGGACCGCATCGATATCTTGCCGGAGAAAAAGAATTATCAACCCGGCGAAACCGCCAAGTTCCAGGTGCGCATGCCGTTCCGTTATGCGACCGTGCTGGTCGCGGTAGAGCGCGAAGGCGTGATTGAAACCCAGGTGCTGCAACTGAACGGCCAGGATCCGACCTTCAGCCTGCCAGTCAAGGCCGGCTATGCGCCGAACGTGTTTGTCTCGGTGCTGGCGGTGCGCGGCCGCATGCGCGACGTGCCTTGGTATTCCTTTTTTACCTGGGGCTGGAAAGAGCCGTTGAACTGGTGGCATGAGTTCAAGGAATACCAGGCGCCAAGCGCGACCGTCGATCTTGCCAAACCGGCCTACAAGTTCGGCATTGCTGAAATCTCGGTCGGCGCGGCAGCCAATCAGCTGGCGGTGACGGTCAAGGCTGACCAGCCTAGTTACGCGATCCGCACGACCGCCAAGGTGAATATCCAGGTCAACCTGCCGAACGGCAAGCCGGCGGCCGGCGCTGAAATCGCCCTGGCGGCGGTGGATGAAGCCTTGCTGGAGCTGGAACCCAACAAGAGCTGGGATTTGCTGCAGGCGATGCTGCAGCGTCGCAGCTACGGCGTAGAAACCTCGACCGCGCAGATGCAGGTAGTCGGCAAGCGCCATTACGGCCGCAAGGCGATCCCTGCCGGCGGCGGCGGCGGTAAATCGCCGACGCGTGAACTGTTCGATACCTTGTTGCTGTGGAAACCTGCCATTGTGCTGGATGCCAATGGCCGGGCGCAGGTTGACGTGCCGTTGAACGACGCATTGACCAGCTTCAAGATAGTCGCAGTGGCGCAAAGCGGCGACAGCCTGTTCGGCACCGGCGCGGTGAGTATCCGTTCTACCCAGGATTTGCAGCTGATTTCCGGTCTGCCGCCGTTGGTGCGTGAAGGCGATGATTTCAGCGCCATGGTCACGGTGCGCAATACCACCACGCGTGTGATGCAAGTCAATGCTACCGCCCAGGCAGCAGGCCTGACAGCGCCATTACCAGCCAAAGACATCAGCATCCCGGCTGGCGAGTCGCGCGAGCTGGTGTGGGCGGTGACCGTGCCGCCGGATGCGCCGCAGCTGGTATGGGAAATCAACGCCCAGGAACAAGGCGGCCCCAAGGTCAAGGACGCCATCAAGTTCACCCAGCGGGTAGTGCCCGCAGTGCCAGTGACGGTGCAGCAGGCGACCATGTTCCAGCTCGATAAGCCGTTCAGCATGTCGGTGGCGCCACCGGCCGATGGCCTGCCGGGGCGCGGCGGGCTGGCAGTGTCGTTGTCGCCTTCGCTGGCTGGTAATAGCGAAGGATTGCGCCGTTATTTTGTCAATTATCCATTTTCCTGCCTGGAGCAAAAGACTTCGCGTGCAATCGGCTTGCGCGACGACGTGGCATGGCAAAAGGTGGCAAACGACCTGCCAACCTATCTGGACAGCGACGGCCTGGCTTACTACTATCCGCCGACCGAAAGCAACGCGCGGCGCGGCAGCGATACCTTGACCGCGTATTTGCTGGCGATCACGCAAGAATCCGGCTTTGCGATTCCGCAGCAAAGCCGCGACAAGATGCTGGATGGCCTGGCGGCTTTTGTCGAAGGCAAGATCACGCGCGATTTCTGGTCGCCCAAGAAAGATCTGGACGTGCGCAAGCTGGCGGCGCTGGAAGCCTTGTCACGCTATGACCGGGTACGGCCGGCAATGCTGGACTCGATCCAGTTGTCACCGAACCTGTGGCCGACTTCGGCGGTGCTGGACTGGATCAATATCTTGCAACGCGTGTCCAGCATTCCCGAGCGCGCCAAACGCCTGGCAGAAGCAGACCAGATTATCCGTGCTCGCCTGAATTACCAAAGTACGCGTATGGGCTTTTCGACTGAGACCGACGACTATTGGTGGTGGCTGATGGCCAGTGCCGATGTCAATGCCAACAGGCTGGTGCTGACCATGCTGGACAACCCGGCATGGAAAGAAGATATGCCGAAATTGATCAATGGCGCCATTCAGCGGCAGGTGCGCGGTCACTGGGCAACCACCACCGCCAACGTGTGGGGTAGCCTTGCCTTGCAAAAATTCGGTCAGAAATTCGAAGCTGAAAAAGTCGCCGGCGTGACCAAGGTGTCGCTGGAGCAGGGCGCAACCGTGGTTGGCAGCCAAAGCTTCAACTGGCCAGCGGCCGCAAGCGCCGTTACAACCGAAGGCGGCAAGCTGCAACTGCCGTGGCCAGCCACCAAGGCGCCTGCGGACCTGAAACTGAACCACGCTGGCAGCGGTGCGCCGTGGATTACCGTGCAAAGCCTGGCGGCGGTGACGCTGAAAAAGCCGTTCTCAAGCGGTTACCGGATCACCAAGAGCATCGTTCCGGTCGAGCAAAAGGAAAAAGGCAAATACAGCCGCGGCGATATCTTCCGTATCGATCTGGAGATCGACGCGCAGACCGACATGACATGGGTAGTCGCCACCGATCCGATTCCGGCCGGCGCTACCTTGCTGGGCTCGGGCCTGGGCCGCGATTCGGCGATTGCAACCACCGGCGAGCGGCCAAGCGGCAGCGCATGGCTGGCCTACGAAGAGCGCAGCTTCGAAGCGTTCCGTAGTTACTACGAGTATGTGCCTAAGGGTAAATTCACCATGACCTATACCTTCCGTCTCAATAATCCGGGTGAGTTCAGCCTGCCGCCAACCCGGGTAGAGGCGATGTATGCGCCGGAAATGTTTGGCGAGATGCCTAATCCGAAATGGATGGTGAAGTGAGTTTGAACCAAAACGCGATTTTCGGCGATATCGGCGATCACGACAAGAACGCTGTATCGCCAGAGGGGCAGGGTTACCGGCAGCACTTGAAGCGTTGGTCGTTGACGGTGGTTATGCTGCTGGCCTTCAGCACCAATCAGGCGCATGCGCTGCAAAAATTCGCCGATGTGCAGCAAGAGTTCCGCTCTTCGGAAGCGAGCCTGTATGACCGCAAAGGCCAGCTTCTGCAGGAAATTCGCCTGAATCCGCACGAGCGCCGTTTATCGTGGGTGGCGCTGGAGGATGTTTCTCCGGCTTTGCGCAACGCTTTGGTGGCATCCGAAGACCGGCGCTTCTACCAGCATAGCGGCGTCGACTGGAACGCGGTGGCCGCTGCCGCATGGGGTAATTTGTGGAACAGCCGGACGCGCGGCGCTTCGACCATCACCATGCAACTCGCAGGTTTGCTGGATGACGATCTGCGACGCCGCACCTCGCCGCGTTCGTTCAGCCAGAAACTGTCGCAGGTGATGGTGGCGCAGCTGTTGGAGCGTAACTGGCGCAAGGATCAGATCCTTGAGGCCTATCTCAACCTGGTTAGTTTTCGCGGCGAGCTGGTGGGCATACATGCCTTGTCGCGGGTCTTGTTCGGCAAGCATCCAAGCGGTTTGAGCCAGCGCGAGGCGGCCATTGCCGTGGCGTTGATCCGCGGTCCGAATGCGACGCCGGCCCGGGTCACCGAGCGCGCCTGCCGCATCCTGCAAGAGCAGCATGCCAGCCAGGAGTGCAAGGACCTGGAAAGCTTTGCCTTGCTGGCCCTGGCGCGTACCGGATCGAATTCCGAAGTCATTGTCACCACCACTGCGCCACAGCTGGCGCCGCATCTGGCACGCAGGCTGCTGCGCACACCGGGGCAATCGCTGCGCTCGACGCTGGATGCCGGCGTGCAGCGCTTCGCCACCGATGCCTTGCAGCGGCAACTGGCGGCGCTGACCGATCGCAACATCCAGGATGGCGCCATCATCGCCATCGACAACGCTAGCGGCGACGTGCTGGCGTGGGTTGGTTCCAGCGCAACGTTTTCTCGCGCCGCCGATGTCGATGGCGTGCTGGCCCTGCGCCAAGCCGGGTCGACCTTGAAACCCTTCCTGTACGAACTTGCAATCGAAAAAAGATGGATGACGGCGGCGTCGCTGCTCAACGATGCGGCAATCAACCTGCCGACCGCCAGCGGCCTGTATATCCCGCAAAACTACGACAAACAGTTCAAAGGCTTGGTCAGCGTGCGCACGGCGCTGGGCTCATCGCTAAATATCCCAGCGGTGCGCACCCTGGTGACGGTAACGCCGACCGCTTTTTTCGAACGCCTGCAACAGCTCGGTTTCCAGCTACGCGAATCGGGCGATTATTACGGCTACAGCCTGGCATTGGGCAGCGCCGATATCAGCTTGCTGGCGCTGACCAATGCCTACCGCGCATTGGCCAATCAAGGACGCTACAGCGGTATACGGACTGCGCTTAGCGACCCGCCGGTAAAAATGAGCAAGGCGATGGACGCGGGCGCCACCTTCATCATCGGCAACATTCTCTCCGACCGCAGCGCCCGCAGCCGCACCTTCGGTCTTGAGAACGCACTCTCGACCAGGGTCTGGACCGCGGTCAAGACCGGCACCTCGAAAGACATGCGCGACAACTGGGCTGTCGGTTATTCGGACCGTTACACGGTCGGCGTCTGGGTCGGCAACGCCTCCGGCTTGCCGATGTGGGATGTCTCTGGCGTCACCGGCGCCGCGCCGATCTGGCAAGAGGTCATGCAATACCTGCACAGCCGCGACCAGCTGCGGCAACACATTCCGCAAAAGCCGGACGGCGTGATCGAACAGGCGATCCGCTACGAAGACAAGGCTGAAGCGCCGCGCCAGGAATATTTTTTAGCAGGAACGGAGCAGGCCGTTATCAGAACCGCGAAGTCCGACGATATCGGCATAGCGATACGCTACCCGACGCCAGGCATGCTGGTGGCGCTCGATCCGGATATCCCACCCGAGCACCAGCGCATACGTTTCGAAGCCGGTGGTATCTCCAGCGGCTCCTGGCGGCTTGATGGCAGGCTGCTGAAGCCGGTGGCGCAAACCAAAGCCGGCAAGAAAACGAGCCAGCCAATCTCGGCGCAAAACCAGCAGCTTGCCCTAGACTGGATGCCCTGGCCGGGCCGGCATGTGCTGGAGTTATTGGACGAAAAGCAAACAGTGCTTGATCAAGTCAGATTCGAGGTGCGGGGAGCGGTCGAAAAAGAAATGCCGCCGAAACCCGATCGCCGTAGCCGGAAATAATGGATGTCTCGCTAGTTTTCGCCGCGTGCTATAGCGGCTCCACGAAATTATGATTGCTTATATTGTCTCAAGGTAATTTTATTGTAATTCAGAATTTGAGAACACTAGATAAAACTTCAATCTAAATTGTAGGAAATATGCCAACTTTGTGACCGAGGCGGTCTTGCAGGGTCATGCGAGACCCAACCCCATCGGGAATTTCTACGGCTGCAGTTCAGAGTGCGTGATGCCGGCAGGACGAAATAACTAAATTTGGGCAGGCGGTCAATAGCTGACGGACTAGATTGCGAGAATGATCGAATAGTTGTGTTATGCGGGGAAGTTGAATGTCGCCAGAAAGTCGTTGGCCATGTTTCCAACTGATGGCGAGTACAATGAATTTTGCTTGCAACATTAGGACTGCTGGCGATGTTCTGATGGATTCGATGAATTTTCATATCTAGGAGACGCGAATGACCAAAAGTCTTTTTATTAGCCAGGATGCATCTGGACATTTTATCGTCGAACCTGCTCATAGCAGCACGCCAATTCACACGGCAACGACGCAGGAAGGCGCCATTATCTGGGCAAAGAAAAATCATGCAAACAATCCGCTGCACGCGGCCCGCGTTCCAGAGTTGCATGATAAAAAAATCCCCAGCCATTGGCGCAAAGTCTAACCAGACTAAATCGACTCAGCGGGAAACGCTGGGTCGTGTTGCCGATATGGGAATCGTTCCTTCATTTTTCTGAAGCGCTTTATCCTGGTACGCCTGGCAAAGGTACTGAGATCAGGCGCCTCTGTTTCAGCTTCGCGTCGGAGCGGATGAAATACAAGATGGCGCTGCCGATCATTTCCAGAGCCAGTCGATAGTCCAGTACGTTTCACACCTCACCGAACTCATCCATTTGCCTCTGAAAATCTCCCGAATCCTGCACGCCGGCTACTTGTTTGAGTGCGACGATACGATGATCGCATTCGATCCCATCGTTGAAAATCCATTCAGCAGGAATTGCCATGCCTTCCCTGAAGTCAGCTTTGATCACGAGCAAGTGCGTCAGCTTAAGCTGGACGCCGTTTTTATTTCACACTTCCATGATGACCACTGCTCGCTGGAAAGCCTGGATTTCCTGGATCGCCAGACGCCGATCTATCTGTATTGCATCTTCGAACAATTATTCTCGATGATCCGTGCGTTGGGTTTCGAGCATGTGCATAGCCTGAAAATCGACATGCCCGTGCAAATCGGCGCAATTGAGGTCATTCCCAGAAAAGCCCTCGATGCCGATGTCGATTCCATGTTCCACGTCAAGGCGGCCGGCCTGAACATTCTGAACTTGGTCGACTCATGGATTGATCCTTCTACGTTGTCTGAGCTGGCCGGCTTTGCCCCTTGGGACATGGTGCTGTGGCCCTTTCAGACCATGCACGAAATCGATGTGATAGCGCCATCCCGCGCGGTCTCCGGCGCCGTCGAATTACCGGAAGAATGGATAGGGCAGTTGAGGGCGTTAAATCCCAGGTACGTGGTGCCCAACTCCTGCCAGTTCGTACAGGAACCCTGGTCCTGGTACAACCACGCGTTATTTCCGGTCACCTACCGGCAATTCCAGCAAGAAATCGAGACGGCCTTGCCGACGACACGCGTACTCAGGCTGAATCCATCGGTCTCGGTGGTATTGGACCAGACGTCGCTGGAACCGGCAGCGCCGCTCAGCTGGGTTATCCCGGTTGGCGACCAGGACGTCGATTATCAGTACTGGCCCAATCTCAAACCACCCGCCACGGCTGAAATTGCTGGACGTTTTGCGCCGTTAAGCGTCGAGCAAACTGAGTTGGTGATGAAGTTCTGCCGCACGGGTTTGCCGGAAAAATACCGCGACATGGAATTACCCGACGATAGCTTTTTCCGGCAGCCGCGGCTGTGGCAGTTGACGCTGTACGGTAATGCCGGCGACGCTACGCATTTCCACTATCGTACCGATGGCGACAGTATCGAGCTCGTCGGTCCTACCGACGAACCCTTGTCCTGGACTACCGAGGTCTCGCTCGCCAAATGCTATGCCGCGCTGGCGCTGGGGGAGTCATTGACTTCGATGTATGTCAGGATCAACGACCATACCTTCGATGCCAATGGGATGCCGAGCTTGCCTCTGCGGATATTGTCGACGATCCCTTGATCCGCTGTCTGTTCAATGATTCCGTTGCCGCCTACCAGGCGGCGCAACTGGTACGGATCAACGCAAGGACTGGGCGGGCGCAAGAATTGGTCGCAAAAGAGTAAGATGCAGCTATAAAATGTTGCTATCAAATGCAAGCAATGCGTTATTTTGAAAAAAGGAAACGACAATGACAACAGTAAGCGAAAAAGCCATTCTTGCAGGAGGCTGTTTCTGGGGCGTACAGGACCTGCTGCGCAGTTATCCGGGCATACTCGCCACGCGGGTCGGATATAGCGGCGGTGATGTCGCCAATGCCACTTATCGCCATCACGGCACACATGCTGAAGCTATCGAAGTGACTTTCGATCCGCAGGTCATCAGCTACCGCAAACTATTGGAATTCTTCTTCCAGATACACGATCCCAGCACAACGAATCGCCAGGGCAACGATATCGGGACAAGTTATCGCTCCGCCATTTTCTACACCGGCGAACAGCAGAAGCAGACTGCGGAAGACACCATTGCCGATGTCGATGCCTCTGGCCTGTGGCCAGGAAAAGTGGTGACCGAAGTTGCGCCGGCGGGGCCATTC
Source organism: Collimonas arenae (assembly GCF_000786695.1). Taxonomy (NCBI): domain Bacteria; kingdom Pseudomonadati; phylum Pseudomonadota; class Betaproteobacteria; order Burkholderiales; family Oxalobacteraceae; genus Collimonas; species Collimonas arenae. The sequence goes on along the minus strand of NZ_CP009962.1, from coordinate 3,325,026 downwards.
TGGGAGGCAGAACCCGAGCATCAGGACTATTTGCTGCGTATCCCTGCGGGGTATACCTGCCACTTCGTTCGACCCGACTGGCGGTTGCCGCATCGAGAAAAGTGATAGGCAAGAAGGCCGTCAAGCCTTCAGCATCGCTGCTGGCGCCAAGTGAGTCAGTGACGCCGATTCCGCTACTCTTTTGGAATGGATTGTAGAGAGTAGCGGGGGAGTAGCGCTCTTTATCCGTTGCGGAACAAGAAGCTATAGGCGTTCAGCGCCGGCACGCCACCCAGATGCGCGTACAGGACCTTGGCGCCTTGCGGGAATTCACCCAGCCTGACCTTCTCGATCATCCCGTGCATTGATTTACCCTCGTAGACCGGATCGGTCAGCATTCCCTCCAGGCGGGCGCAAAGGCGGATTGCTTCTAGCGTGCCGTCGTTCGGCAAACCATATTCGGGACCACCAAAGCGTGTATCCAGAATTACGTCCCTGGCGGTGATGTCACGGTCGAGTTCGACCAGCCCGGCAGTATTTTTGGCGATGCGCAGAATCTGATCGAAGGTCTGTTGTGGTTTGGCCGAGGCGTCGATGCCGATGACCTTGTCTGCACGGCCATCTGCCGCAAAACCCACCAACATGCCGGCTTGCGTGCTGCCGGTCACCGAGCAGGTCACGATGTAATCGAATTTGAAACCCAGCTCGGCTTCCTGTTGCCGGACTTCTTCGGCAAAGCCGACGAATCCCAGTCCGCCGCGCGGGTGCTCGGAGCAACCCGCCGGAATCGGAAATGGCTTGCCGCCGGCTTTGCGCACATCTTCCATGGCTTGTTCCCAGCTTTGCCGGATGCCGATATCAAATCCGGCGCTGTCGAGCCGCACGTCGGCGCCCATGATGCGCGACATTTCGATGTTGCCGACCCGGTCGTAGACAGCATCCGAGTAGTTCACCCAGTTCTCCTGCACCAGGACACATTTAAGTCCGAGGTGTGCCGCCACTGCGGCTACCTGGCGCGTCTGATTGGACTGGATGCCGCCAATGGAAACCAGCGTGTCATAGCCACCTTCCAGTGCTTCAGGAATGAGGTATTCGAGTTTGCGTGTCTTGTTGCCGCCGAAGGCCAGGCCGCTGTTGCAGTCTTCGCGTTTCGCATACAAATCTACTTTTCCGCCGAGATGGGCGCTGAGCCGTTTGAGCGGCTGGATCGGCGTGGGACCGAAAGTCAGGGAGTGACGGGGAAATTTCTTCAGGTTCATGGGAGCGGCTCCTGGGGTTAGGGTGCGTATCCGTGCATCAAAACTGGCAAAGAAAACCGGCGTGTCTGAATCCAGATTTCATCGATGCCGAGATCGCATCCATATTAGAATTAAAGCGGTGAAACATGGTTGCAAATTTCACCGGTAAATCGAACTTAAAAGACGAATTTTATTAATATGTATATCTTTTATTTTGAAATTAATAATATGAAAGCAATAAAATTTCGTACAGAGAAGTTGCCGCCTGATGCGGTTGGCGAAGCCCTGGATCGCACCGACCGCGCCATCCTTAAAATACTTCAGCGCGATGCATCCATATCGAATGTGGCGCTTGCGGCAAAAGTGAATATGAGTGCGCCTGCATGCTTGCGGCGCGTTGAGCGTCTCAAGGAGTTGGGACTGATCAAGGGAATTGTGGCGTTGCTCAACCCGCGCGCCCTTGATGCCGGTACGTTGGTGATGATCGGCGTCGTGCTGGATAGATCAACGCCGGAATCGTTTGCCGATTTCGAAAAAGCAGTGCAAAAGGTAGCCGGCTGTCTCGAATGCCATGTTGTCACCGGCGAGTTCGACTACTTCATGCTTGTACGCACAAGGGACAACGATAGTTACAATCGCCTGCACGCAGAGCAGTTGCTGTATTTACCGGGCGTAAGGCAAATCCGTACATTTATGGTGCTCAAGGAAGTTCTTTCTACTACCCAGTTGCCGGTTTGATTTCAAGTGTGCCGGCGACTATGCGGCATCATCCTCCCAGTTTTCAACACTCGCCCCAGCCAGCGAGCGCATTCGCGCTTCATCGCTGGCAAACTCCTTGACGGCTCCCTGGAAAACCACGCGGCCATCGTCGAGCACACAGGCGCTATCGGCAATCTCGACTGCGGCGCGTACATTCTGTTCGACCAGCAGCACAGAAATACCCTCGCGGCGCATCGCCGCAATCACTTCAAATACTTCTTGCACGAGAAGCGGCGCCAGGCCTTGCGACGGTTCATCTAACAGCAGGAGTTTGGGATTGAGCATGAGTGCGCGTGCAATTGCCAGCATTTCTTGTTCGCCGCCGGACAGTTGGCGGCCTTTGTTCATGCAACGCTCCTTCAGGCGGGGAAACAACTTGTAGACGCGTTCCAGCGTCCACGGTCCGGAGCCTGCAAGCGGTACCTTGAGATTTTCTTCGACGCTCAAATTCTGGAACACGCGCCGTCCTTCAGGTACATATCCGACACCAAGCGCAGCGATGCGGTAGGGCGACCATGCGGTAGTTACCTTACCCATGATATGTACCACGCCTTCGCGAGCGCGCGTCAAGCCCATCAGGCTGCGCAGCGTGGTTGTTTTTCCCGCGCCGTTACGTCCCAGAAGTGCAACGATTTCCCCCTCGCGTACGTGCAGCGACACCGAGTGCAGGATATGACTCTTGCCATAAAACGTGTGCAGTCCCTGGGCTTCCACGACATTCATTTGGTTTTCCCCAAATAGGCTGCCTGTACATTTTCATTTGCAGCGATTTCGGCGGGCGTGCCTTCAACCAGTACACTTCCTTCGGCGAGTACCATGATGTGCTGGGCCAGCCGGAAAATGACACGCATGTCGTGCTCGATAATCACCATCGTCAGTGCCAGCTCTTCGTGCAGATGGTGTATCAGTTGAGTGATATCGTAAGTTTCCTGGTCCCCCATGCCGGCGGTCGGTTCGTCAAGCAGTAACAGGCGTGGGCGAAGTGCGAGCGACATGGCGATCTCGACGGTGCGCTGGTCGCCCGGAGATAACTCGCCGACTAGCTTTCTGTCCTTGGCGGCAAGGCTGCTCATGGCGATCAGTTCGTCGACGCGTCCCCGTACTGTTGCCTTCCCGGTGCGCGATAGCCATGGGCTCAGGCGATAGCCAGCTTCAATTTCTACCGGGATGCGCAGATTGTCGCGCACCGATAATTCAGGAAATACCTCGGTAATCTGAAAAGTCCGCGCCATGCCCATCTTTACCCGGCGATGAGGCGGCATGCCCGTAATATCCTGCCCGTCAAACAAGATGCGCCCGACTGTAGGAGGGAAAAAGCCGCTGATCAGATTGAAGAAAGTCGTCTTTCCGGCGCCATTCGGGCCGATGACAGCCCGCAGCTCGCCCGGCTCGATAATCATCGAGACCTCATTGACCGCCCGCAGGCTGCCGAAATAACAGGAGACGTTTTCGACGGTCAGTAAGCTCATGAGTCCTCTTTTTTATGAAAAAGGCCGAGGACGCCACGTGGGAAAAACAGGACGACCAAAATGAAAAGCAGGCCAATAAATGACATCCAGTTCTCTGTGTGGCTGGAAATATAGTCTTGCAAGACGACGAAAATCGCGGCGCCAATCAACGGCCCCCAAAACGAGCGCATGCCGCCGAGCACCGTCATGATAACGAAATCGCCCGACTGATTCCAGTGTAAGCCGTGCGGGTCGGCGAAATTGTTGAGCAAGGCGTAGAGTGTGCCCGCCAGGCTCACGAACAGGCACGAAATCACGAACGACAGCCAGATGTGCGACGCTATCGGAATACCCAGGAATTGTGCGCGGCGTTCATTTTCGCGGATGGCCAGCAGCGTGCGGCCAAACGGCGAGCGAAGCAGTGCAGCCATGATGGCGACTGCGACGGCAAAACAAATCAGTACGAAGTAATAGAATATTTTGTCATTGCCCAGAATGTCGATCGTGCCAAATCCCAGGTTAATCGGTATACGGTGCCAGCCGGAGAGGCCGTCATCACCGCCGGTGACGGTATTCCAGCGGAAGGCGATGAAGTAAAAAACTTGTCCGAAGGCGATCGTCGCCATGGCGAAATAGACGCCACGCAATTTGACAATCAGTGCGCCAACGACGGCCGCTGCTGCGGTGCCCACCGCTATTCCGATCAGGATGCCGAGAGGAGTGCTAGGTGTCAGGTATCTGATTGTCATGCCTACGCCGTACGCGCCCAGACCAAAATAGGCTGCGTGTCCGAAGGACAAGACGCCGGTAAATCCCAGCAGGAAGTTGAGCGACATGGCCGCCAGCCCCATGACCAGGACACGGCTGCCCAATGCAGGATATCCGCCAATCGAGCTCATCCAGAAGGGCATGCTGAGCAACACGGCCCAGATCGCCAGATCGCTTGCCAGGTTGTAGCGGCTGTTCACCGTATCCTCCCTTCTTCTCCCAGCAAGCCGCGCGGGCGCAACAACAGTACGAGGGCCATCATCACATATATCACCGCTTCGGTTGCCGAGGGAAAGAATACGGAGGTGACGCTCGATGCGACACCGATCAAAATCCCACCCAGCAGTGTGCCGGGAAGGCTACCGAGGCCGCCGACAATGATGGCGACGAAGCTTGGCATGATGAGCGAATCGCCGATTGTCGGTTGCAGGCCGAGCATGCCGGCGGCAAGCACGCCGGCCAGTCCGGCCAAATAGATGCCGAGACCGAAGTTCAGGTTGCGCAGTATCCGCACGTTGACTCCAAGTGCGGACACCATGTCAAGGTCGGAAGTGCCGGCACGGATCCGTATGCCGAGCCGCGTGTGGTTAAGGATCAGGAACAGGCCGATCACCACGCCGATCACCAGCAGCAGCATCAGCAGCCGATAGCCTGTCAGGAAAAACAGGGTCGCATTCAGCGGCGTGGTCAGCGCGGCAGGTATCTCGTAAGGAAGTGTCTGTGGCCCCCAGATATAGCGCGTGCCGTCCTGCAGTATGAAAGCCAGTCCGAATGTCAGCAGCAAGCTGTACAAGGGGTCGCGCCCATACAGCCGGCGAATCAGCACGCGTTCTGTAACCAGGCCAAGTATTGCGGTTAGCACCGGAGCGATCAGCAAAGCTAGCCAGAAACCTGTGTATGGGAACAACGTGTAGGCCAGATAGGCACCCATCGCAAGGAAGCCGCCGTGGGCGAAGTTGATGACCCCGCTCAGGTTGAGAATCAAGGACAAGCCGAGCGCCATCAGCGCATAGAATGCGCCGATGATGATGCCATTGAAGACGTTGAAAAGGATGAGTTCGGTCATGTTGCCCTCGCCGATACAGTTCGCCAGTTTGGTCTGGCGGACTGCAAAATATGATTCGGCGATTTCTTCTTATTCGCCGCGTGCGGTGCTGCAAGACCCGCATCCAAGCCAGTCGTCGCCTATCGCTGCGGACAGCATAGCCCGGTTGGCGTCTAGGACCATTTCATGGTGCAGCCTGTCTGCGAGACCGGCAATGCCGCCTCGGAGCCCTTGACCACGGAGTCCACATGAAACAGATCTTCGGGAGCGGAGCCTTTTTCGACGGCGTGTCCGACATACAGGTTCGGCATGAGCTGATGGTCGCCAGCACGATAGAAGGGCGTGTCGGGCATCAATCCAACTTCGGGCGGCAGCTTGAATCCTTCGAGCGCCTTGGCCAGTTTGACTGCGTCCAGGGTCTTTTCCTGGTTAGCGACGAGCGCCACGGTCCAGACTGCAACATAGCCGAACCAGTGACGCGCAGTTGGCACCCTGCCGGCTCTTTTCTTGATTACGGCGACGAATTCGGCAACATGCGGCACGTTGGGCTGGTTCCAGTACCATTCGAAAACCCAGGTACCGATGCGAGCATTGGGAGGCAATCCCTCCAGCACTTCGAGTTCTTGCTGGGCGCCGGCGATATGGAAGCGTTTGTCCAGGCCGAATTGCACGGCCTGCTTGAGTGAGTTAACTGCATCGTCTCCCGCTGTGAGAAAGAGGACGACGTCCGGATTCGCGGCTTGCGCCTTGATCAGGTAGGGCGAATAATCGCTTGTTCCAAGGGGCGCCAATGCCGCGCCAACCCCTGTTCCGCCATATGTTTTAAGGCTGGCCTCGAAGCCCTGCTGCAGGGTATGGCCGAACGCATAGTCCGGTGTGATGAAAAACCATTTCTTGCCGTACTTTTCGAAAAGGAGTCTCGCAACAGAATTGGTTTCCATGCGAGTGGTATTGCACACACGAAATACGTTCCAGTGACAGTCGGTGCCGGTCACGGCATCGGTGTGGCCGCCGGTAACTATATGCAATGTTCGGAGTTCATTGGAAACTTGACCGATCGCTAGCGCCATCGCGGAATTGACGTTTCCCAAGAGAAAGTCAACCTTGTCGCGCGCGATCAGCTTGCGTGCCTTTTGTACTGCCGTACCGGTGTCGGCGCTAGTCGAATCTTCCACCACCAGCTGCACCGGACGCCCAAGAATGCCGCCCTTGGCATTAATTTGCTCAATGGCGAGCTCGCACCCGATTTGTTCATTTTTGCCAAGTTCGGCATAGGTTCCGGTGAGAGGATTGTCGAGCCCGAACTTGATGGGTTCCTCACCATAGGCCTTGGTGACGAATGGGGCTGCAATTTGCAAAATGCCAGTCGCCACTGCGGCTTTGAGAATTGTCCTGCGTTGCGGATTGCCGATAGCTGCGTGATCGCCCATTTTGTTCTCCTTCTTTGGACCACAACCTCTGGGCCGTGACATGACCATGCGGTCTCCGGGGAGTCAAGATCGCCTTTAGGGAAGGCTATGGGCGGCGAGGCCGGTTCGTGCATTGGTGTATCAACATCTTGCGCCGGATCGGCAGGTTGCTTACTTGTCCACAACCTCGCTGATATTAATATAGGACACAATCCAAGCCCGAACAAGCCTTCGAGGCAACATGATCTTAGAGGCGTACCCCCGTTCTCCAGGGGGATGACATTCGAGAGGCAGATAGCTCCCTGGCGCCGGATATTGGTAGCAACGTGGAACAGGTGGCGCACACAACCCGGCATCGTCTCGCAAAAATGGTGCAGTTGCCGCTGACGAGCGCACGCGGGCTAATCCATGTGCTCGATGCCTGCGGGCATTTCAACCCAGGTGTGCATGCGTTCTTCGTACACCGAGAACGTGGGGGCGGGAAAGGCCGGATCTGCAAAAGCCCCGACGGGAATAACGATGCTGTCTCCGCTGTCCTCGATGGTGTAGTACACCGTGGCGCCGCATGTGGCGCAGAAGTGGAACGTGCTCTTGCTTCCAGCATCCCCGACCCGAACGAAGGTGCTCGATGCTCCGGCAATGGCCACCGAGCTCGCGGGAAATCGCGCTTGTGCAGCGAACACGCTGCCCGTTCTGCGTTGGCAGTCCAGGCAGTGGCAAACGGAGACGCGAACAGGGGCGGCCGACGTAGTAGCGGTGAGCTGGCCGCAAGAGCAACTGGCAGTTCGGTGCGTCATCTTGAGGCCCGTGTTTCGTGCGGCTCAATTGGGCTAAGGCAGCGCCTGCGAATTGCCGCCTCCGGCTCGCTGCGTCTGTCGGTGGTCAATGTCATTCTATGTATGCTCCTTAGACTTGCCGCTTACTATTGATTGTATGCATCCCATTTCAATGCTTAGGTAGACTGGTAGCGCCGGGACGAATCCGGGCAGCCTGTAAATTCGAGTCGACCGATTTCCGTTGCATGCTGTTACCTGGCTATCTGGGAAAATATTTCACTATCCCTTCAAGCAGCAATCGGATGTCGCCAAACATCACGCCTATTTCAGTGCTGATGATGAACAGCGCCGTCTGAAACGCCGCAGGATATCTGTTCATGAGCGTAACGCAGTAGCCGTCATATAGTCTGGTCACACTAGCGCGCGTGCTGAGTGCGACACACGCGATTCCCAAAATGCCGCCGGCGAAAATGTCGGTAGGGTAGTGCAAGCCGAGGTACACCCTGGGCAGCGCAATGAAGATCAGGACATACAGATAGGCCAGCCATCCTGCGCTTCTTGAAATCAAAAAAATTCCGGTGGCGAGACTGAAAAACAATGCGGCATGGTCGCTTGGGAAGGAACTCCATATGTACAAGGCCTGACTCTCCGGCACCGGCAGCCCGATATAGGTTTGATGGGCGAGCGCCAGGTTTGCAAAAGGGCGGGGCTGATACGGGCCGAGATTGTTCGCGACCCTGGCGATGAACACCGCGACTACGCATCCCAGCAATGTCGCGATGATAATCCGCCGGGTGTCCGATTTCGGATCGGAGTCCCGAAACCAGAAATACCAGATCAGGCCCATGACAGGGAAACCTTTGAACAGGTTCGAGCCGGAAATATAGTGAACGATTTGATTGAAAGGCGCTGACATCACCGTAAATTGGTTCAACCAATTGATCACGGCTACATCCAGGTCATTGTTCCACATTGTGTCCGTCCATATCTTGAGCAGGTTGTCTCAATGCGCTACCCGAGCGTCTGGAGAATATATCGCTTTCCTGCATTTTTTTTCAAAATTTCTTGCAAATCGTTTTGTGGAAAGTTGAATTTATGTGCGGCGGTCAGTTTGCAATGATTCGCCTCAACGGAGTACGCAGGTAAAAATCCGCCTTCAGGATTTTCACATTATTTCCATTTTATTGTGCTATGCACAATTGCGTATTCTGTATGAATAATAATGTTAAAGATTGATTTTTAAAATAGCTAATTTATGTTGAGAAGAATCGCCGGCTATGTCTGTTAGCGTACAGAGAAATGTAGTGGATAGATTCAAAATAAAAATCGTTGCATGCCGTGAAGCCTTATATTTAAAGAGTTTTGGAGGGGGTGTAAAAAATTTTCAAAATTGGAACTTAAATGTTTCCATGTATTCTCAAATCGTCAACGCACTAGTTGTCATCGTGAGAACTGCCAAAAAGTAAGATGTAACAAATCGTTTCAAAACAGAACTAACGATGTTTTACATATGTCTTTATGTTGGCCTGCAGCATAACTCTGACTGTGCACTTAATGTACATGTCCGAGAGGGCGACAGCTTGCTCCTTCAATGCTTTCAGAACGTAAAGCACTGAATAGCAATGCTGACTTTACTCAATTTCTTGCATGAGTCGCAACCAGGCTCGTTAAGTATTCTGTTAAAGGAAATATCATGCAAACAAACGTTCCGCCGTTGCGCCGAAAACGAGCCTCAAATGGCCGTTCCATCGCAGCACGCGTCCATGTAGTTGATGCGAATCCAAAGGGGTTTTCTGGCAACAATATTTTTGTTGCTGTGTCTGGATTGCGCCGCCTCGCATCAGTTAACTCGGTAGCAAAAATTCAATATCAAACAACGCGGGGAAGCGGTCCGTATCGCAAACTTCCTGCGGCATTCCGTCCACTGTTTCTTAACCGGATTCTTTAGTTGCCTTTAGCGCATTTCGACGCAAAGCGATAACCGCGGATTCGGCTTGCATAAGCAATGCCGATACCGGGAATTTCTCTGAAGTAATTGACGTTGGCCCGACTCTTTTGAAAGATGCGGCGCCGTAGCCCCTTGTCGCCCTTTGATAAATCCGAAGCGCTCTGGAGGCCAGTTATCGACTGATGTTTCTACCATTTTCATTGCCAGGCGTACAGCTCTGGCCAATAGGAGTGGTGTTGATGTCATGCAATTTGGACCAGCTTATTGGTCCAGGAAGGTGTTTGATGGACAGATATATGAGAAGTCGTGCCGTGTTTTATCGTGTGCCCTGGAGATGCGTTTTTTTGATACCGATGTGCTCCTTCGCTGCAGTACCGGCTATTGCTGGCGACCTGGTGCCTACCGACGTAATTCCGACGCCCGACATTATTACCCCTCCGCCTGATGCAGTCACTCCGTATGCAGGTTACGGAATCAGCTATGACAACAATTTGCTGAGATTGCCGGATTCCGCATCGGCGCAGGCCATGGGGATAGGCAGCAATTTGTCCGATATCACGCACAGGTATCTGTTCGGCCTGGCGGTGGACAAATCACTCAGCCAGCAGCACCTGACGGCGAACGTGAATGTGGCGAAAGTCGATTACGACAGATTCGACCAGCTCAATCATCTGGAGAAGAATCTGGCGGCTAACTGGAACTGGCATGCAGGCAATCAATTCCAGGGGAATGTTGGCGTCAATTATTCGCAAGGACTGACTCCATTCATCGATTTCCACTTGCTGGAACGTAATCTGCGCACGCAAGAGGATGTCTACGCTGACGGCGCCTGGCTGTTCCATCCCAGCTGGCGCGTGCGTGCGGGAGTGACGTATAGCAAATTGTGGTACGACCTGGAATCGCAACGACCGGGCGACAACTCGAAGAATCAAGAAGAACTGGGGCTAGATTACCTGGCTGCCAGCGGCAGCACAATCGGACTGCAGTTGCGCCATACGCGCGCCGATTACCCGACGCCGGAACTGGATAGCGGCGTGCCGGTATTCAACGGCTATGACCAGAACGAGATCAAGGGCAAGGTCGATTGGCTGTTGACCGGCAAGACCACGCTGCACTTCCTGGGCGGATGGGTGAGCCGAAAGCAGGATGAATTCCCTGTCCGAAATTTTAGCGGCATCAATACGCGCGTCTCAGCCGACTGGTCGCCCACCGGGAAAATCGACGTCTCCGTCGCCGGCTGGCGGGAAATCGGCGCAGTTGACGATGTCTCTACCGTGTACTCCCTGAATCACGGCGCCAGCATCGCCTCGGCTTGGCAATATTCCGACAAAGTCCGTCTGGTAGCCCAGTACAAATATGAAAAAAGAGATTTCAGCCAATCGGCGGCGGCCGGTATCTTCAGCGCCACCAATCCAAACGATGCGCTGCGCAACATGGCGCTGAGCGTGATCTACAACCCGACGCTGCATTGGCGTGTCCAGTTGTCGGGCGTTCGCAGTACGCAGATCCTCAACAATGCGCCAGGCGGCTATGTGAGTAACGGCGTGATGTTCAACACGCGTTATTCATTCTAAGGGGTGGCAAATGACTGAGAACGACATCCCGCTGGTTTCTTTCTTCAAGCGTCTGCTTGATCCGCTGATTATTCTCGGCTCCTTGTATCTGATCATCCTGGTACAGGACGAAGTATTCACGGGCAGTTACCTGGTGCTGATGATTATCGCTTTCTTCATTTCTTCCTATATCTACGAACAAATCGAACTCTATCGTACTTTGCACATTGGAAAACAGCTGGCATATGCCGTCGATATTTTCCTGGGCTGGGCGATCACCATTGCTATCCTGGTCCTGATAGGGCAAGGCACCGGATTGCGCTATGAATTTTCCGACCGCGTGATCGGCACCTGGTTTGTGCTCGCGCCTTTTGCGCTGCTGCTTAGCCGCCTGACAGCCTACATGTTGGCATTCAATTTCGGCAAAAATCCGGAAGTGCGGTCGGCGGTGATCGTCGGCTCCAACGATCCTGGGGGAGGTATTCTCAGCCGGCTGGCTTCGCCAGGCAATGCAGGTATCGATATCCGTGGATTTTTTGAAGATACAGGCAGGTCGGCCGATGTGCATAGCCTCAGTCCCTACCTTGGCGCTATCGCCGACGTCCGGTCATACGTCCTTGCGCACAAGATCAGGACCATCTTTATCTGCCTGCCGATGTCGGAGCAGGCCAGGGTGCTGGCACTGATGGAAGAGCTGCGGGATACGACCGCCTCGGTCTACCTGGTGCCGGACATCTATACCTACGGTTTCATACAAGCGCGCCTCGACCATGTCGGTGGTGTGCCGGTGATCGGTATCTGGGAGACGCCGTTTACCGGCCTGCGCGGCGTAGTCAAGCGCGGCAGCGACATTGTATTGGCAATCCTGATCCAGATTTTTTTGTTGCCGATTATGGTAGCGATAGCAGTCGGCGTCAAACTCTCGTCCCCCGGAAAAATCATCTTTGCGCAGCGCCGCTATGGCTTGAATGGCGAAGAAATCGTGGTCTACAAATTTCGCTCGATGACAGTCGCCGAGGATGGCGCCGTAGTCGCCCAGGCCAAAAAGAACGATGTGCGGGTTACTCCCTTCGGCAGCTTTTTACGGCGCACTTCGCTCGATGAATTGCCGCAGTTTTTCAACGTTTTGCAGGGGCGCATGAGCATCGTCGGCCCGCGTCCGCATGCAGTTGCACACAATGAACTGTATCGCAAGCTCATCAGCGGCTACATGCTGCGGCACAAAGTCAAACCTGGCATTACCGGCTGGGCACAGGTGAACGGGTACCGCGGAGAGACGGACACCCTGGACAAAATGCGTTCGCGGATCGAGTTCGATCTTGAGTATTTGCGCAACTGGTCGCTGGCGTTGGACTTGTGGATCATCGTTCGCACCGTTAAAGAAGTATTGAAAAAAGACAGCGCCTATTGATGCGCTGCAAAAGCAGGATCAATGGAGACCCGGCTAACGCCTTGTGCGGGGCTGGAAACAATTCCATATGCAATGAATTTTGTCAGGAGAAACATCATGCAAAGAGCCAGGTTGTTGACAACTCTGCTACTCACAATTTCTTTCACGGTTTCTTGTGGTTCCGCCCTGGCGGCGACACCGGTTTTTCAGCTAGATGCGGGGCAGGGCGAGAAAGCCCTGGCACACGCGATTGATGCTTACCCGTCCGGCAGAACCGGCGCGATGCAAGCGATGCCGGCAGACTCCGCCTCGGCGCCAGTACAGCAAATCCCTGTCGCCTCCATCGTGTTTAGCGAGGCCGGCGCATCGAATGGCGCGTGGCTCAGTGGTAATGCTATTCCCGTCGTGTATTCTCCCGGCGCTGATAACCGGCGCTGGCCTGAAAAAGTGATTTCACGCCTGAACATTTCGGACGATTCGCTGTTTTATTTCCTCAGGGATTTCAAGGCGCGGCCGCTGCAAAAGCCTGCCCGATGGAGCATTTTGCTGATCGGACTTTGCTTCCTGCTATACCAGGTGCGTCGCCGTCCTGCGCGCACTTCGATCGGCTTCCCGTCTGCGGTAATGCAAGTTGCGCCTAGCGCTGCGTGACCTCATGCCAGCCATTGCCTTTTATCCGATGGAAAAAATGAAAATTGTCTCTTCGCAAATCAAGGGCGTTGGCATATTGTTATTGCTGACCGCCGTGAGCTTGTCCGCCTGCGGCGATCAGAAGAAAAAGACCGGCAAGGTGCTCGCCCGCGTCAACGGCGAGCCGATTACGGCGCTTCAACTGGAAACCGAGTTGAGTTACGCAAACGACGCAAAGAAAGCGGGCCAGCAGCAACCACTGCGCGAGCAGGCTCTGGAGGCGTTGATCGACCGCCAGATATTGCTGGACGAAGCTTTGCGCAACAAGCTCGACCGCGATCCGAAACTGATGCAGATCATAGATCGTTTCAAGACCCAGGCAATTGTCCAGGCTTATCTGGAGTCGATAGAGGCCGGCCGTGGCAAACCTTCCAAGGCGGAAATCCATGCCTATTTTCAAGGTCATCCGGAATTGTTTGCACATCGAAGAATATTTAATGTCCAGCAATTGAGTATTGCCGAACAAGACCTCACTCCTTCGCTCAAGTCGACGATGGATTCGGCAAAAACCTTGAACCAGGTCGCTGCCTGGTTGCAAAAAAACGGCGTTCCCTATGAGGTGGCCAAGCTTTCATATACCAGCGCCGAGCTGCCGCCCGAGGTTGCCGGAAAACTTCAACAACTGGGCAGTAATCGCTTGTTCGTCGTGAAGGACGGTGGGAAAGGCTTGCTGTGCGCACTCACGGAATCCAGGGAAAGTCCTGTCACAGAAGAGATTGCTGGCGCACAAATCGAGCGTTATTTGCTGAATAAACGGATGCAGGAAGTGGCAGCGGCGGAAATTGCGCGGCTGCGCGCTTTGACGAAACTCGAATACGTCGACAAACCTGCGGCGCAGGTAGTGGAGGGGAATGCCGCTTTGGCGACAGGGCTGCCGGATAAGAAAGTAGCTGAGAAGAACGTAGCTGACAAGAAAAACACGCACGCCATGCAAGATATGGCCGGACTCAAATGAGCAAACGCATGCAAAAAATTACTCACAGGGTGAATAAGATGAAACTCCGATTCTATCAATCCATGGTGGCCTTGCTGCTGGCTATCTGCATCGTTCCTGCCTTCGCCGCCGATACGCCGCTGGGAGCGGGTGACGCCTTGAAAATCTCGGTGTTCGGCAATCCCGATCTGAGCCTGGAGACCAAAGTCAGCGATGCCGGCAATATTACTTTCCCTCTGATCGGCAATGTCAGTGTTGGAGGCTTGTCTACAGCTGATGCTGAAAAGAAAATCTCCGGAATGTTGACCGACGGCGGCTTCTTGCGCAAAGCGGAAGTGAACATCATGGTGACGGAATTGCAAAGCCAGATGGTGTCAGTGCTTGGCCAGGTCTTGCATCCGGGGCGTTATGCGATCAGCGGTAAGCGCAACGTGACTGACATGCTGGCGGCAGCAGGCGGGGTCAGCCCGGAAGGCGGCGATACCGCCACCGTCATTCGTGTCCGCAATGGCAAAACCATCAAGCAAGTCGTGAACCTGGTTGAGATGATTCATTCAGCCGACATGAAATCGAATCTGGATCTCAGCAACGGCGACATGGTGTACGTGGATCGCGCACCAAAATTCTATATTTATGGCGAGGTGCAGCACCCCGGCGGATACAGGCTGGAAGCAAACATGACGGTGATCCAGGCGCTGTCGGTAGGCGGCGGCCTGACTCCGCGCGGCACCGAGCGAGGCCTGCGTATCAAGCGCCGCGACGCCAGCGGCAATGAGCAGATGATCGATGCGAAAAACAACGAAGTGCTGCAAACGGATGACGTTGTCTACGTGAAAGAGAGTCTGTTTTGATGTGCGGCATTGATAGCTGCTGCCAATTCCGAGCCAGCGCTCGAGAGGAGCTTCCATGACTTTCCCCCAACTCCTGACCATTTTGCGGGCACGCTATAAGGTCATCCTGGCGACATTGCTGATCGTGGTAACGGCCACCGTCGCGGTCAGTCTCGCATTGCCAAAAATCTACAGGACATCGACCACCGTTCTGCTCAATTACAAAGGCACAGACCCGGTGTCTGGCCGTGTCCTGGCAGCGCAGCTGGTATCCGGATATATGGCGACCCAGATGGATATCGTCGCAAGCAGGAGCGTGGCCTTGAAGGCGGTTGACAATCTCGGATTGGCTAACGATCCGGACGTCAGGCAGCGCTTCCGGATGGCCACCGGCCGCAATGCCTCAATTCGCGACTGGCTTGCCGATTCATTGCTGAAGATGGTGGAGGTTGCGCCTTCGCGGGAAAGCAGCGTGATCGAAATTATCGCCAAGGGCAACGATCCGGCATTCGTTGCCAAGGTTGCGAACGCTTTTGCGACTGCTTACCAGCAGCTGAACCTGCAGATCAAGGTCGAACCCTTGCATCAGGCTTCGCAATATTTTTCCGGCGAAGTCAAGACGTTGCGCGCCAACCTGGAGGAAGCGGAGAACAAGCTGTCGAAATATCAGCAAGATCACGGCATCGTCAGCACCGACAATCACCTCGACGTCGAGACGGCACGGCTGAACGAGCTGTCGACGCAGCTGGTCCAGGCCCAGGGCCAGGCGATAGAAGCGTCGTCGCGCGGCAGCCAGGCAATGGGAAGCGGCGGCAGGGATTCACCGGATGTGGCGTCAAACATGCTGATCCAGAATCTGAAATCGTCCTTGGCTACGGCAGAAGGGAAGTTCGCCATGCTGTCGCAGAACCTGGACCGCAATCATCCGCAATATCAGGCTGCCAAAGCCGAAGTAGACAGATTGCAGGCCGAACTCAACAGCAGTATCAGCTCGACCAATAACAGCGTCGCCAATAACGGCCGCATACAGCGCCAGCGCGAAGCAGAGGTGCGGGCAGCGCTGAGCGCCCAGACAGCGAAGGTGCTGCAACTGAATCGTGCGCGCGACGAACTGTCGGTGCTTGGCAAGGATGTGGAGAGCGCGCAGCACGCCTACGATGCCGCCATGCAGCGCCTGGCGCAGACCGAACTCGAAGGCAATGCGAACCAGTCCGATGTGTCGGTGCTTAATCCTGCCGCCACGCCGACGCGTCCCGCCAGCCCCAATGTCATGCTCAATACGGTGCTGTCGATATTGCTTGGCAGCACGCTTGGTCTGGCGCTGGCGATCCTGGCAGAAATGGCCAACCGGCGTGTGAGGTCCGCCAACGATCTGCTGAAGGTGTTGCAGGCGCCGATGCTGGGAACCATTGCTTGGGGAAAACCTGCGCGCAGGTCGGGGTTCACCAGCCTGTTTTTATCGAGATGACTGCGGTCATTGCAGTGCGATCTTGATGAATATGCCCAAGATGAAAATGGAGGTCAAATGAACAAACCGGTAAGTTCCATACTGAGTGCCGCTGCAGCAGCGGCGCCGCGCAAGGATGCGCACATTGGTCGAATGCTGGTGGAGCAGGGCAAGCTCACACCTGATCAGGTAGAAAAAGTACGGCTGTTGCAAAAACAGGAAGGATTGCGCTTCGGCGAGGCAGCAAAGCGCCTTGGCCTGGTAAGCGATGCCGATATCCAGCAGGTGCTGTCGCGCCAGTTCGACTATCCCTACCTGCAAGACGGTAACGGTAATTATCCGTCGACGCTGATGGCTGCTTATCAGCCATTCAGCACCGAGGTAGAAGTACTGCGCTCGATACGCAGCCAGTTGATGTTGCGCTGGTTCACGGCGGGACGCAAGAAACTGGCTATTGCCAGCGTTAATCCAGGTGACGGCACCAGTTTGCTGGCAGCTAATCTTGCTGTTGTATTTTCGCAGCTGGGCGAGCAGACCTTGCTGGTCGACGCAAACTTGCGCGCCCCGCGCCAACATCAGATTTTCAATCTGCCCGCCGAGCGTGGACTGGCCGATGTGTTGGCTGGACGCAGCGGCCTGGACATGGTGGCAATGGTTGAATCGTTCGTCGATCTGTCGCTGCTGCCGGCAGGTTCGCCCGTGCCCAATCCTCAAGAACTGTTTAACCGCGCCAGCTTCGGTGTACTCAACCAGACGCTGTGCGATCGCTTTGACATCGTTTTATACGACACACCGGCGTTCCTGAGCTCGGCCGATGCCTTGATTGTCGCCGCCCGTGCCGGCGGGGTATTGCTGGTGGTGCGGAAAGATCGTACGCGAGTAGCCGATCTTGCCGATTTCAGCGATCAGCTGCGACGTAGCGGCGTCGAAATTGTCGGTTCTGTCATGGTGAGTTTCTGATGAATGAGAGCCAGTTTATGCAGCCGGGCCCGATGGTCCGGGAGCAGTCCGCCCTGGCTGCACCGGCCGGGCGGCTGACATTCTGGATATTGATGGGGGCGTTGGGATATCAGGCCGTCCTGTGCTCAATTCACACGAATCTGCATAGCATCTCCATGGCGGATGTGGCGCTCGCCGAAGCGGCCATCTATCTCGGCTGCGTAGTCGTCCTGGCCAGGCATATCCGGCTTGAACTGCTTGCTGTCGCCAGCCTGGCGGCGGCCTATCTGCTGCTGCTGGCGATCTTGCGCAATCAGCTGGATCCAAAGGGATTCAGGGATGTGATGATTCCCATCCTGTTCTACGGGCTTGGACGGCAAGTCGGCAGCGTGAAATTTGCTGACCGTGTGCTTAAGCTGATGATTTTGGTGGTGCTGGCATTCGGCTTTTTTGAATTGTTTTTCCTGGACTGGTTTTCCCGCGTTTTCAATATTTTTTCTTATTACGTCAATCAGGGCGGTCTGGCTGCCGGGTCCAACTGGGCCAAGGATAGCGTGTTAGGGCTCAATGGCATGCGGCCGGAAGGAATCGGCCGCACCATCCTGCCCTCATTGCTCGGCAACCATCGCATATCTTCCATTTTCCTGGAGCCGGTTTCACTAGGCAATTTTGCCGTCATTGTCGCCGCCTGGGGTCTGGCCAAACGTCGCGAAGAGATCAAGGAAATGATTTTCTTCGTGCTGGCTGCCGCCGTCATGATTGCCTTGAGCGATTCGCGCTACGGCATGATTACGGTCGCCGCGCTGGTGCTGCTGCGCTGCCTGCCGCTGGGCAAGCACTATACGTGGACGCTGGTTTTTCCGTTGCTTAGCATCGCCATGCTGCTCGTGCTGGCAGGCTATTTCGGCGGCCAGTATAGCGACAGCGTCCTGGGCCGTTTGTATGTCAGCGGCCGCACTTTGCTGAATCTGGATTTGGGAATGATTTTCGGCCTGGATGGATTCAACTTCGGCTTTGGCGACATGGGCTATCCCTCGCTGCTCACCAGGCTGGGCGTGTTGCTCTGTCTGTTTCTATGGGGCGCGTTCTGGATGCTCAAAATGGAAGACGAACGCGGCGAACGCCTGCGCGCGTACATCACCCTGTATATGTCTCTGATCCTGTGCGTGAGCGGCACTTCTCTGTTTGCCTTGAAAACCGCCGGCATTCTCTGGTTTCTGGTCGGCTGCGTGGCGAACCACCAAAGTGATGAAAAGGAAATTCAACATGCCTATTAAAGTTACGCACATTGTGCGCCAATACGCTCCATCTATCGGCGGCATGGAAGACGTGGTCCAAAACATCGCCCGGCAGCAGCGCGAGCAGCATGGACAACTTCCCAAGATCCTTACGCTCAACCGCCTGTTCAGGAATTCAGCGGAGTTTCTGGAGCCGGAAGCTTTGATCAACGGCGTCGGCGTGATCCGGTTGCCGTTTCATGGCACCAGCAGATATCCACTGTGTCCGCAGGTATTGCGTCATCTCGAAGACACCGACGTGATCCACGTGCATGGCATCGATTTCTTTTTCGATTACCTTGCCGCTACCAAGTTTTTACACAAACGACCGCTGGTGGCATCGACACATGGTGGCTTTTTTCATACCAAATTTGCATCGAGGTCGAAGAAAGTCTATTTCAACACCATCACGCGTGCTTCCAGCCTGGCTTATGACAAGATCATCGCCACTAGCGACAACGATGGCGATATCTTTAGGAATATTGTCAAGCCGCCAAAACTGGCAGTGATTGAAAACGGCGTCAATGTCGAAAAATACAGCGATCAGTCGGCAACGCTATCGACTCGGACACTGATCTATTTCGGCCGCTGGTCCGTCAACAAGGGCTTGCTGGAAACGTTGGCCCTGTTCAAACAACTGGTAGCGCACGGGCCCGACTGGAAACTGATCATCGCTGGTCGCGAATACGATCACAGCGCCGCTGAATTGAAAGCCGTCGTGGAGCAGCAACAATTGACCGGATCGGTGCAGATAGCGGCGAATCCTTCCGATCATGAATTGTCGGTCTTGATCGGCCAATCCAGTTATTTCATCTGCCTGTCCCGCCATGAAGGTTTTGGCATTGCGCCGATTGAAGCGATGAGCGCGGGGCTGACCCCGATACTGAGCGACATCCCGCCATTTCGCCACTTGGTCGAACAATCCCGTATCGGCCTGTTGCTTGCGCCCGGAAACGAGGAAGCCAATGTAACGCAAATATCCAGACTGTACGAAGGCACAGCGTCCGACTATGCGCGGAGGCGGTCGCAGGTGCAGTTGTTTGCCGAACGTTACAACTGGCGGCATATCGCGGATAAGTATGTCGACGTCTATAAAGCGTTGATGAGCTGATGATGCCTGCCATGAACCAGACAAGAATCGATGCGATCACCGGTTTGCGTGGAATGGCCGCGTTGCTGGTGGTGTATGGCCATTCGGTGGAGTGGTTTTCCCTGCCTTGGGAAAATCATTTTTCCGGAGAAATCGGCGTGATGATTTTTTTCTCGCTGAGCGGCTTTCTCATGGCTTATCTTTATCTCGGCAAACAGTTCTCGGCCTTGAACGTCACCGAGTATGCAATATCCAGGTTTTCAAGAATCGCACCGGCCTATCTGGTCATCGTACTGCTGTCTCTGTTCATCTACACAAAAATTGATCCGCATTTCGTCTACGACATATCGGCTAAGAACATCCTGCGTCATCTGCTGTTTTCGGGAAACGTGTCGGTATTCTGGAGCATTACGCCAGAAGTCGAGTTCTATTTCCTGTTCGTTCTGGTATGGGCCGCAGCCAGCCGCTACGTCAACCGCCTGGATATCCTCGGCCTGGTTTTCCTGGCGCTTTGCTGCATGATCCTGTTGTCGTATCGGGCCTCATTTCCCGGCACGTTTATCGGATCAAAACTGCATTATTTCCTGTTTGGCGTCATCGCCGGCATTATTCGTTCGAAAATCAGGTCCGACAGGCAAGGACCCAAATCGTTGACTGTGCTGCATGCCTTGCTGATTGCATCGACGGTACTGATGCTCGGCGGCTGGCTGTCACTGCCTTTTGCCAGCAACAACGATTTCTATAGCAGCATCATGACAGCCATTTTCGGCGCCTTGCTCGTGTTCAGCCTGTCGTTCTCATCTGCGCTCGGAGCTGTCGTTTTTGAAAATAAATTCATCGTCTTATGCGGGGAATGCAGTTTCTCCATTTACCTGCTGCATATGCCGGTTATTTACCTGGTGCATAAATTGCACCCTGAACCGCTTCAGCTTATTTTCCTGCTTCCTTTTACCGTTTTTGTATTGCTGTCTTCCTGGCTGAATTTCCAGCTGATTGAGAAGCCTGGGGCACGGTTCATCAAATCCGTCGGGATTGTTTTTAAACGGACAGTCATTCCGCTTTTTGCATTGGCAAGCAATTCACGATCGGTAACCACGGAAAGGGAGATTAGATGATAAAGCCATTACCAATCGCGGCACATGGCTGCTGGTGGCAGCGGTCCTTGGCAGGGCGTCGCATGCTTGGGCTGGCGCTGGCCGTCGCATGCTTTTTCTTCTCCCATCTGGCGGCGGCCAGTTGCCTTGACGGGAACCGGATGACCGGCGTCAATCTCAGCGGAGCCGAGTTCGCGGCGGACAAATTGCCCGGGACGATCTTTAAGGATTACGTTTATCCCGATCCGGCCGATATGCGCCATTTTCAATCCTTGGGCATGAACACCTTCCGGCTACCGTTTCTGTGGGAACGGATACAGCCCCAATTGTTGGGTCCGCTAGATGAAGCCGAGGTGCACCGCATAGAAGAAACGGTTGCTGCCGCACGGTCGCTGGGGACCTGCGTGATCCTTGATGTCCACAACTACGGCGAATATCGGGGCAAGCCGATCGGCTCTACTGAGGTGCCGCGCGCCGCGCTGGCCGACTTGTGGACGCGGCTACTGGCGCGGTTCAAGGACCCTGAGAACACCGCTTTCGGCTTGATGAACGAACCAAGCAAACTGCCTGTCGCCGAATGGGCGGCGGTGGCGCAGGAAACCCTGAACATACTGCGAAAAAAGGGATCACGCCATTTGATCCTGGTTCCCGGCGGCAGCTGGAGTGGGGCGCATTCCTGGTTTGCAAAAGACAACGGGGTATCGAACGCCGACGCTTTCCGCCGGTTTCACGATCCTGCCGATAACTACATGATCGAAGTGCATCAGTATGCGGATGCGGATTTTTCCGGGACCAGCAACACCTGTGTCGACCCGGCGCGCTTGGGCGCCATCATGGCCGATATCGCGGTATGGGCAAATTCGACCAGGCGACGCCTGTTTCTCGGTGAGTTCGGCGTGCCCGCCAATCAGCAATGTCTGCAAGCACTGGCCGCCATCATGGATGGCATGAAAGGCAACTCCGCCTGGGGTGGCTGGACTTATTGGACCAGCGGCAAGTGGCTTGGTAATTATCCGTTTAGCTTGCAGCCCGACAGCAATGGCGACAAGCCGCAAATGACAATTTTGAAAACCGGCATGTGACAGATGTACTTGGCGAGATGTGAAGTGATGTACCGCCTATGCACGAGACTGACAAAGGGAACGATATGAAATTTTCACTGGTGCTAGCAACGCTAGGACGCTCCGAAGAAGTGGCACGGCTTTTAGAGTCGCTGGACGCCCAAGATTATCGGAATTTTGAACTGATCGTGGTCGACCAGAACGACGACGACAGGCTGGTTCCGCTGCTGGCGTTGTACGGCAGGAAATTCCCCATCCGGCACATTCGTTCAGCTGAGCGCGGCGCCTCGCGCGCGCGCAATGCGGGCCTGGCGGTAGCCGCTGGCGACGTGATTGCCTTTCCCGACGACGATTGCTGGTATCCGCCGCGCCTGCTTGATCTGGTGGTAACTGTCCTGAGCGACCATCAGGAGCTGGACGGCATTACGGGACGTTTCACTGACGGCAGCGGCCGTACAGAAGGGCGCTGGCTGGCGCGCAGCATGTTGCTGGACCGGTATAACGTCTGGCGCGGCGCAATTGAATTCAGTATTTTCCTGCGGCGGCGGGTGGTCGAGGCGGTCGGACAGTTCGATGAGTCGCTGGGCGTCGGCGCCGGCACCGCATGGGGGGCGGCGGAGGGAACCGATTATCTGCTGCGCAGTTTGCAGCAGGGCTTCAAGTTGAAGTATCTGAGCGATATGACGCTGCACCATCCGGTGAAAACCGCCAATTTCGATGACAGTGCTTGTAGCCGGCAAAAGAAATATGAAGCGGGCATCGGCCGCGTGATGCGCATCAACGGTTATCCGTTCTGGTATTTTCCCGTGGCCTGTTTGCGGACCTGCTGCGGGGTTTTGCTGGCCATAGCGACTGGCAATCTTCCTAAGGCACGCTTCAAGTACGTCAGCGTATTGGCCCGCGTGCAGGGATGGCGGACATGAACGTAAAGAAACAGCACGGCATGAGCGGCAACCTGGCGTCCGGCTCGGTCTGGTCGATCGTGGATAACCTCGCGCAGCAGTTGCTGTCGTTCGTGATCTTTGCCGTGCTGGCGCGCTTTCTAGCACCGGATGCCTTTGGTTTGCTGACGGTCGCCAATCTTTTCATTTTATTTGCCCGGTTGGTCGTGTTCGACGCCATCGCCATGCCTATCGTGCGTGCCATTGCGCCCAATGACAGGCTGTATTCCTGGGTGTTCACGTGCTGCTCGATTGCCGGCTTGTTGCTGACTGCGGCAATGTTCTTTTCGGCTGACTTGATTTCATCGTTATTTCGCGCGCCAAACCTGAAAGTAGTGCTGCAGGGGATGAGTGTTTCAATTCTCTTATTCGGACTGGTGCGGGCCTATGAGGCCAGGCTGGTACGTAACATGATGTTCAGGCAACTCGCAATCCGCTCGATTGCTTCGGTGATGATTGGCGGCGGGATCGGTATTGCGCTTGCGGCCAGCGGCTGGGGCGCGATGTCGCTGGTGGTGCAGCAGGTCACGGCATCCGGCCTGGGGCTGCTGCTGGTCGTGGTGCAAAGCCGATGGCTGCCGGCGATCGTTTTTGATCGTGCGCTGAACGGTAAATACTGGAACGATATCCGGCAGGTCGGAATGACCGGCGCGCTGAGTTTTGCCAACACCAATGGCGATTCGCTCCTGGTCGGCTTTTTTCTGGGGCCGCATGCCACCGGCTTGTATAACCTGGCCAAGCGTATTACCTCGGCGGTGTACCTGGTGATCTCCAGTTCCATGCAAAAAGTCGCGCTGCCGGTATTTTCCGATGCGGGGACGGACAAGGCTGCGCTGCGGCGCGGCTATCTGAAAATTGTCGGCATCACGCTGTTTTGCATGGCCCCTTTGCTGTGTTTCCAAGGCGTACTGGCAGAGCCTTTGGTAGTGGCCGTTTTTGGCGCTAAATGGCTGCCTGCGGCGCCCGTAGTCGGTGTTCTGGCGCTGCTGTATATGGTGTCGTCGATCGTTCATCTGAATGACTACGTGTTTTTTGCAATGGGAAAAAATCGCTTGCCGGTGTGGCTCGGTATCGCGCAATTGCTGCTGGCAACGACGTTGGCTGCAGGATTTTATCAATTCGGCCTGCTCGGCATGAGCCTGGCGTTTTGCGGCGCCTACCTGGTTGTATTTCCGATTTCACAATATCTGCTGAACCGCGAACTCGGTCTCGATGTGCGCGTGATGTGGTATGCGCTAGCGCCGCCATTGGTGGGGAGCGTCATCCTGTTTCTCGGGTTAGCCGGCTATCTCTCACTGATGCCGGAACGCTTCACCAACATCACGCTGATAGGAGGGGGGGTAGTCATCGCGTGTCTGCTGTACCCGCTCATGGTTGCCGCTACAGGCTGGCGCATCAGGGCGGTTAACGCTTCCTGGCATGAATTGCTGTTGTCCGCCATGCGGCTGCGCCGTGCGCGATAGGCGACGCTGCGCTGGGCAGGACGCGCAGTCCTTGCTCGATTGGTTCTGTTGTCAATGAAGGAGTTTCTTGTGGCTGAAAAAAATGTTATTCCCATCGCCGGCTTTCCGGTGGTCAAAACCACCACGCCCGTGTTGTCACGATATCTGCTGCGGACGATGTGGATCAACAAAAAAATGACCTTGTTCTTTGCCAATACGAATTTCATCGTTCAGTGCCGCCATCTGCTGGACAAGATGAAAAACATGTCGGTGACAATCGTCAATGACGGTGTCGGCATGGATATCGCCGCCTATCTGTTCCGCCGCGACGCGTTCAAAGAGAATTTGAACGGTACGGATTTCATTCCGTACTTTCTTTCTGGCGCAAACATTTCGATGCGCGTGTTCATGCTGGGTGGGAAACCCGAGATGCTTGGCAAGGCTGCCGAATATGTGCGCACGACCTTGAAACAGGAAGTGGTCGGTACATGCGACGGCTACGGCGGGCTGGCAAAAGATCGCGCCGTCCTGGTTGAGCTGATCAACAACGCACAGGCAGAAATGGTGCTGGTGGCGCTGGGCAATCCGATGCAGGAGGAATGGATCCTGGCTAATCGCCAGGCGCTCGATGCCAATGTGGTGATCGGGGTCGGCGCCTTGTTTGATTTCTGGAGTGGCGACAAGCCGCGCGCGCCGCGCCTGGTGCAACGGATTCATCTTGAATGGCTGTACCGCCTCTGCATCGAGCCGCGGCGATTAGTACGCCGCTATACCGTCGACATCGTGAAATTCCTGTTGTTGTGCCGCAAATACAGTGGAGAAAGTTCGTAGATAACTGTAACGGCAACACACGACATATTTTTTATCAACTTGCATGAGGTGACATCAATGAAAGCAATGATTCTAGCCGCCGGCAAAGGTACCCGGGTACGCCCGCTGACCTACGATCTCCCCAAGCCGATGATTCCGATTCTGGGAAAGCCGGTGATGGCTTATCTGGTTGAATACCTTGCCAGCTATGGCGTCAAGGACATCATGGTCAATGTCAGTTATCTGCATCATAAGATCGAAGAATATTTCGGCGACGGAAAGCAGTTCGGGGTGCAGATCGGCTATTCCTTCGAAGGCTACGTCAATGAAAGCGGCGAAGTGGTGCCGGAGCCGCTTGGCTCGGCTGGCGGCATCAAGAAAATCCAGGAATTCGCGCACTTTTTCGACGACACCACCATCGTGATATGCGGCGACGCCCTGATCGACCTTGATCTTATCTCCGCACTGTTCGAACACAAGCGCAAAGGCGCGCTTGCCAGCGTCATTACCAAGGAAGTGCCGTGGGACAAGGTCGACAGCTATGGCGTGGTTGTCATGGACAAGGATGGCCGGGTGCAGTCGTTCCAGGAGAAACCGAAGCAAGAGGAAGCCCTGTCGAATTTCGCCAGCACCGGCATTTACATCTTTGAACCGGAAGTAATCGATCTGATCCCTGCAGATACCGTGTTCGACATCGGTTCCGAACTGTTTCCGCTAATGGCGCAAAAGGGCTTGCCGTTCTACGCGCAGCAAGGCTTTTTCAACTGGATCGATATCGGCAGCGTGACCGATTTCTGGAGCGTCTCGCAAAGCGTGCTGCAGGGCGAAGTCGCCCAGATGGAAATCCCGGGGCAGCAAATTGCCGAGGGTGTGTGGGTGGGTCTCAATACCAGTATAGATTGGGAGGGCAGCACCATCGAAGGTCCGGTGTATATCGGTTCCGGTTGCCGCATCGAAGCCGGCTGCAAGATTGTCGGCCCGACCTGGATCGGACATGGCAGTCACATCTGTTCCGGCGCCCAGGTGGTGCGCAGCGTGCTGTTTGAATACACCCGCATACTCTGCGACGCCCAACTGGACGAGGTGATCGTATTCAAGGAGTACAGCGTGAACCGGGCAGGCGACATGCGTCGTTTGCAGGAGAGCGACACCCATGAGTGGGGCGACGCGCGCGACCGTGCGCCGGAAAGCGCAAACGAACTGGCGATGAGCGAGCTATGAAAATATATCCTGTTATCCTTGCCGGAGGGTCCGGAACGCGGTTGTGGCCATTGTCGCGCGAAGCCCTGCCGAAGCAACTGTTGCCGTTGTGTTCCAGATATTCCATGTTGCAGGAAACCTTGCTGCGCCTGGCAGAGTGGACGGAACTGATGCCGCCTCTGCTCACCTGCGGTAACGAGCATCGTTTCATGGTGGCAGAGCAGTTGCGGGCGATCGGGATTGCGCCGCTCGGCATTTTGCTGGAGCCGGAAGGCCGGAACACTGCGCCTACGGTTGCGGTGGCGGCGCACTATCTGTTGCAGCATGTGAAAGAGAGAAAGGCCGATGCAGAGAGCAAGGCAGATGCGCTGATGCTGGTGCTGCCGGCCGATCATATGATTAATGACCCCGAAGCTTTTCACGCAGCTATCCAGCGTGCCGCGCTAGCGGCAGGAAAGGGCGCGCTCGCGACGTTCGGCATCGTGCCGTCCGCGCCGGAAACCGGTTACGGCTATATCCGCCGAGCCAAGACAGCATTGCCTGGTACCGAAAGATGTTACGCCGTCGAACGGTTCGTCGAAAAGCCGGACAAGGCGACTGCGGAGATGTTTGTGAAGGACGACGCATACAGTTGGAACAGCGGCATGTTTCTGTTCCAGCCGAAGCGGTATCTGGAAGAGTTGCGCGAGTTTCGGCCGCTTATCGCGGAGAGCTCTCAAAAGGCTTTCGAGGGGGCCTATCGCGATCTCGATTTCTGTCGGCTGGATGAAGTTTCTTTCGCGGCCTGTCCGGCGGAATCCATCGATTATGCGGTGATGGAGCATACCCGGCACGCGGTGGTGGTGCCGGCTGAAATCGGCTGGAACGATATCGGCTCCTGGTCTGCGTTGTGGCAAGTACTGAAAGGCGATGAAAACGGCAATGTACTGCGCGGCGATGTGTATACGGACGACGTGCGAAATTCGCTGATACGTGCTGAAAACCGCTTTGTAGCGGTAGTCGGCATCCAGGACGTGGTGGTGGTGGAAACCAAGGATGCGGTGCTGGTGGTGCATAAGGACCAGGTGCAAGGCGTCAAGAAAATCGTCGAAGACCTCAAGAAGAATAGCCGTACCGAACACATGAACCATATCCGCGTGTATCGGCCCTGGGGCAGCTATGAAGGCATCGACATGGGCGACCGCTTTCAGGTCAAGCGGATTACGGTGGAGCCGGGCGGCAAGCTTTCCTTGCAAATGCACCATCACCGCGCGGAACATTGGGTGGTAGTGAGCGGAACGGCGCGTATTACCCGGGGAGAAGAAGAAAAATTTCTCACTGAAAATGAATCGACTTATATCCCTATCGGCGTCAAGCACAGGCTTGAGAATCCCGGGAAATTGCCGCTGCATTTGATAGAAGTGCAGTCAGGAAGCTATCTCGGCGAAGACGACATTGTCCGTTTCGACGATATTTATAAACGAAGTTAACTTGTATAGGCACACATCATGCTCTCAATTCAAAAATCGATATTTAAAGCTTATGACATTCGCGGCGTAGTCGGGACCACCCTGGACGCCGGTATCGCTCGCCAGATTGGCCGGGCGTTTGGCCTGGCGGCGCGCGCCAAAGGCGAGCATGAAGTCGTTATCGGCCGCGATGGGCGCTTGTCCGGCCCGGAACTGGCCGAAGCCCTGGCCGCAGGCTTGCAAGATGTCGGCATGGCGGTGATTGATCTTGGCGTGGTGGTGACGCCGATGGTGTACTTTGCGACACATGTGCTGGGCGCGCAGTCCGGAATCATGGTTACCGGCAGTCATAATCCGCCGGATTACAACGGTTTCAAGATGGTGCTGGCAGGTGAAGCGATTTATGGCGATGCGATCCAGCAGTTATACCGTAGGATTGCCAGCGACAGCATTAATGCCACGAATGCCACGGCAGCGACAGTAACCGGCAGCTATCGCAAGCATGACATCAAGGAAGCCTATTTGCAGCGGATTATCGGTGACGTCAGGCTGGTGCGTCCGATGAAGATCGTGGTCGACTGCGGCAACGGCGTCGCCGGTGCATTTGCCGGCGAGCTGTATCGTGCGCTCGGTTGCGAGGTGCAAGAACTGTTCTGCGAGGTGGACGGCACTTTTCCCAACCATCATCCCGATCCCGCGCATCCGGAAAACCTGCAAGACGTGATCCGTACCTTGCAGAACTCGGATGCCGAACTGGGACTGGCATTCGATGGCGACGGCGACCGCCTTGGCGTGGTCACCAAGGATGGCCAGATTATTTACCCGGATCGCCAGTTGATGTTGTTTGCCGCAGACGTGCTGACCCGTAACCCCGGCCGCGAAATCCTGTACGACGTCAAATGCACGCGCCATCTGGCGCCATGGATAGCAACGCACGGCGGCAAGCCGCTGATGTGGAAGACCGGCCACTCGCTGGTCAAAGCCAAGATGCGCGAAACCGGGGCGCCGCTCGGAGGAGAAATGAGCGGACATATTTTCTTCAAGGATCGCTGGTACGGCTTCGATGACGGTCTGTACGCAGGCGCGCGTTTGCTGGAGCTGCTCAGCCATGAAAGCGATCCGTCTGCATTGTTGAACGCATTGCCACAGTCTGTCAGCACGCCCGAGCTGCAACTGCAGTTGCACGAGGGAGAGAATTTCGCATTGATCGAACAGTTACAACGGGAAGCAGATTTCCCTGGATCCGACGAGATCATCAAGATTGACGGTTTGCGGGTCGAATATCCAGGCGGCTTTGGTCTGGCTCGCTCGTCCAATACCACACCGGTAGTGGTGATGCGCTTTGAAGCAGAGTCGGATCATGTGCTGGCGCTTATCCAGGCGGAATTCGGGCGTGTGATCCTGGCCGCCAAGCCAGATGCGCAGCTGCCTTTTTCAACCTCCTTAACCTAGATGAATTCGTCTTTTCTGCAGCAGCGCTCGCTATACAGCACCACCGTATCCGATCGCTTTGGCTTTGTAGATAACGCCAAGGCGATCGGCATCATACTGGTTGTCCTCGGCCACAGCCGGGGTCTGCCAGATTATGTGGCGCGCGTTATATTCAGCTTCCACGTCCCCCTGTTTTTCTTCCTTTCCGGATTCCTGCTAAAAGCAAGCAAATTGAACGCAACTGTTTTTAGCAATGTAAAACAGACAGTGCGAACCCTTGGCGTACCTTATGTTTTCTTTTTCCTGTTCGCATTCCTGTATTGGATCGCCACGCGCAATATAGGAGAGAAGGGCGTGCTTTTTTCCGGCCGGGCATGGTATGAGCCAGTAGCCGGATTATTTACCGGCCTGGAGCCGGATTTGTACATAGATCCGCCGCTGTGGTTTTTCCCCTGCCTGATCCTGACTGCGATCATGTATCAGGCTTCACGCAAATTCATGACGTTGCTGGCGTCGACGGGGTTGTTTGCGGTTCTCGCATTTGTAGTTACGATGATCTGGAAATATCTTCCATACAGGCTTCCGCTTGGGATGGACAGCATGTGGATCGCGCTATCGTTTTATGCAATAGGGCAGTTTGTCCGCGATAAAATGCAATTCGAAAACAGGGCGGTCATCTATCTTTTGCTGATTTTTTCCCTGTCGTCGACGCTACTGATTTATACAGGTTCATTTAACGACAAAGTCGACCTGGCTAACATGTACTTCGGCATGCGGCCGGCGTTTTATCTGCTGACTTCGCTGCTGGGCATTATCGCCACATTTTCTGTATCGGGCCTATTGCCGGCATGTGGAATAAGCCGCTGGCTTTCAGCCAATACGCTGGTTATTTTTCCGGCGCATTTTGTTTTCCTGGGAGTGGTGCGGGGTATGGCGACATCCTTGCATGTTATTCCGAAAAACTACAACTACGCCCTGGGCTGGAGCATCGTCAGCACGGTTCTGGCTATCTTGCTTTGCATTCCTCTGGCTTATTTCTTCCGCCGTTTTCTGGCACGTATGTATGGAAACGGATAGCTCGGATGTATTGCTGTAAATTTTCTCCGGATTAATATTGTCAATTGTTTCAGGTTGGGGAAAGAAAAAGTGTACATACGACACGGAAACCCCCGATGCTTGGCATAGTTGCTGCGCTCTTTAAACGGGAACTTGAGAAAACTGACGTCCTCTAACCTATACGAGTCGAGTGTGACGATTAAAAAGGAGGCTAGCATGAGTTCCAAGCAAAGATTGGGCACTGCCATTCTCGCCATCGTGGTTTTAGCAGGATGCGCCGACTGGACGCCGCGAACACGAAATACTGCGGCAGGTGCAGCCATCGGTGGTGTTGCAGGTGCGGTATTGACTAATGGTAGCGGCATCGGCACGGTCGGAGGCGCGGCCGTCGGCGGCGTTATCGGGAATGAAATAAAGAAATAGCAATACTTTCCCCGCACGGAGCAGATGTCTTGCCGAGTGACTAATTTGACGGTAAGAAAGTCGACGATTGCTGGGCTGTCGGGTTTCATGACGCGGCGGCCTTGCCAATCAATCAGTGCGGGACCACGGCGAGCCAGTGGAACAGTCCGCCGCGCGTCATTCACTAATTCCCCGGGAGTCAATATGACCGTTAAATAATTTTTCTATCAACATCCGCGCTGCGCGTGAATCGAAGGCGCGCGTAAATTGAATACATAAATAGGCGCTTCATGATTATTCCAATACGCATTTAATCAAGATAGGAGCTCATCATGACAGTCAAATCAACATCAATCTGTTTCTTCGTTATCGCCGCATTGCTGGTACCTGTTGCGACCTACGCCGCCGATTATTCGACGACTCCGGCAAAACCCGTGACGATAGTCAAGGATTCGATCATCACAACAAAAATAAAGAGCAAGCTGACCGCAGAGAAGCTGGCCTTTGCAACTGATATAAAAATTGATACGGATAACAATGGTGTCGTGACGCTAAGCGGTAGCGTCGCCACTAAGGAAGAGGCCGACAAGGTGGCTGCCATTGCGCGTGGCACCGACGGTGTCAAGGCGGTCAATAACGACATCAAAGTAACAGGGAATCCTTGATAGGAGGTAGAAAGCATTGATGAAAAAATGAAGAAGAGCACTTTTGATATGCAATACGTCAACCAAGCTTTATGGAGGCAATATGTTAAGCAAACATGTATTTCTTGCCGCAGCTATTGCTAGTACGCTCTTGACCGGATGCAAGAAAGCCGATGAGATGTCGACGCCGGCGACACCGATGCAAGCCCCATCCCCACAGGCTTCGCCAGTCGCTCCTGCACCGACTCCTCCGTCAGCCAGCACGCCACCGGCAGCTGCTACAACCGCTCCTGCTACGCCCGATACGAGCGGCGGGACGACCAAGGCACCCGGCGCGGCAAGCGGCGCCAGTGGGAGCGCTTCTTATTAATCTGATGACGCCCATTCAGCGTGATTCAACCCCGCAAAAAATAACCAACAAGTTAGGGATAGTCATCGGGAAATAAGTACTGATGAATGGGCGTGTCAATCGTAAGCAGACAAGATGTTATAGGAGGCTTTACCAATGAAAGCGACCACTATCTTGCTGGCGATGTTGAGTATTTCTTTTTCTGCGCTGGCACAATCTCCGACCCCGCCTGAGTTGCCTGCCGAAATGCAGCCGCAATTGCAACCTCCACTGCAACCACCGGTGCAGGCTGAGCCACAAACTCCAACCCAGCCTGAATCGCAATTCCGAGAACCGGCGGGCTCCCTTGCAATCCACGCACAGCCCCAATCCCAGAACGGGTTTACCTATGTATGCGGCGGCGTGGGCCTGGATGAATCAACGTCCATGAAACGAATGGCAAAAAAGTATGACTTGATGTCTACTTTTTCCACTCGCAATGGCAGCTATCTGGCTGATATCAATGTGAATATTTCGAGTGGCGATGGAAAAGCGACATTGCAAACGACGTGCGACGGACCAATCCTGCTGGTCAAATTCCCGCATGCGGGCACCTATCGCATTCGTGCAGCAGTGGGCGACGACACGCAAACAAAAACAGCTCAGATACCGGGCTTACGAAGCATGCAGTCAATGGTTTTCGTTTGGCGCGCAAGTTAGATGCAAGCCCGACTTACCTGAATGTTTTGCCTGACGAAATTTCGTTCGTGGGTCTGCTTAGTGCAATCCCGGACGGGATTTCCGACGGTGAAACGGAGGATCTTTACAAAGGCGCAAGGCAAGCCTGTGAAGTCTCAAAGCTATCCCCTGGCCGAGTGATGATCCTCCGGATAGTCGTCCTGCATATGCATAGCAACCATCAAAGCACGTTGCAATGTAAAGAAATCCGCAAGCAATTTCAGCGTGATCGCCGTAGTGAGGTTCTGCGCGGTACGCTGTCCTGAAAGCAGGTATGCCAGAGATGATGCGCTACGACGTCGTGTCTTTTAGTCACGCTGCCGATTTTTGTGGTCGTACGACAGGCAGTACGCGATCATCCGGTTTGGAACCGCAGATACTCGGTACAGTCATACTAGGGTTCAGTTATGTTCTTGGAGGGTGAGATGGCCTTGACTCATGGCAATGACGAGTACATGTTGTCGTTGCAGATTGTTCCTAGTGACGAAAATAGTTTTTCTTGGACAATTGTAACGACCGAACACCGCGATGGTCACATCATCCAGTCCAAAGAGGTTTCCCCTGCAACTTTCGTTACGGTCGGTGAGGCGGAGGCCGATGGAGAAAACCAATTGCTTAAGATGTTTGAGGCTCATTCTGCCGGTTGAGGGTGTGTGCCTCGTCCAACTATGACTGCAGGGAACGGGACAATGAAATACGGGACTGGGTGTCGTAGAGAGGCTCTTGCGAGGGTCCCGGCCACTGGCTCCATATAGTCTTGCTTTCATCGATTCATCCGCGCCTGGCGTCTTCCGAAACAAAAAAAGCAGCGTCGCATATGGTTGGACTGTATCCGATGGAATACTAGATCAACGATGTGTCGACTTATGACCAATTTTACCTGCCAATTGCTTGAGAAACATTGGAGCAGAATCCGCGGCAAAAAGAACACCTGCCAATGCACCCATTAATACCGATAGCCGCGCAGGTTTTGAACTGGCCGACGTGCACCGTGTACAGGGAAGTGAATTTATCGCAGATGCGGTACAGGCTGTCGCCGATGAACTACGAAAAGCAGTATTTCGAACAACTGGTGAGCGTCTAGCAAACTGGTGGCGATTCAGATCCTCTAAATACCAATCTCGTCGATAAAATTTATAAGCATGAAGCCGGTTTTCCCGATCTGAAAAAAAACGTTACTACTGATCCGGTCACTGGTATTAGTTATTATCCGAGGATCGCCGCATCTACAGGGCCAATTGAAAATAAGATGCTTAAGGAAGAAACCCTGTTTAGGGCTTTTGGAACCCATGGGACAACACATGGATTCGAAGTCAGGGAAACTAATCCAATAGGACCATTTTGGGGGCGCGGGGTACCTCCAAAAACAGCCGAAGAGTGGCGGCAAGAATATGGTGTGCTTGACGAATGGAACCGAAATGGCTGGCTATCAATTGTTCGCATCCCAGAAGGTGTAGAAATTCCGGCGTGCGTTAGCAAGGTTTCGGAACAATTTGGGAAAGATATCCCGGGGCAATTTCTCAGAGGTGGTGGCAAGCAAGCTGTCATTCACGCTTTCTTCGAAGATCAGATTGTCGAAATGGTTGATCGTCTGTATAAGGCCGGTGGAGGAAAGCGCACCATTGCTATGGCAGATGGGAAAACCATTGAGGTCGAAGTCAAGCAAAGCGGGTGGAGTGGCATCAATGGAAAAATAGGTTACGGTGAGACGGCGATTCCAGGAGCTTCTATGACTGAGCGCCTGGGCACGACTGAAATGCAAAAGAAAATCGGCGAAGAGTATGTTAAGCAGGTCGCTGCAGCCGCGCAGCCAAAGAACAGCGCGCAAGCGAAAACAGAAGTGCACTTTAGAGTGACCCTGTCCCAATAAACAGTCCCGATTAAAAGTAAAGAATCCGGCATAATTTTCTGACAATAGACAGGAGAGTAGCCGTGAAGAGAAGCAAATTTACAGAACAGCAGATTGCGTTTGCACTGAAGCAGGCGGAATTGGGAACGACGGTCGATGAGGTATGCCGCAAGCTTGGGATATCTGAGGCGACGTTTTACAACTGGAAGAAGAAGTATGGTGGCCTAGGGCCTTCCGAGCTACGACGGCTTCGTCAGTTGGAAGAAGAGAACACGAAGCTCAAGAAGCTGGTTGCAGATCTGAGTCTGGACAAAGTCATGCTTCAGGATGTTCTGTCAAAAAAGCTCTGAAGCCTTCCCGTCGCCGTACGCTGATCGATGAATTATGCGACCGTTACCGGGCCAGCCTGACGAAAGTCTGTGCACTGTTGCGTACGTCTCGGGCGTTGTATCGGTACCAGTCCGTGGCGCGTGATTCATCTGCCTTGACAATGCGTATTAGGGAAATAACGGCAACACGCATTCACTATGGCTATCGTCGAGTGCATGTGATGTTGAAACGGGAAGGCTGGCAAGACAATGTCAAACGCGTCTATCGGTTATATCGCGAACAAGGGCTGTCGCTACGCCTCAAACGCCCCCGCCGTAATCGGACAGCGCGACTAAGGCAGCCAAAGAGTCTGGTGACGGCCATGAATCAAATATGGAGCATGGATTTTGTAGCCGACGCTCTATTTGACGGCAGAAGACTCCGTATGCTGACGGTCGTCGATAACCATACGCGTGAGTGCTTGGCGATTGAGGTCGGGCAAAGCCTAAAGGGAGAGAATGTTGCCATGACGCTGAACCAGATTGCCGCTACCAGGGGATTACCTGAGACGATCAAATCGGATAATGGATCGGAATTCATTTCGAAAGTGATGGATCGCTGGGCCTATGAGCGTGGTGTCGAGCTGGATTTCAGTCGGCCTGGGCGGCCGACCGATAATGCCAAGTGTGAAAGCTTCAACGGCCGCCTGCGGCAGGAATGCCTGAACGAGCACTGGTTCATGTCGTTGGACGATGCAAAACAAAAAATTGAAGCCTGGCGCAAGGAGTATAACGAGAGCAGACCCCACTCTGCATTACAATGGGCAACACCCGCAGAGTATGCCCAGATGGCAAGGGATAGCGTCATTTCTGGGCAAACAAAAACGTCGGAAATCTCTACTTCTGATCGGGACTAATTCGGGTACAGGGTCAAAACGTCGGAAATCTCTACTTCTGATCGGGACTAATTCGGGTACAGGGTCACTTAGTTAGCAGACAGAACCATCTGTTCAATTTTCTTTAGCTTTATTTTCTCCAGAAATACGGGTTCGTCGATTTAAATGATGCTGCCACCTGACAAAATTGACAGGTACGGTGGATGTTTGTTTTGCACTACACTGGCATGTTAAAAATCGTATGAGCATTTACGCGTCATTGTCGGCTTGCGAACAGAGCGAGATGCAATCATAACCATTCATAAATAGGGGAGTACTACCATGGCTATCGACGTATATCTGCAAATTAATGGCATCAAAGGCGAGTCTACTGACAGCGCGCACAAAGATTGGATCGAGTGCAAGTCGGTACAGTGGGAAGTGCTGCAACCCAAGTCAGCTACAGCATCGACAGGCGGTGGCCATACAGCTGAACGTTGCGAGCATAAGGATATCGTCATTACTAAGATCGCAGACCTGGCTACACCCCTGCTGTTGCAAAACTGCTCCTCAGGGAAAACTATCGACAGTGCCAAATTTGAGTTCCTGCGCGCCGACGGCAAGGGCGATCGCATCAAGTATTTTGAAATCGAGTTGTCCAACGTGCTGATTTCCGACGTGACGCCGTCCGTTGCGGAAGGCGATGTTCTGGGCGAGTCCGTCAGCCTGAAATATTCCAAAGTCAAATGGAAGTACACACAGCAAAAAATTGGTGGCGGCTCGGGCGGCAACACTTCCGGCGGCTGGGATCTGTCTGTCAACAAGGTCGTATAATTCTTTTTGCATTCCTGACGAGAGTCGCGGCATTTCGGTGCTGCGGCTTTTTTGCTTTTGCCGCGAATGCTCAGTCTAGAATCTTATTGAAAGTAGTCAATGGTCACATTGCTTGGTGCAATCGGCGGCGTCAGCCAGCAAAGCCGTCTGCTTAAACTCGATACCCCGCTCGGTACTGACGTCCTGCTTCCTCATCGCGTAGTTGCCCATGACCGTCTAGGCCGCGGTTATACCTACACCCTCGATGTGTTGTCCCTGCAGAGCGATATCGAACTCAAGCAGTTGATCGCCCAGCCGGTGACGTTGTGGATCCAGCAAGCCGACAAACGTAGCTATCTGCCAGTGCACGGCTATGTACACCAAGCCGGCATGCTCGGTCACGACGGCCAGTTCACGGTCTATCAGCTGGCGTTTTCTTCCTGGCTGCATTTTCTCCAATACCGGCAAGATGCCCGCATCTGGCAAGACAAGACCGCCGACGACATCATCAGCGACGTGTTTGACCAGCATACGCAGGCACGCGGCAATTTCCGCTTCGATCTGACACAGCCCGCGCCGTCGCGCTCCTATTGCACGCAATACGAGAGCGACTGGAATTTCGTGATGCGCCTGATGGAAGAAGAAGGTTGGTACAGCTATCACGAACAGAAGCAGGATGGCTCAGGCCATACGCTGGTCATCACCGATTCGGTGCGCCTGTTAAAGCCGCTGGCGCCGGAAGAAATCCGTTTCCACCGGGCTGGCAGCAACGATGAAGTCGACAAGATCACCCGCTGGGGCGGTCAGCGCAAGCTACTCAGCCGGCAGTTGTCGACCGTCACCTATGACTACAAATCTCCCGGCAACAATAAAGCCACCAGCACCTATACCCTCGATGGTCACGGTGCGGTGCCGAATCAGCTGGAAATCTACGAATACACGGGTAACTACACCTATCTGGAACGTGATCGCGGCGACAAGCTGGCCAAGATCAAGGTGGAGGCCTGGGAGTCACAGGCCAAGCGTTACTTTGCCTGGTCGAGTGTTCCCCGTCTCGCCGCCGGCGTCGGTCGCTGGTTCAGCCTGGCGGATCATACGGATCACGACCGCGATTCCGACCAAGATCGCCAGTTCATCGTCATCGGTCTGCATTGGTACATCGAAAACAACCTGCCACTGTCGACGACGGTCAATCATTTTCCCGGGAGCCTGGAACAGCAAATCGCCGACGCCAAGCAACAGACCGCGACCAGCGACAAGATCACCAACGAACAAAGCGGCTATTGTGCCAACAGCATCGAGGTGCAGCGCCGTACAGTGGAATACCGTAGCCCGTTTGAGCATCACAAGCCGGAGATGCATGCGCAGATCGCCACGGTGGTGGGGCCCAAAAGTGAAGAGATTTATACGGACTCTCTCAACCGCGTCAAGGTCTTGTTCCCCTGGAACCGCTTGAATCCGGGTGATGAAAAAGCGTCTTGCTGGGTGCGCGTCAGCTATCCGAATGCGGGGCAAGGTTATGGCGCCCTCAATGTGCCGCGCAAAGGCCAGGAAGTCGTGATCACCTTCCTGGGTGGCGATGCTGACCGGCCATTGATCACAGGCCGCGTCTACAACGGCGCGCAGACGCCTAATTGGCATACCGATGGCAAGCTGTCAGGGTATAAATCCAAGGAGTACAAAGGCAGTGGATTTACGCAGCTGGTGATGGACGACAATACCAACCAGAACCGAGTCCAGCTCTATAGCAGCAATACCAACGCGCAGCTCAATCTGGGTTACTTGGTCGGGCAGCAAGGCAATACCCGCCAGGCATTTTATGGTTCGGGTTTTTCTCTCAATTCAGATGCCTATGGCGCCATTACTACCCATCAAGGATTGTACATCAGCACTTTCGGCCGTCCTGGTGCGCAAGGATCGCAACTGGATGTGCGGGAAGCCCATCAGCAACTGGAAGCCGGCCAGAATCTGACAAAGTCGCTATCAGACACCAGTGTAAAAGCAAACGCCGAAGCCCTGGACGGTCAAAAGAGCCTGCAAGAATTTACGGAGGCAACGCAAGACAAATACGAGGGCGAAAACCAGCAGCAGGCCAATCGTTTCAAGGAACCGATTCTGCTGGTGGCCTCACCGGCTGGCATCGGTCTCACCACGCCCAAGAGCGCGCACATTCACAGCGGCGAGAACGTCACGCTGTCTTCAGGCACCGACACCAATCTGGCGGTCGGCAAGAGCCTGGTTGCCAGCATTAAGGAAAAACTCAGCCTGTTTGTGTATAACGGCGGTATCAAGCTGTTTGCGGCTAAGGGCAAGGTCGAGATCCAGTCACAGAGCGACAACCTGGACATCATTGCCGAGAAGGTGCTGAGGCTGATTTCGACTACCGACAACATTGAAATCTGGGCCGACAAAGAAATCACTATCGGCGCCGGTGGCTCTGCCATCAAAATCAATAAGGCCGGTATTACCGACCTCACCAGCGGTCAGCGAATTATTCACCAAGGTGATTTCAACCTGACCGGGCCGCAAACTTTGAATCCGACGATGCCAGTTCTTCCTAAAACCGTGTGCATTCCCTGTCTTCTCAAGGCGCTGAAATCTGGCTCTGGATTGGCTGTGATATGACTGCTTACTATGCACAAAATCTAACTAATCTTAAGAACGTAAGTACTGCGTTATTGGTGCAAATAGAAGAACGACCTGATTTGAACTGGTCATTACTGATCGACAGAGCATTTGATTATGGACAGGATGGCGGGCCGCAAATTACTGGAACGAATTGCTATGACGGCGAGGATACGACAGAATTGAAGGGGGTCGCACCGTGGCTGTTGACTTTTTATACGCCAGGACAATCTGTTACTGCGGCCAAGCAATTATTTTATCGTTGGCTTAGTCATTGTAGTGGGCGACCAATGGTAAGCATTGTCGCCAGCAAAGAGACTGCTCAGCAAATTGCAGGCGAATGGAAAAATTTGCATTTTGTTGAAGCTAGTGACGGGCAAAAACTGCTGCTGCGGTTCTCTGATACTCGCGTGCTCGTCAATTTACCCAAGCTACTGACAAACGAGCAATGGGCAACATTAACCTCGCCATTGGACTTATGGTTGACGATAGATCGGGAAGGTGAGTTGATTGCTTGCCCATTTTTGCCTACGCAATCAATAAAAAGCAAAGCTCCTTTTGAGTTAAGCGACGGCCAAATCGCTGCCTTCACTAATGCCGCTGAATCTGATGCAATGATCGACTATTTGGCAGAAAACATGCGGGACATTATTCCACATGACATTTCGCCTGCGCAGTTGTACGCAATCATCGCTGATACCTTAGCATTGGCGATGCAATATGGAGTAGTCATGTGGCCTGATAAATTTTCATTGATTTGCGCGGCATGTCTGACGCTCGGCGAATGCAATCGAGATCCGTCATTGGGCGCCTTGCTAAAAGAGCGTGGCTGGAACCCTGGCGCTCTGGGCGAAGCGCTGGAGGCAGCAGGTGTCATTTAATAGGCGTCGAAGTTGAGCGGCTACTAAGCTGTCACACGTTTTAATGTTTCGTGCAATCGGAGTATTGTAATGACCGAGATCAAATCTCAAGCGGTGCTCAGTGAACACTATGACGGTGCGGGTACCAGGGCCGCGAAAATGTCGAGATCGAGAATGCGTAACAGGTTGGCCATAGCGGCGGCGATTAGCATATGTCTTTTGAGCCTGGGTTATATATATTTCGATGCGGCGGTAGAGTTCGGACAGGGATTGTTCTGGATGCTTATCTATACTTGGCCAATTACAGGTTTGCCATTATTGCTTGGCATACTGGTGCTTGTAGCTATTGGGTTTCAACGTTTGACAGGGCTTTCTTTCATAAAAAATGCGGTGTGGGTTTTTGCAACAGTTTTATTCATAGTCTTAGTAGCGTTTGCCTGAGCCTGAGAGATGTCATTATTTGGAATCTATTTACCGAAGTTATCAAGGCTTCTTTGGAAAGCATGACTAGACTTGGTGAATTACCATGCTAAAGAGATAGGAAAACATGAACAATGTAACTGATTCCAACGTTGATACTGATGTGAGCAATATGCGACGCTTTGCAACGAATAAGAAGAGACTCTCCTGGTCTAATCAGATTGGAAGTGTGACGCGTTCCCTGTTGATGCTGAGTACATTAGGAATTGCGGGATTGCTGGCTGGCTGTTCTGAAGAAAAAATTCCTGTGGAAATAACCGGCTACGATCACATTCCGGACTGGTCAATCAGTGGGTTCTCGATAAATGGCGGAAGTGGCCGCAATCTGGATCCAGGAACTGGTGGGCCAGGCGGTTCGTGTTGTATAGAAATTCCTAAACATTGGCGCCCTGGTCTGAAAGCAAAAGTGATCTGGGGGTATGACACAAAGCAAACCGATCCCCGGACTCCCCCGCCGTCACAGGAAGCTGAAGTAGATATCCCGGAATATACGCCAGAAAATTTGGGGGCTGCGCAAGTACATTTCTACCCTAATCATCGTATAAAAGTAGTGATCTCCAAGTATTACTTGGGGAGCCCCAAATATCCCATGAGTCCTGAAGATATGCTGCCATGGACCGTAGACCAAAGTTTGATTGAGTATTATAAAAAGAGAGAGGGTGGAAAATGAGTGGGATTGATTTTGCATTGAATCCCGAACTTGGGGATACGCGAAGCCGCGAGCGGCCACTGAGCAATCGCGAACAGATGCAGCGTGCACGAGCACTCTGCGCTCTATCGGCGCAACCCAATGAACTTTCTTGCTCGGGAAATCTTTTCGTCGGAATTTTTTTCGACGGCACAGGTAACAACGAAGATAATGATTACAAAGCGTACATAAACGATCCGTCCAAACAGAAGCACAGTAATGTGGTCCGCTTGTATCATACCTATCTGCCCAACAAAATTGGCACGAACGCTTATTATCCATATTACATTCCTGGTGTTGGTACACCTTTCCCACAAATAGGAGATGCAGGCGGAGGCTTGGGATCAGCGACTTCCTGGGGGGGAGAACCACGAATTATTTGGGGATTGACTCGAATATTTAATGCGGTACACGCTTACCACACTAACTCGAATCTAATACCCGATAGCCAAGCCAAAGCTATTACAGAAGGCTTAGGGGGAGTAGGTTCTGTTGGTGCACAGAGACGTTACTCGCTTAAGCAAGTCTGGCAGGAAAAACTCAAAGCTGCTATCAAAGATCGCAAACCGGAAATTCTACAAATCAGCGTGAGCGTATTTGGGTTTTCCCGTGGTGCAGCCGAAGCCCGTACATTTGTTAACTGGCTCTATGAAATATGTGAGCAAAAAGATGGAGGCTGGCGCTTTGCCGGGATACCGCTGCGGGTCCAGTTTATGGGGCTATTCGATACAGTGGCTTCAGTCGGTATTGCCGGACTTTATACCATCGTTGAAGGACATCAGTCCTGGGCAGACGGCACCATGCAGATTCATCCTCATGTAGAGCAGTGCCTGCATTTTGTGGCGGCTCATGAGGTCCGCGGCTGTTTCCCTTCAGACTCGGTGCGGGTCGAAGGTAAGTATCCTCCCAACGCCAAAGAATATTTGTATCCGGGCATGCACTCTGACGTGGGAGGGGGGTATGACAATGCATCGCAAGGGAAAAGCACAGATTTGGCTCGCATTCCGGGCTTTGAAATGTACTGTGCAGCCTTGGCGGCGGGAGTGCCGCTAACGCAATACCATGATTTAGATAAAAAAGTTGCGACAGCCCTCACTCCTGACCAGGCCGCGATCGATGCCTTCAAATCGTATTCTAGTCTGGCCGCAATTACACCTGGACCCTTGGAAGATATGGTGCGCCAGCACATGAGCTGGTACTTCAGCTACCGCTGGCAGTCGCGTGATGACTCCTACGCCCAGCGCTCCTTCTTCGGGCGCGCCAAGAAAAGCGCACCTGCAGAGGTGAAGTATCTACAGCGTACACAGCGCGCATTCATGCATGTCGTGATGAAGCTTGGCGAGGAAATCGACCAGAGGATAAAGTCGCCAAGCATGTGGAGCAATGACGACGCGCTGGAAACTCCCTATGCCAGGTCGCAGTCCTCCATCGTGTCTATCATGCCATTAATCTCCGCAGCGGATTCAGCAATAGAATTCAATAATCGCCGCACTGCCTCTAATGAAGATACGCAAGGCAGAATAGATGCAAAGGCAGCCAATATTCTTGCCGATGTTGCTCGATGGAGAAAATGGCTTTCTGATCAAAATCAGGCGGAGGTACGCGATGCTGAAGCCCCTGAGCGTGACCCATTAAGTCTGGTTGATGCATTGAAACCTGCAAAAATACCAGAAGCAGTGGGAGAATTCTTTGATACCTATGTGCATGATTCAATGGCTGGATTCGCTGCGAATAGCAGCGTGGATGAGTTTATCTGGAATGGTATTGGGATGGCCAAATTCAGGCGCATTTATTTTGGAGACCGCGGCGACGCGATGACCAAGGAAGCGGTCGAAAAAACGAATAAAGAACGCGTTGCCAAGGCTAGTCACGATAGAAGGCAACGGGCGCAATGGGATTCTGAGTCTCGGGAATTCTCTCGTACACAAATGCCAATGCGATGATCGGGGGATCTAATGGCGCTTTCCATTATTCGCCTGGGTGATAAAACTACGCATGGCGGCGTCGTTATCAGTGCTTCATCGATTCACACCATCCGCGGCCTCGGCATCGCCCGCGTTGGCGATATGGTGACTTGTCCACAATCCGGGCACGGTACCAACCCTATCGTCGAAGGATCGCCGACATTCACCATCGACGGCCGCCAAGTCGCATTGCACGGACATCATACAGCTTGCGGCTGCGCCTTGATCTCCAGCATACCGACCGCTTCACAAGGGTAATATTTTGAAATTGACTGCATTTTTCACCTTTCCAAGCATCGCGGTGCGCGGCGTAACGTGGCTGGCCACATTTTTGCTGCTCACGGTATTCTGGATAGTGCTGTTGCGATTCCTGCCGGCGGACGGATTGTTTCATTATCTCGGCACGATTGGCATGACAGGTATGCAGTCTATTGCAGCGATTACGCTGTTGCCGCCGCTGGCGCTATCTTTGCTGGGCTGGATCAGCGTGCAGACGCTTACGCCGACCGCAGTGGCGCCCAAGGTGGTGCCAACTCCACCGATTCCCGAGGCGGTCGTTTCGCCGCCAGCAGAGATGTTACGTATCGCTGCGTGGAGTGCGGTGACGCCGTTTGGCGGCGCCGGCGCAACAGTATCTAGCAGCCGGGAGCAAGAAAAAATCTTCCGCCCTGACGATGTAGTACGTAATGCCGATGGCCATCCAGTTCATACGGCCACAGTTAAAGAACTGCCCTTGGAAATACTCAACTACCCGGTCGGCACCCGTTCTCGCACTATGCGCATCACTGCGATGCTGGTGACAGTGCTCAATGCCTTGTTTGAACAGCAAGAGGAATTAGCTCAATCTGACAAAACGGATGCAACGGCCTACTGGCTGATTCCAGAAGCGTTACCGCTGAATAATGAAACGCGCCTCAGTTTCTCTATGGCCTGGACGCATTCGTCTTGGTCCCAGGTTCACTTTGATTTGCATCTTTT
Source organism: Collimonas arenae (assembly GCF_000786695.1). Taxonomy (NCBI): domain Bacteria; kingdom Pseudomonadati; phylum Pseudomonadota; class Betaproteobacteria; order Burkholderiales; family Oxalobacteraceae; genus Collimonas; species Collimonas arenae. The sequence goes on along the minus strand of NZ_CP009962.1, from coordinate 3,281,471 downwards.
GTCTGGAGCAACAGAAAATATTTATGACACGGTAAATTCGTTGCAGCTGCATATGAGCAATAACAAAATGCCTTACGTCTTGCTGTTAGCTGCCGATAGCCTGGTGAACCCTGATGAATTGAGTTTGCCGCTGGCACTGGACCAGGTATTTTCCAGCACGGTAACGGATGGCTTTGTCCCGGCGGAAGGGGCGGCAGGAATGCTATTGGTGAATGTGGCGTTTGCCGCACGCGCACAGATGGACGGACTTCTCACGCTTGGCTCTGCACAGCGTAGTCTGCGTACCTCGGACCGCACAGCAAAGGGCAAAGTCGATTCCGTCACGTTGACGGCCTGCATCACAGAGGCAATGACGGCATCCAAGATCACTGCTGGCGAGGTCGGTGCCGTGATCAGCGATACAGATCATCGTTTTTCACGTGCAAGTGAAGTGATAGACGCTATGGAGAAGACATTACCGGAACTTGATCCCTTGTCGCAACGAATCGGGCCAATGGCTTACACGGGATCCTTTGGCGCGGCGTCGGATCTGATCCATATCGCGTTAGCCGCTGAGATGGCGACGACAACCGAGCAAGCCGTGTTAGTTGTCAGCGTTGCGGATACTCGGAAAACTGCGGCGATGATGATTATGCCGGATCGTGTCTGATGGACGAGGATTCGCTCGACAACCAGGCCTGGAATGGGCCTCCAGGTGCTCTGGTCGAAGTTGCCAACGATGACAGCGAGGCCATGCGTTTCAGAGAAGGCGGCCTAATGCAGTTGAAGGGCGGACCCAAGCGCAGTACTGAGTCGATTTTCACGGTCGCGTTGGTTGCTTCTCTTGCGTTAGGCAGTCAGCCCATTCGGTGTGCAGGCGTTGTCCCCGGTGTCTCGATGCGCGTCAATGCAGGAGCACGCATGGCAGCAATGAAGATGTTGAATACCTGGTGTCTGCGAGAAGACTAGAAACGCGGCCATGACTTCACCCAAAAAAACAGCCACGCGATTGGTGACAGGGATTGCCAAGTTACGTGACCGTTATCCCCTTGCGGGCCAAGCCGCTGCAACTCGCCGGAAGAACGGGCTGCTATTGCTGCGCGGGATTTCCAAACTGCACAGCGGAGAATGTCTGGCAACAAGCGTAGATAAAACCGTGGGGCAGCTGTACCGATTGCGTTGCGCACACGGACACGAATGGGACGCCGAACTCAGACAATTGTACAAAGGTGCCTGGTGCTCTGCTTGCGTGTTCCAATCGTATCGTCTTACTATCGAAGACATGCAGGAGCGAGCAGGGAAGCGCGGCGGCCTTTGTCTGTCAACGCAATACGTCAATGCCCATACGCGTCTCCAATGGCAATGTGAGGTCGGGCATCAATGGCTGGCAACGCCGCACAATATCCGGGGCGGTAGATGGTGTCCAAAATGTCGCGGTTACCTGCCGGCGGAAGAGCAAATTGCTTTGTTGGCTCGCATAGCGCAAGAACGTGGCGGCAAGTTGCTATCGACCGTCTATGGCGGTAGCGACGAACTACTGCAGTGGCGATGCGCGGAGGGACACACTTGGATGTCAACCCCTGGTTCGGTAAAAAATGGAAAATCCTGGTGTCCAAAATGTCGCGGCCGCTACCCGAAAAAAGAAATGCTGGCGCAGTATCGTCAGATAGCGCGAGAACGTGGTGGCGAGTTGCTGTCGACGCATTTCGTTAGTACCCAGGATAATTTGACCTGGCGTTGCTGTGACGGCCATACCTGGGAGGCGCAACCGAACAATATCAAACTTGGGACCTGGTGTCCGAAGTGCCACGGATTCTGCACCGACGAAGAACATTACGCAATTCTTTGCGAGCTGGCGCTTGCTCGCGGTGGCAGGCTTCTTTCGGAACGTTACTTAGGTCCGGACCACAAATTGACCTGGGCCTGTCACCGTGGCCATACATGGAATGCTACGCGCACGTCGGTCAAACTGAATGGCCGCTGGTGTCCAAGATGCCGGATACTTGACACAAACGGTCCTAAGCAGATGCAGAAATACCTGGCTGTCGCAAGGGAACGTGGTGGCCAATGCCTGTCAACTGAATACATGACTTCGCATAAGCAGATGCAATGGCAATGCGCCGAAGGCCACATTTTTTCTGCAACCCCATCCAACGTGATGGGTGGAAAATGGTGTCCGAGGTGCATCGGTAGAATGTCGGCGGAAGAGCATTATGCGCAGCTCACCCAGCTGGCGCGAGAACGCGGAGGAAAACTGCTCTCAGAGCGATTTGTCTCATTGGACAAAAAAATGACCTGGCTCTGCCACCGGGGACATGCATGGCGGGCTATTCCCAGCTCGGTTAAACGTGGGACTTGGTGTAAGCAATGTGCAATTCTTGAAAAATGCGGACCAAGATCTGCTTGGAAATATTTGTCACCATCAGATCAGCGAGACGATCTTGTATTTTCCTCAGGCGAGGCAGATAACAAAAAAATATAAATCCATACCAGAATGGAGCAATACCGATCAGTCATGAGCTGTAGTAAGCCAGATTTGACCTGCCGGGAAGTGTCGGATTTCGTCGCAACTTGAGCTTAACCAAAGGACTGAGTTCGGCCTGGTGCGGATGCTCAGAAATCGGAGGAGAGGGTTTGGCTAAAATCGAGATACCGTTGGGCTTACTTGGTGACAATCAGTGAATTTTCCCCAAGGGAAAGTAGGTAGAGTGGCATGATCCACCATTGTCACGGGATCGGCATGAACTTAAAGCTACCGCAAGATATATACATTCGTGTCTCCGAGCAGATCAACGCAATCGTGAACAACTTGGAATGCCTCTCCTTAGGCGAAGAAATCGTCGACGCTAAGCGTATCGCGCTTGAAACATTTACCAAGATCAGTGACGAAATTACGAACCACATAACGATGCTCGAACAGAGTGCTGAAAGGTCTCAGCTCTAGGGGGTAGAGCTGGACATTTTCTCTGGCAAGACGTGAAAACTCCGTCATATTTCGGCGAATATAGTTTTCTATAAATTATCAAAAAAATTAGCGGAGGATTTCGTGCATCTTCACTCGTATCGCCTCAGAAATTTTCGACGCCTGAAGGAGGCTCATATTGAGCTTGCTGACGACATATCAATATTTGTAGGATCGAATACACGAAAGTGAGTAGTAGACATTGAGAGCATCTTTTGCGAGGAAAACATCTTACATGTTCGTCCGACGTGGATACATCAATTGTACCGAACGTCTGTCCGCTCCTCAATTTTCTTGATGGCTTCAAGAGCACTGATGCCGTGACGTTCGTGATCGCAAAGGTCTCGGAGCGCTTGCAGATCATCGACAACTCCCGCCTCACCCAAAACCTGAATGGCAAAATATGCAATGCTATCGGTATTGTCATGGAACCCATGCTCGAAGTATGAGACTTGTTCATGCCGCCACTTGAGCACTTCCCTACAGATTGCAACACAGATATCCGGGTAGTGCGTCATTAAGGAAACTCGCGCCCCATCGGTCGACAGCATGCGCGACGTAGCGAGTTGTAATGCGCCGGCACTTGCACACCGCGAATGGTCCAGAAGAACAGAGCGCGCAGCGGCGGTATAGATTGATGTCTGCGGGGCATCCACGTCGGTGCGACTGGCCCAGTAATAGAGCTCGCCGCATGCCAGCATGGCATGCTCCGCCGCAGTTATTGGTTCGCCTCTAAATTGAGATAAATCAGCACCGAGATACCCCAAAGCTTCATGAGCACTAATGAAAACCTCTACAGCATCTTGAGGCATGAAGCTCTGTTTGTCCGGCAATGCCGCCCATCGAGCAATCGCAGGTCCCACATTAGGGTCGTTGAATTCGGATAGCTGCCGGATGAGTATTCCTAAGAACGAAAGGTAGGGTGCTTCTGCACCGCGACATGCCTTCGTAAGAAGAAGTTTCTTTCTCGAATCATCAAGCCCCTGTATCTCGTCCCAGTACGAGGTGTCAAAGGGATGATCAAACTGGCGTGAAAAGAGACCCCATGCCGCCAAATCGGACTCGACGCTGTCCGTACTTAAGGCATCCTCAATTTCATTGCGAATGACAGGGATATGACTTTGCTCCTCTTCTTCTAGCGCGCCTAACGCACTAAGGGCTTCAAAAATCATGGTGTTCATCATGATACCCAGTTTGTCCAAAGAGGCCTCGAGCGCTTCGACAATGTCGGTGCGATATGGCTCTTCTGCATCACGGAAATACCGTGCAGAATCGATCAAATCGAGTTGAAGGTGATACGGATAGGCCCTAATGTTCTGCAACATTCGAGCAACGTATTGAACCGTCTCCTTGCTACATGCTGAAAATTTAGTCAACCCGATGAGAAAATAAAACTGGCCAGGAGTCTCTGCATGAGACCATTCCTCATGGAGTGTCGTGCCGAATCCTTGACCTTCCTGGCCGCGAAACGATAGACGCCCACTATGGATAAAGTTGATCAGTTGCGATATGGCTGCTTCCCGGTGCATGACGTACGCCGCCGAAAACACCGCATGTCGAAGCGGAATTTTGTTAGCCTTCGCGTCAGCAACATGTGCATCTGAGAAAATTGCGATGGTTTCGTCCATGTGTCGGCACGCCGCCATGACGACATCCAGATACTGCCCATTCATCAAGCCTTGTCCAATAGCCGTAAGATAGAAGCAAAACTCTTTGAGTTCGTGACGAAGAGAGTTTATGTCGATGGCTATGCTGTTCCATCCTTTCCCGACAATCTGAAAACCGAGACCTTGCGCTTCGGCAAACATAACCTCTAACAATCTCTCAATCTTACGTTTCACGATAGATTGCGCTATAGCGCCACACTCGCCACGAGCACAAGCGGCCAGCAAGTCGTGATCAGTGAGACTTTCAAGCACTCCATACATGACGCGGTCATCTTCAATGGCCCCGAGAATGAAGGTCTTTGATGAGAAAAATCGCGGTGACCCCAATGCCGCGCGAATGCGCGTCAAATCCCCATGGGCCGACCTGATTACGGCTTCGGCAGAGAATGCGGAGAAGAATAGTTCGTGAATGAAGCTGACTCTGTCGCCCCGCACCTGCAGCAACTGGGACCGCAATAATTGCTGCCGGGCCGCATGATCTAGATTGGTCGAATCGCAGAGTCGATAGAACTCGCGCACAGAGAGACTAAAACAGGCTCTGTCAACAAGTGTTTCTGCAAATATACTGAGAAACCGAATACCATCGGCGGCGGCAGTCCCAAGTTTCTGTCTCGCATAAGCGTCGAAAAGTGCGAACCTGCTTGCGCCTGTCGGCAAAAAACCGCCAACCTGTCCCACGAGCCGTGACTCAAGGCCAGAGTTCGCTACTTGGAGAAGAATACGGAAATTTCCGGCACGGTCACCTCGCTCTTCGATCTTGGCAAGGCTTACCTTGAATTCTTCGGAGGGTTGTTTGACGATGACCGATTTCGTCGTTAGGAGATCAGCGCGGACAAGATCTTGCTGCGTACTGACGACGACGCCCGTACCATAGCGTAACGCAAACGCCCTGAGACTTCTCGTAAGATTTACCTTAAGGTCATCCCGACATTCGTTATAGCCATCTAAGAACAGGATGACGCGCTTTCCGAGAAGCCTGCTCGCAGTGATGATACTGCTCGCTGAACGTGCGCTCAATAGAGCGGCCTCCCTGTCGAGAAGTCGCTGAAATTCACCATCAAAGTTCTTTGCGGAGACAAATATCGGAACGCAGCCAACTGCTACGCACGATATGGCACAGGATGTTGCGAGTAGCGTCTTACCACAGCCGGATGGCCCATGGATCAGTACACCGGCGTCACCACCTGCGACCATTGATTGAACTTGAGATAATTCAATTTCAAGAATTCCGCATCTGTACCGATCGCTAACAAACTCCGATGTCAGCGGTCTGTAAAAATCACCGAATGCCTTGAGATATGTATCATGTAACCTTTCCGCAACAAGGACTTCATCGTTGAGTGCAGCATCAGCGCTCGCAACCGCCTCAAGCCCCAGTTTCCTTGCCAATGCTTCACACGAGTCTTTCGTTAAGAGAGCACCTGATGGACGCATCAACAGCTGCGCAATCTGATCTGGCCCAGTGACCGCGACCTTGAAGTCATCTGGAGTTGTCGTCGATCCTTCCGGAACAATAGGGGTAACTACAACAAGTCCGTTTGGGTAGCCATCAATCTGGCCAATTCGCTGCATTTCGTCACGGAGCGCATTCTTGGCATTCAACGCCTGGATGTACGCATTACCGATCTTTCTCGCGCCATACGGCCCAAGTTGCTCCCACTGACCATTCACACCCCCGCGAATTGGCAGTGAATAGCCTTTTATCTCAATAACGAGTGTTGTTCTCTCCGTGAAAACAGTCAGGTCTATCTGTCGTCCCGCAGCATGGAAGTTGGCAAAGATGTAGGCCCAGTTACGCATTTTCGTCAGCGTCTCACAGACTGTGCGAAGACAGTCGTGCTCTGACCGGTTCTGTACAGTATCCCCGATGAAAATGTGAATTAAAGGCGTGGCATCTAGGCTGGTAGTCATCGCTTGTACCCGGCACTCTTCTGGAGAGGCAGGCTATCTGAATTACCAATCGGAAGAAATTATCTTGTCGCTCAGGAGCGCTCCATGTGCCAGGAGCTCGCAGAACTTCCCACATCATTATTTTAAATCGTCGCTACCGAACGAAAATCATCCCTCGAACGTTCGATCATGCTGGCTCAGCGCGCAATGGCTTGCTGTTCACAGCCTCCTTCCCGGTCACTCAATGTTGGGGTAGTGGTCGTGGGGTAAAAAATAGCTTTTAACGAGATCCGTATAAAGTCGATGCATGCTCGTTGACGAAATTAAAGACTTTTTTGTTATTTCAATGACGGTGACGTCCTCCTTGCCCTTCTTAAATTTATCCGTACATAGTCTATGCACAGTATTTTTATCTACATGATGACTAAGAACGCATAGGTTCTGAATACCGGCATAGTCCGGCGATTTGGCGTTCAACTCCGCCACATTCGCAAGAAATTTATGATAGTTAGGATTGTTACTCCCCCCGTCCAAATTGACTTCATATAAGTACTTTGCCATTGCCTACGCCTTAAAGTGAATTTACAGTGACAAAAACCTCCAATGGGCATTAGCAGACTGAGTTTCGCAGCCTGACACATGCGACAGCAGCGGCGTGAGTTTTCGAAACTGATTGTAATGCTTATTAACTGATATATTCCATCGCGACACCGAAATGTTGGATGTGGATCTTACGTATATGTCCCGGTTGCAGCAAACAGACGGGCGAGCGCGCAGCCGATACCATTCGTGCCGCCGATCATAGCCACTTTTTACTACGTAGAGAGCCATGGACTATTGGCTTCCGCTCCCAATGGATATGTTTGCGCGAATACCATACTACATGCTCTAGCAGCCTGAAATATATGGACATGGGTGCGCGAACGCACTGTGCACCCGACAACTCTTTCGGACCTTCTTGAAGGTAGCCGATAGAGGGATTTCATGTGTATCGGCTCAGAATTTAATCCAACATGCGCGTGCGCTGTCAGATATATATTTCTACAAAGCCCGTCATCAATGACCTAGCTTTGCTTGCAATATCGATGCACTGTAACGCGATCAACGCCAAATTGACGCGCCAATTCGCTGCGATTCTCACCGGCGTCATACCGGCGTTTCAACTCAATCTGCATTTCGTCAGTTAACTTTGGTTTGCGGCCCTGGTACTTTCCCTCCTTGCGTGCCCTGGTAATGCCTTCTTGCTGGCGCTCCTTACGAATTCCATTTTCAAACTCTGCGAAACCAGCAAACATGGTCAATGCAAGTTTCCCGGCCGGCGTCTGCGTATCGAACCCCTGCATGAGGATCACTAGGCGAATGCCGCGCTCGCTTAGTGTATTGATCTGGGTGAGCACGTCAATTGTGCTACGGCCAAGACGATCCAACGCATACACAACAAGAGTGTCACCTTCTCTTAGGTACTGGGTGCAGGCTGACCAACCGGCCCTGCTTTTAGCTGCCGTAGTGCCGCTGGTAGCCTCATCAGTGAATTCCTTCGTTATTTTCCAGCCAGCCGCTGCTATGGCCTGGCGCTGATTCTGCACAGTTTGGTCTTTGGTTGAAACGCGCAAATACGAAATAACACTGGTCATATATATAGTAGGTGGCTGTTTACGTTGCAATAGGGTTGCATTTCTATAATGCAACATAAATAACCATTGCGCAACATATTTCGCAACGCCTTTAGGCAAGCCTAGGGGCGTCTTGCTTGGGTACACCGTATTGCAACGGCCCCGCTGAACGTTGTTCCTGCGCAACCAATTCATATCAAATCCCCCTGGTAAAAGTGAACCTTTGCAAAATCCCACTGGATTTGACAATCCTTAAACTCTTAACAATTAGTTTCCTCCATATAATCACCCCAAAATAAAATGTAATGAAAGCAAACAATGGGGAAAAACACGTGCTCAGGCAAAGGTGAGGGACTTTTGTCGGGTTTCGCAAGGGGGATTGGACTGGCGCTTCTGTTGGCGGGGACGACTCACGACGGCAGGACGCAGACCGCCCAGCCGCCGCCCGATCTTGAGGAGCTGCGCCGGCACGACCCAAATGTGCAAACGCCTTCCAGCGAAGAGCAGCGCCGTCGCGGCCAGATCGAGTTACAGGAACGCCAGCGTCAGTTGCAAGCGCCGAACGTGACGCTCGACGGTAAGGCAGCCGCTGAAGCAGCCGACAGCCTGACGTTGCCCAACGAATCGCCGTGCTTTCGTGTTCACCAGTTTGTCCTGGATGTGCCGAAACAGTTGCCGCCGGCGGCACGAAACGCCGGTGCCAGCGACTTACCTTTCGATCAATTCCGCTTCGCCCAGGATTACCTGCGTCAATACGCCAATTCCTGCATTGGCAAGCAGGGACTGAGTCTGATTGAGAAGCGCTTAAGTAATCTGATTTTAAGCAAAGGTTATAGCACGACGCGCGTCGGCATTCCTGGACAGGATATTGCCGGCGGCACGCTCACTCTGACGCTGGTTCCCGGTGTGATTCGCGCCATTCGCTTTTCCGATCCTAGCCTGTACGGCACCTGGCGCAGCGCGTTTCCGACCGGTCCTGGCAAGTTGCTCAATCTGCGTGATCTGGAGCAGGGATTGGAGCAAATGAAGCGGGTTCCCAGCCAGGATGTGGACATGCAAATCGTCCCTGGGGACGCGCCGGGAGAAAGCGACGTCGTGATCCAGGTCAAACGCAGCAAGTCGTGGAAGCTGACCGGCACCTTCGACGACAGCGGCAGCAAAGGCACCGGCAAGCTGCAAGCGGGCCTGAATCTGGCGGTGGACAATCCGCTGAGATTGAACGATATGTTTAATATCGGCGTCAATACCGACGCCGAGCGCAAGGCAGGCCAGCGTGGCACCACCGGTAATAGCGTGTATTACGCTGTGCCAGCGGGGTACTGGAATTTTGCGGTATCGGGTAGCAGTAATGACTACCATCAGGAAGTGGCGGGCGCGAACCAGACGTTCATTTCCAGCGGCAAGGCGCGCAATCTCGAATTCAAAATTGCCCAATTATTCCAACGCGACCAATCGCAAAAGAACACCTGGCAATTCAGGGTGGGCAAGCGCTGGAGCCACTCCTATATCGAAGACACCGAAATCGCCGCACAGCAGCGCGATACCACGTTTGCCGAGTTGGCCTGGGTCCACACCCATTATTTCGGTCGCGCCCAGCTGGACCTGACGGTCGCCAACAAATGGGGTGTGAACTGGCTCAATGGGCAAACCTATGCGCGGGATGTACTGGGGCAGGTTGATCCAGGTTCACCCAATCTGCATTACACCTTGCAGACCATCGACGCCACCTTGAGTGTGCCGTTCCAGATCGCCAGTCAGCCTGTGACCTACATCGGCACGTTTCGTGGCCAGGCCACACGTTCAGCATTGTACCTGTCCGACCAGTTCAGCATCGGTAACCGCTATACCGTACGTGGCTTTGACGGCGAATTGACGCTGGCCGCCGAGCGCGGCTTTTACGTGCGCAATGAACTGGATCTGCCTATCGGCAACAGCGGCCAGACCGGCTACGTTGGGCTGGATTACGGTCAGGTCTATGGCCCCAGTGTACGCGGCTGGCCTGCAACATCCGATAGGCTCGCCAACCCAGGTCTTCTCGGCAACAAGCTGGCGGGCACGGCCATCGGACTGCGCGGCGGTGTATTCGGGTTGACCTACGACATATTTTCCAGCTGGGCGCTGTATAAGCCGCAAGGTTTTAGTACGGCCATGCCCGCGGTCGGCTTTAATTTGACTTACCAATATTAGTCCCTGAGTTGTCCTTGACCTGCATCGGAACACGAACATGAACAATAACAATTATCGCGTCATTTTTAACAAGCATCGTGGCATGTTGATGGCCGTCGCGGAGAACGTGGCGAGTCAGGGAAAATCGACAGGTGGGCAAGCAGGCAGTACGGTGACGTCCAGTTCGCCGCTGATGCGCCTGGCGTATCTCGGCGTGGCCGTTGCGGCTTTATTTGGTGGCGTCACTGTGGTTTCTGCCCAGATCGTGGCCGATCCGAATGCGGGTAGCCGTCGTCCGACCGTCTCGACGACCGCCAGCGGCATACCGCTTGTCAACATTGTTGCGCCCAATGCGACGGGATTGAGTCACAACCAATACAATCAGTTTAACGTGGGCAGCCAGGGAGCCATTCTCAACAATGCCCAGACCATCACGCAAACGCAGACGGCAGGCTTCGTGGCCGGCAATCCGAACCTCGCCAACGGCAGCGCCCGTATCATTCTCAACGAGGTGACAGGAACAGGGCGATCACAGCTCAATGGCTATATTGAAGTTGCAGGCCAGCAGGCCCAGGTGATTGTCGCGAACGGTAACGGAATTTCCTGCAGTGGATGTGGATTCATCAACACCTCACGCGGTGTGCTGACGACCGGCGCGCCGGTGTTCGGCGGCGATGGTAGTTTAAGTGCATTTCGGGTGACCGGCGGCGATATCCAGATCGGTGCTGGCGGACTCAATGCCAATAACATGACGCAGACGGATCTGATCGCCCGCAGCGTGGCAGTCAACGGTCAATTGCAAGCGCAGAACCTGAACGTCATCACCGGCACGAACCAGGTCAACTATGCGGATCTCGGCGTGACCGTCATTCAGGGCGACAACAACAAACCGACGGTAGGCATCGACGTGGCGCAGCTCGGTGGCATGTATGCCAATAAGATCAAACTGGTCGGCACCGAGGCGGGCGTAGGTGTGGTCGCGCTGGGTAACATCGGCGCGCAAGCCGGTGACCTCAATATCGACAACATGGGCGTCGTTACGTTGAACGGTTCGACCAATGCCAGCGGCCAGATCCGTATTGTCGGCAACGACGGCGTGACCAACACCGGCACCTTATACGGCCAGCAGGGCGCCCAGATCTACAGCGCTGGTCAGATCGCCAACAGCGGCACCATCGCTGCGCAAAACGATTTAACTTTATTCTCCGGCAGCATCGCATCGACGGGTGTGCTGGGCGCTGGCGTCAATGCCAACGGCCAGGCGACGCAGGCGGGCAATTTAAACCTGGTGGCGTCGGGCGCTATCGGCGCGACCGGTACGAATACTGCGGGCGGCAATCTGTGGATGCATGGCGCCAGTGTGAATGTGCGCGGCGCGCAGAGCAATGCGGCCGGCAATGTTGTCCTGGATGCGCTCGGGGGAAATATTGACCAGACCGCTAGTACATTGCAAGCCGGAGGCGCTGCGACATGGACCGCTACTGGCGCCATCATCAACGACCAGGGCAAGATCAACGTATCTCAACTGACCAGCAACTCGGCTAGTTTGTCGAACGTCGGCGGCACCATGACGCAATCGGGTACTGCCGACACCAGTATCACGACCACGGGCGCAATCAGCAACAACGGCGGCACCATTACCACCAATGCCGGCAATCTGTTGATCAAGTCCGGTAGTCTGGATAACACCGGCGGCCAGATCAATCACGCCGGCGCGGGGACCGCCACCATCCAGAGCGGCGCGCTCACCAACGCGCAAGGCGTCATCGGCACCAACGGCCAGTTGGCGCTGACGGCTGCCAGTGTGAATAACCAGGCGGGTAATCTGTCGTCGGTCGGCCAGACCACCGCCCATATTGCCGGTGACATCAGCAACACGCACGGCAGTATCCAGTCCGGTGGCGCATTGACCGTGACGGCTGTCAACCTCGACAATACGGCAGGCAGCATCAAATCGTTGAACAGCGACGGCATGAGTCTCAGTGCTACCGGCCAACTGACCAATGCGGCCGGCGGCGTGATCGGCGGTAATGGCAATACCTCAATTACGGCCGGATCGCTGGTCAACAGCAGCACTATCAGCGCGGTTCAGAATCTGGGCGTGAGTACGACGCAGGCCCTCAACAACTCGGCAGGTACGCTAGCGGCGGGTGGCGCGGTGAACGGCTCTGCAGGTACGACCCTGACCAACAATGCCGGCACGATTTCGGCGGGACAGGTGATACTGAACGCGCATGACCTGGTCAATCAAGCTGGTCTGATTGCACAAAAGGGTACCGGCACCATGACGGTGGGCGCCACCAATGCCATCGATAACACGCATGGCACCATTGAAGGCAATGCCGGCACGCTGGCGATCCATTCCGGCACATTGACGAACGACAGCGGCACGATTTCACAGGCGGCCGCCGGCGCACTGAACATCAGCACCGGGACATTCTCGAATCAAGCCGGCAAGGTAGCGACCAATGGCGCAGCCACCATCAATGCAGGGGCGACCACGAATAGCGGCGCCATCATCGCGCAACAGACCTTGAATTTGACGGCGGCTTCTCTCAACAATAACAACGGCACCATTGGTTCGAATGGCGCTTTGGCGCTCAATGCGGGGTCGCAACTGACCAACAGCGGCGGCACCATCGAGGCAGGCACAACGGCCAGCCCGTCCAGCGCCACCATTACCGCCTCTACGCTCGACAACAGTGCCGGCACCCTGGGCGCTGGCACCATTGACCTGGAGGCGGGTACGCTGGTTAACGCAACCGGCAAGATCATCCAGAACAACAGTAATGGCACGGCGACCATCAATGTCTCGCAGTTGCTTAACAACAGTAACGGCATCATCGGTGTGACGGCGAAGAATTTGACGCTGGCGCCGGCGGCCTTGCAGAACAACGGCGGCAGCATTGCCCACATGGGGACCGGTACCTTGACGGTGCAGACCGGAACGCTGTCGAACAACGGCGGCGTACTTGGCACCAACGGTGCGGCCACGATCACGGCCAGCAGTATCGCTAACCAGGGCGGCAAGCTGAGTGCGGTCGGTAACGAATCGGTCACCAGTTCGTCCACCATCGATAACAGCCAGGCCGGCTACATTGGCGGCGCGGCGGTGACGGTAAACGCGATGGCTGGCCAGATCAACAACCAGGGCGGCACCATTGAAGGCGCCAGCACGGGCGCGACCGTCAACGCCCAATCGTTGAACAACACCGGCGGTAAAGTCCAGAGTCTGGGTGCCGGTGCGGTGAATGTGAGTATTGCCCAGGCATTGATCAACGATAGCGGCAGCATCAGCGGCAAGGGGGCCGTCACGGCCACTGCCAACAGCATCAGCAACGTCGGTGGCGCTATGGGTGCGTTGGGCGACCTGACGGTCACGTCGGCAACTACCCTGGACAACAGCAACGGCTCCATGGAAGGCATGGGCAACGTCGCCACGACCGCGCAAGGCGCATTGACCAACGTCGGCGGCAAGATCGAAGCGCTGGGCAGCACTGGTCAGTTGCAGGTAGCCGGTTCGACCATCGACAACACTAACGGCAAGATCATCAATGTCGGCACAGGTCTGACGACGATTTCCGGAGCGAGCGGCATCACAAATGCCGACCCGTCCGGCGTGACCGGCGCCGGCCTGATGGGCGGCGCCGGTGACGTTATTGTCACGACTCCAACGCTGTCCAACGTGCAGGGCGGCCATATCATCGCCGGCGGCGCGTTGAATCTGAATACCACCAATAGCCTGGATAACACCGCCGGCCAATTGATCGCCACCGGCGCTTTGACGCTCAACCAGCCGGGCGCAGTACTGACCAACGTCGGCGGCGGCATCAGCGGCGGCAGCGTCGCCTTGACCACGGCCAGTATCGACAACACCAACGGTTCGATTGCCAATCCATCTGGCAGCGGCGGCGGTGTGGCGATCAATACAGGAACGTTCACCAATACCAACGGCGCTGTCGGCAGCGATGTCGACCTGCAACTCACCACCAATTCCCTGATCGGAGACGGCAAGATCGTCGCCGGCCGCGACGGCAATGTCAGCCTGCAGGGAGATTACACCTATGACGCCGGCAACCAGATCACCGCGAATCGCAATCTCACTTTGTCGACCACCGGCACCTTGACCAATACAGCGACCATGTCGGCCGCCGGCAATATTACGGTCAATGCCGCCAATGTCATCAACCAGGCCGGCGCCGACATCGCCTCCGGCAATCCGGGTGATTTGACCACCGGCACCACGACCGTCAATACCGGCTCCGGCAATCTGACCAATGCCGGCCGCATCGAAGGCAACAACGTCAACACCACCAGCAACCAGGTCAACAACACCGGCACGCTGATCGGCAATGCCGTGACGGTCAACGCCAATACGCTGACCAACGATGGCGCAGCCGCCATCATCGCCGGCGTCAACCAGGTTAATTTGTGGGTCAGCGGCACCGTCAATAACCAGAATGGGGCGACGCTCTACAGCCTGGGCGACCTGAACATGGCCGCCAATGGCGCCAAAGACGCAAACGGCTATCTGTTCAACCAGACTGGCACAATCAATAATCTGTCGTCCACTATCGAAGCCGACGGCACCATGAATGTGGCAGCCAACCAGATCAACAATGTGCGCCAGAACGTACAGATCAATACGGTCACGCTCTCCAATACCACGACGACGATGGCGCCACCGACCTGGTGGTCGTCGTTGCGGCCATTGGGGGCTTACGGCGCACGTTTCGTCAATGCGAATACGCGCATACAGGATGTCTACTATGTGAATCCGTCGCAGATTGTATCGACAACACCGATGGTGACACCCGACGGTTATCTGATTTACCAGGTAGTGGTGAATTTATCGCCGACCGATTCCGCGTTTGAGCATATGACGGGCGGAGTAGGCCAGCCCTCGCCGTCTGGCGTCATCGGCGCCCAGTATGGCAGCCAGACGCGTGTGACCCCTACGGCGGGAACACAGACGCTGTATCTCACCTCGGTGGGAAACAATCAAACCAATCCAGACCAGGTCGCTGGCAGCACCGCCTGGCCGCAATACACGACTGACCAGATACAGAACGTGCTGGGCACCATCAGCTACTCGAATCAGTACGGCAACTGCACCACCAATTGCGTGCGGCTGCAAACCGAACCGAACTATACGAATCCAGCGACCACGTTCCTGGGATACAGCATGCGCAGTCAGGCTGACGTTCCCGGCGGCTATCCGGTCGAGGTGCAGCGCATCGCCAACCAGGTGGTGACCGCCACCCAATTGGCCGCGACATCAGGTGCGCCGGCGAAAATTACCTCCGGCGGCGACATGCATCTGGCCATCGGTACGCAACTCAATAACAACAATGGTCAAATTGCCGCTGGCGGTAACTTGACCATTGACGGCACCCCATCTGCCGACGGCAGCAACAACACCAAGATCGTCAATACATCGACGCAATTAACGCAGACTTATACCTCCACCAATCAGTCGGGATTCGGCACGGCCGATTCCTTGCCCTCGCCACCGGTGCAGTGGACAACCTGGAGCAATACCCCGATTACCCTGAACACCGGTGTCGTCGGCGGTACCATCACCAGCAACCAGGCCGTGTCGATTACCGGTGGCCAGATCAATAACACCAGCGTGATTGCGTCGACGCGTCCTATCGGCGCCAGTGCGGCGTCGCTGGGTCTGGGAGATGGCATTGCGCCGCTTGGCCTGGCAAGCAATGGCGCTGTAGGCGTGGCGACCGGCAATTCAAACGGTGTCGCCGGCGCGAATCCGGTCACCGGCGGCGGCAGTACCGGTACACCGGGCGCAGCCCGTGTGGTCGATGGCGCCCGCGCCGGCGCCGTCAATACGGTATTGCCGACCAACGGGCTGTATCACGTCGAGCCGCAGGCGAATCAGCCGTATCTGATTCAAACCGATCCGCGCTTTACGGTCTACGGCAATTTTATTTCCAGCGATTACATGCTCAATCTGCTGGGGATCAATCCGGCGGCCACTGAAAAACGGCTGGGCGATGGTTTCTATGAACAGAAGCTCATCACCGATCAGGTCACCAATCTGACCGGAAAACGGTACCTCAATGGCTATGCCAACAATGAGGACGAATACAAAGCATTGATGACCAATGGGGTGCAGTACGCCAAAGAATTCAATATGGTCCCTGGCATTGCCTTGAGCGATGCGCAGATGGCGGCGCTGACCACGGATATCGTCTGGCTGGTCAATCAAACCGTGACGCTACCGGACGGCAGCCAGCAGACTGTCCTGGTGCCGCAGGTATATCTCGCCAAGAACCTGGATTTAAGCCCGACCGGCGCGGTGATTGCCGGTAGTTCCACTGCAATACATGCCACAGACATCACCAATACCGGCGGAACTATTTCCGGTACGCAGCAACTGTTACTGGCGGCCGATCACGACATCAGCAACATCGGCGGTACGCTGTCGGGCGGCAATATCGGCCTGTTTGCAGGCAACAATATCCTCGATCAGTCGACCACCAATACGGCGATTACCCAATTCGGCAATAACAGCTCGGTGGTGACCGCCGTGGGCGCGGTGGGGGCGATTGCGGCGACCCAGAACCTGGTCATGTCGGCCGGGCAGAATGTGAATCTGCAAGGCGCGAAGGTCACCGCCGGCGGCAATGCGATGGTCACCGCTGGCAGCGCCATCAATGTCGAGACGGTCTCGACCGGTAGCCAGTATGTGCAATCCACCGCACAGGGCACGACGGTGATGCAGAACACCCATGCAGTCGGCAGCGACATTGCGGCCGGCGGCAATCTGGGCGTGGTGAGCAAGGGCGACACTACCATTACCGGCAGCAATCTGTCGTCGGGCAAGGACATGCTGGTCGCTGCCGGCGGCAATATGACGATCCAGAACGCCGTTGATAGCAGTAGTTACCATACGGATGGACATGTTGGAAACGCGACGCAGGTTCTTGATCAACATGGTCAAACGGCCGTGGGCAGCAGCTTATCGGCAGGTGGCAATGCGACGGTATTGGCCGGCGCCCAGCAAGACGCCTTTGGCAATGTGGTCCTGGTCAAAGGCGCGCCGGCGAAAGATTTGACGCTGACCGCCAGCACAATTACGGCCGGCACTAACGCAGATGGTCTGGGCAATGCGGCCCTGGGCGCGACCGGTAGTGTGACTATCGGCGAAGCCATGCTGCACAGTGATTTCAGCAAAGAGGACAGGAACAGCAGTAAAGGCTTCCTGTCCAGCAGTAGCAGCCATGATATGGAGGCGATGTCGGCTAACGTCGCGCAGGGCAGTACGGTTGCCGGCAATCAGGTCAGCGTCACCGCTGGTAAGGACATCACTGTGCGCGGCAGTAACGTCGTTGGCTTGAATGATGTTGCCTTGACGGCCGCCAGCGGTAAGGTCGCCATTGTGTCGACGCAAGACACCAGCGAGACGACATCAAGCCACGAACAGAAGAAATCCGGCTTTACGGCGAGTTTCTCTGCCGGGGTTGCCAGTGTCGGTTACGGTAAATCCAGCGCAGCCAGCCAGGACAGTGTCGAGACGGTGCAGCAGCAGGGATCGAGTGTTGCCTCGATCAACGGCAACACGCGTATTCAAGCGGGGGATAGCTTGAACGTTGTCGCCTCGGATATCAGCGCCGGCCAGAATCTGACGCTGATCGGCAAGAGTGTCGATCTTTCCGCCGCACAAAACACCAGTGTGGAACACGGCGCGCAGCAATCCAGCTCCAGCGGGTTCTCGGTGGGGGTGACGTACAATCCTCTCGCGGCCTTCAAGAGCGCCTATCAGCAAAGCGCGAGTAGCAACCCGAGTACCAGTTTGCTGGGTAAAGCCACCAAGTTTGGCGATGCGATTGGCGACGGTACGCTGGCGGCAAACACCCCTGTGGTGGTGCAAGCCGGGTCGCACAGCGCCAGCGGCAACCAGGACCACGCCACCAGCACTGCCCAGGTCAGCTCACTCACTGCGGGCAACAATTTGACGGTGCTTGCCACCGGCGGCAGCATCACCAGCCAGGGCGCGAGCATGAGCGCTGTCGGCGACGCCACGCTGATCGCCAAAGACAGCATCAATCTGGATGTGGCGCATAGTTTCGAGACCCAGGGACAAGGCAATACAGCCAGCGGCTGGAGCGTGGATAACCGGGGTAGTTTGCCGGCTGGCGTAATGCATGGCCAAGGCACCGGCAACGGCAGTACCGACACCGTCCATGGAACCAGCCTCTCGGCAGGCGGCAAAGCCACGCTGGCCACCACCGATGGCGATATCACCCTGACTGCCGCCAATCTGGTCGCCAACAGCGATTTGAGCATCAACGCCGCCAAAAATCTGACAATCCAAAGCGGACAGAATACGCTCACCAACGCCAACCAGAGTAACAACCAGGCCATCGGTAAAGTCGTGATCTCCGATACGGAGCGCTTTGCAGGTTACAGCTCAGATAAGAGCCAAGATAACAACACCGCCGTCACCCAGGTGGTGTCCAATGTCGGCAGCCTGCAAGGTAATGTCAACTTGACTGCAGGAGGCGCCTACACGCAGACCGCCAGCAATGTACTGGCAAAGAACGATATCAACATCACTGGTCAATCGATCAACATCAATACTGCGAACAACACGGGCAATAGCGCGCAAAGCAGTTCAGATCTGAAGGTGGGGGCCTTTGCGACCGTCACTTCGCCGTTGATCGATCTTGGCAACAATCTTGAGAATGCCAAGAAATCCGATGGCCGTCTGCAAGCCCTGCAAGGTTTGGCGGCGGCATCGAATGCGTATCAAGCCGTCAGTGCCGAAAACGCTGCAGCGGGTGTGGGCGGGAGCGGTGAATTGCTCAAAGCAGAGGTCGGCGTCGGCTTTACGACCGCCAATAGCCAGGATCGCAGCAACTATAGCCAGGCCATGGGCAGCACGATTCAAGGTGGCGGCAATGTCAATCTCACCAGTACCGCAGGTGATATTCACGCCACCGGCGCGGTGATCGCGGCCGGCAATACGCCAGGCAGCACTTTAACGCTCAATTCCGCCCAAAACATCCTGCTTGACGCCGGACAGAGTACGACTGCCAGCAGCGGTAGTAATCATAGTGCGGGCGTGCAAATCGGTGTGGGGTATGAGGTAGGTGCACGAACCGGGGCATACGCCTTTGCCAGCGCCAACGTAGGCAACGGGAACTACAACAATACTGCAACGACCAACAGCAACACGCATTTAAGCGGCGACACCGTGACCTTGAAATCCAAGGGCGACACGACTTTACAAGGCGCTGATGTCAACGCCAATACGATTAATGCGGATGTCGCCGGCAAGCTGGCGATCACATCGGTGCAAGACACTAGCACCCAGCACAATGAACAAAGCAATATCGGTGGACGGGTGCAGGTCGCCTTCGGCAACGCGTGGGATGTGTCGGGCAGCTTGTCGCAATCGAACGCCAATGGCAGTAGCCAGGCGGTTAATCAGCAGTCGGGGCTGTTTGCCGGTAACGGCGGCTATCACGTCACCGCCGATTCGGTTGCCTTGAAAGGCGGCGCAATTACCAGCACCAATGCCGCCAACTCCGATCTGACTGCCAACTCTCTCTCAGTGCAAAACATCACCAACCAGATGAATTACTCGGCGAATACGGCGAGTATATCGGGCGGCATGAGTAGTGATGGCCAAACCAGTAACGGCGTACCTAGTCCTAATGTCATCCCTAGCATTGGGGTGCAAGACAATGGCAAAGCCACGTCCACCACCTACGGCACCGTCACCGACGGCAATATTACTATCGGCGGCCAGCATATGACGAGTGCGGCCGGGTTGGGAGCGCACACCGATCTGGCAACCGCCAATGGCGCCATTGCGGCCTTGCCTAATCTGCAGAATGTGATGAGCAATCAACAGGCGATCGCAACTGCGGTCAACACGATAACAAGCACCAGCCTGCAAATAGCTGGTGACAGACGCCAGGGAGCAGGGCAGCAAGCTACTCAAGCGCAGGGGGATGTCGACACGGCCAATACCGAGATAGCGCAGGCACAAGCGGTCCTCGACAATCCGGACAGCTCCGACGCACAAAAGGCGCAAGCTCAGCAAAACCTCGATCTCGCTACGCAAAATTTGGGTAGCGCCCAACAAGCCGCCAGCGACGCGCAAGCGGCGCTCAAGAACTGGGGGCCGACAGGCGATTACACACGTGCCTTGAGCATCGTGACAGGGTTATTGACCGGTAGTCTTGCCGGTCAGAGTGTCGGGCAGCTTGCCGCTAATGCCAGTGCTCCGTATGCGGCAGAGGCCATCGGCAATTACTTTGCGCAACCGGGTAACGCCAATCAGACAGAGCAACTTCTCAGTCACGCCGTGCTGGGGGCGGTTCTTGCTGCAGCAAATGGTACTAGCGCTGCAGCGGGCGCTGGTGCTGGTGCATCGGGTGAGTTGGCCGCGCAAGTGCTGACCCGCGAGCTATACCCGAATGCGTATGATGCCAATGGTAACTTCCATCCGGATCAGCTCAGTGCCGATCAGCTCAATAACGTGATCGCCTTGTCGACGGCAGTGGGTGCACTGGTGTCGGGTACGACGGGTGGCTCGCTCGCCGCTGCTAGTGTAGGCGGGAGTATTGCGGCGAATGCGGCCACCTATAATCGGCTGCTAAATCACAATGAAGCGCAAGTTATACAACAGAATGCTAGGCGTTTTGCGATACAGCTTTATGGAACCGATAATCCAACGCAGGCTCAAATTAGTACCGCGACCTCGTTACTCGCAAATACGGCAGAAAATCTTGTAAATAACAATGTCGGCTACGATGTGCCATATTCAGCGCAGGCTGCGTCATTCTTACAAACCTTGCAATCTGAATATGCAGCGCAGCACCCTGATTTGTCTACCGGGAACGGGCAGTATCTGTTTTACGCGACGGATGCGCAGAAAAATCAACCTTGGCTCAATGCCGGCACAGGAAATAGTGCTGTCAATAGTTTGATTATTAAGACGCCTTGGACTAGCGCGGATACAACATCAACGGTATCTTATTCAGCGAACAACCCTTATACACCAAGCAATCCTTGTATTTCGGCGGAATGTATTCCCGTAGGAAATCCTGGAGCAGGATTTGACTATATTTCTCTACAAGGAAATTTCTATATCGCATCGGGTGGCATTGCCGTTAATTTACACGATGGAAATATGTATGGGCAATGGGCATTAGGAAAATCATATCCCTTTGGATATAAACCTGGGGTGACGTTTACAGCGGGAAATATCATTGGCGGAGCCGATGCATACTCAACCGGCCAATTTTTACAAGGAGCTGGTGCTTCTGCAGGAGGATTTTACCCATTCCCTCCGCTTCCAATTGTTGGAGTCGGAGGTGGAGTGAATCACAGTTATGGGGGCGCAACTTCAACGGAAGTCGGTCTGAGCTTCCCAGCAGGACCTGGTGGTGGAGTGTCACCTGTTGGTTATGGATTCGATTTAAACAAAAAGAAGGAGTAATAAAATGTTCGGTCCAGGAATGACAGATGAGCAATATAAAAAACTTCCGCGTGCATGGAAAATCACTTATTGGATCGTCATTGCAATTGTATTTTCAATTATTGGATATTTTTGGATTCGACGATATTTCTGAAGATGTATCAATTTTAAATTGCGGCAGGGGTTAATGCTGGTGCGCAATATACAATGTGTGACCGGCCTGTTGGATACGGATCCAAACAAGGCTGCGGCGCTGGCCCAGCAAGCCCGTGGCGCGTCAGATATCGCAGAGCAAAACCTGCTGTTAAGTACAGGAGCGTTTAGTACCTATGGCTTCACTGACATGGCATTTGATACGGGAACTCGGGTAGTAAACGCATTATCTGATACCACGCGTGACGCTATTAATTTGCTTGGATACGTTTTAACACACGGGCCTAATGCCCTTCCGCAGACTCCACCAGACTTGCCGGATGGCTCTGGGCCAACGGGAAGCGCTGGTGCGGTAGTGACGCCAGCGATACCGATCTGTGAGCCGCCGATCTGTACTATGTTGCCGCCAATTACTGTCTATGGTTCGACAAGTAACTTGCCGAGCAACGTGCTTTTGTCTACCGGCGATAATAGTGGGAGCACTAACTCGAATAGCAGCGATAGCAATACTAAAAATAATGGTTCAACAACAAATACGGGTTCACAGGCATCGCCGACGGGGGCATCGACTCAGCCAGCTTTTAATGCCAATATTGAAAATCATCTAACATCAGTTGATGGATTCAGTCAACAAAGCGGGGTAGGAGGAGCGCATACTACGAACGCGTTTAATCAAGCTGTGACTCAAAATAAATTGGATATCGTTAATACCAGTCCCGGATCGGTAGATGGAATTACAAATGTTACGTACAAAATTCCTGCAAAAAATCCAGATGGAAGTATTGTGGTCGATGTAACGGGGCAGACAGTATATAAAAATCAAGAATATACGAAAACGATTTATGACCCATCAATAATCTCGACACAAACGGTGACAAAAATGGGTGAGCAAGCTGCCACCAATGGTTATGCAGCTGCAATCGCAGCAGGAAAAACGCAATTTGATGCTGCCGCTGGAGGATTGATTTTCCGTGTGTACATTGATCCTGTAACCAAAAATATTACCAATTTCTTTCCAAAGTGAGGTGAGTATGAATAATTCAAAACATGACGAATTTCATGCGATGAATCCATATTTATTTGAACAATTAGATCGAGAAAATGATTCTTACTGGATAGTAAAAGACTATTTTAATAGCATCAGATGGCCTCAGGAATTTCTTGAAGGCATGTCTCGTCTTGTGAAAAAGATTGGATGGGTACCAGAAGGGGCCGGATGCATATTTCCTGATTTTGTGGATGCCGATCCGAGTGGACATTTTAAAGGCGTAAAATTTTGGTATGGAAATTATGAAATAGTAATTGCTGAAGATAAATTTATAGAACTCGCCTCTTTAGCATTTGATTTATTTGCCAAAGAACACCCGGAATATAAGGGGGAAGTCGATAATTTTCGTCACGAATTAAGTCAGAATTTTGATAAGGAAACCGATTAACGGTTAGTCGATACTACGCGTCAGGGTATTAACCTGTTTGGAAATGTTTTAACGCGCGGGCCTAATGCCATTCCGCAGACTCCGCCTGACCTTCCTGATGGTTCTGGGCCGACGGGAAGCGCTGGTGCGGTGGTGACGCCACCTGTTGGTATGTGTCTGCCACCAGCCTGTGAGATGCTGCTGCCGCCAGTCGTTGTTTATGGCTCGACAGGCAAATTGCCGAGTAACGTGCTTGTCTACTAGCAATGACAGTGGAAGTGAAAATTCTAGTAGTGACGGTAGTAGTACGCAAGGGACAAGGCCAGCCCAAGGCAGTTCGTCGACGTTGCCTGGCATGAATCGACCAGTACGCACCCCAAACTCTGATTTCCCCCCAGATCAGACGGTTGTTAATGCAATGAAAACCCCTCAAGTACAAAATATGGTCGCGAACGTTGAGTGCGGTGATTGCTCCGACATTGCAGGGTATTTGTACAATGCTTCAGGTGGAAAAGGGCAAGTTATCA
This sequence comes from Collimonas arenae, assembly GCF_000786695.1. Lineage (NCBI taxonomy): Bacteria > Pseudomonadati > Pseudomonadota > Betaproteobacteria > Burkholderiales > Oxalobacteraceae > Collimonas > Collimonas arenae. Next base: position 3,257,644 of record NZ_CP009962.1, on the reverse strand, counting down.
AGGTGACACCAAATACGCCAAATAGTCTGAATGTATACGAAAATGGAAATCTTGAAAGCGGTCAGTCGTACCATCAGGTATTTACAGATGGGCGTTATGTATATGATCCACGAGTATCGTCGACGCCGATACCAAAAGGTGATTGGTTGCAGTTAATAACGAATACCAATCCTGGCGGAGTTTCTATCTCAGCAGTGAGAGGCGGGAAATGAATAATCTTAGTTTAGCTAATGGGGATGAGTTGTTTTTAGTAATCCAAGAATTTGCTGAAATCGAATGGCGGAAGTATCGGCAAAGAATTGTTGAGGTTGAAATGAAAAATGGCACATTTTTGCGAGAAGACCATTCCCAACTTCCTCCATTTACAACAGTTAGATTTCAATCGGAAAACAAAGATTTTTTGGCGAAATTGAAATCGGCTGTCGAGGGTTATGAAGGAATGGTCAAATGGAATTTCATAGGGCATGAACGGCTAGTATTATCAGGGATAAATTGGGTAATTCATCCAAAATTTGTTGATGATCTAAGAACAGAAGCGATTGACAAAGGAACTCACGATGTTCATCACTATATCGAACAGCACTATCCAGAGCTCGCTATTAATGCATACGCTGATCTGCTAGGTTTAGCAGAACATGTCCGAGCGAGTTTGCTTATTTAAAATAGATGTTCCACTATCTTAAGGTGACTTATTAGAAATATTATTGATACGCTATCTGAGCGGGAGCTGCAAACCGTTTTTGAATGTCTATCCGCGCTTGAACAGGAAGAATTTTGTCCTGAATGGGAATTTGAAACTTTATTTGGGATTTCAAGGAAGCAACTTGCAGCCGTACGCGAAGCGTGGCCCGAAGTTAATGTTCACGATTCAAACGTGGGTGCGGCTGTGATTGGTGCAATGAATCACCTGTTAGGTTATCCGCGTGGTCAAGACGTATGCTGGAATAAGTACATTAGTGTTGAACCCAATGTTATTAAATCAACTTTGGAAAAATTGCTTGCTTTAGGGTTGTAGGTCAGGCTACTGGCTTTGTTGCAGGTGTCGATGCCACTACGCAGGAAATCTGTGCTACCGACGTTTGACCTACTCAGGGATAGTGCGGATATATTTGAGGGCGTCAGAGGGGAAGCCGGACTATGACAGAGTACCCTCGATTACGCCTAAAGTACCCGTGTTACAGGTTCATAGCCTATCGGCGACCGTTAGCGAATGATAAACTAATCCGTATCGCCCCAATGGCTGGATTGATACCCCAACAATCTGCCGCAAACGCAAAAAAGCCCACGGCTAAGGTGGGCTTCGTTGTTAAATTCTGATTTCCGTTGTGAATTTCACGATGCGAAAATATAGAATATGTCTAACTATTTGATTCTATTGAATTAGTTGGGGTGGCTGACGGGACTCGAACCCGCGACAACAGGAATCACAATCCCATACTCGATGACATTATCTGCCCTAGAGAATTGCGATATTGTGAAAGTAAGAAATTAGTTAAATCAATGGGTTATGTAATTTAGAGTTGCGATTTAATATCGCATTAAAAATAGCTTAACTCATTGATCTTAAAGAGGAAATGTATGATTGAGACGGTAGCTTCATAGCCTATCCGTTGGGGCAGGTTCTGGGGACGAATCCGGGGACGAATTAGGGGTGTTAAGGGTAAAGACAGGAGAAGGCGCACTATGGCGAGTTCCCCTACGTTCCCCTCAATACCCCTATCTATTTGGTTCGAGTCCAATCGTGTCCGAGGCGGCCTATCGGGACGTTGGAGGCAAATTTGCAAAGCCCCCCCCCAGTGTTTGCCTCAGCAAGGGCATAAAAAAACAGCACTGTATATTAGACAATGTCTAATATACAGTGCTGTCCGTTTATACAGCTTGCGCCGTAAGTCATTGATTCAATTGGTCGGGGCGAGAAGATTCGAACTTCCGACCCCTTGCACCCCATGCAAGTACGCTACCAGGCTGCGCTACGCCCCGACAAGCCTGTTATTATATCAGAGCAAAATTGCTTTGTTTCCAACGGAATACAAAGAATGTTTAAAAATTTTCCAATCGTTGTCTGGTCGGCGCTGGCGCTGGTTGTTGTGCAGTCATTGACAATGATCAGATGCCTCGCGGAAGGCGATCCTCTTTGAAATAATCTTATGTCAATAAAAATTAGCCAGCAGTTTGACGCCGCAGCGATTGAAGTCGTGCGCGCGGATAGTCCTCAGCAGATTGAATTGAAAATCCGCAGCGATTCGCATGCCGATTTCACACAGTGGTTTTATTTTCGCTTGCAAGGCGCACGCGATGAGGATTGCACCATTCGTTTTCTGAATGCTGGCGCAACCACCTATCCAAAAGGGTGGGAGGGCTACCAGGCGGTGGCCAGCTATGATCGCGAAAACTGGTTCCGGGTGCCGACCAGCTTCGACGGCCAGGTCATGACCATCAGCCATACGCCGGATTACGATAGTGTCTACTACGCTTATTTCGAGCCGTATTCCTGGGAGCGTCACCTGGCGTTGCTGGGACAGGCGGAACAATCGCCGCTGGCGCGCGTGCGGGATATCGGTACTACCGTCGATGGTCGGGATATGAACTTGCTGGTGATCGGTAATCCTAACGCTGCCAAGAAAGTGTGGGTCATCGCTCGCCAACATCCTGGTGAAACCATGGCGGAATGGTTTGTAGAGGGCATGGTTGATGCCTTGCTGGATAGTGCTAACCCGCTGGCGACCAAGGTATTGCAGCATGCAGTGTTTTATATCGTGCCGAACATGAATCCTGATGGCTCGGTGCGCGGTAACTTGCGCACCAATGCCGCCGGCGCCAATCTGAATCGCGAATGGATGACGCCGTCGCTGGAGCGTAGCCCGGAAGTATTTGCGGTGAAAAACAAGATCCATGAAGTCGGCTGCGACCTGTTCCTCGATGTGCACGGTGATGAAGCTTTACCGTATATCTTCGTGGCCGGTTCGGAAATGCTGGAAGACTTTAGTCCGCAACAAGCGGTAGAGCAGCAAAAATTCATTGACGACTTCCAGCGCGCCAGCCCGGATTTCCAGACTGAATTCGGTTATTCAGCGAGCAAATACAGCAGTGACGTATTGACGCTGGCGTCCAAATATATCGGCCACACTTTCAAGTGCGTATCGCTGACGCTGGAACTGCCGTTCAAGGATAACGCCAATCTGCCGGATGTCCAGGTTGGTTGGGACGGCGCACGCAGCGCACGTCTGGGTGAAGTTGTATTGCAGCCGATCTTGCGGGCGTTTGAATAAGATCGATCGTTTTATCGATGAAACTGGTATTGCGGATTAGGCCTGTAATACCAGTGTTCGTAGTCGATTAGTGAAAATGCGCCGATCCGCTCGGCGTATCCTCTGGCGTCTCGGGGTGCACCAGATCGCCTTCGCGGTCGGGATAAAACGGCGTACCGCAATCGTCGCAAAACTCCATCGCAAACAGGTCGGTATGCCGCTGGATATCATCAATGCCGCATTCGCGCAACAGGCTCAGGATCTGCTCGAGCGGGGTTTCCGGCTCTGCCGTGGCGGCATCGCTGTCGCTGGAGCGCGTAATGATTTCTTCGTTGGCTTCTTCCGGCCCGTAGAGCGGCCAGACTACGCCGTAGATGATCTCGTTGGTCTGGCCCACGGAAAAGCCGATGCGGTATTCATCGACGCGGCCGCTTTCCGGCTGCTCGCTGAAGCGGCCGATGCTGGCATGCAAATCCTTCGATGCAATATCCAGCGTGTGCGACAGGTAATAGCTGGCGGCGCGCAGGGAGGCTGGGCGAATTTGCAGGTCGGCTTCGCGGCAGGCGGCATAGTAAGCCTCCGGCAGCAGCAGCTGGACCCCGCAACCGGGCAGCAGACGGGTAATGCTGGGCGTGACCTGGTTGCGCCATTGTTCCAGCGCTTGTTCCTTGTTGGCAGCGATATGTCCGGCTTGCCCGTGCGCCACTTGCCAGTGAAATAGCGGCATGCCGCTCGGCACCACCAGGGCGGCCAGCAGGTAACGGGTGTCAGCCAGGTAGGGCGCAGTTTGTGGTGGATTGGCGGGACTGCGCACTGGCGTTGCGTTCAGCGCTGCTTGCGACAATTGCTGCAGCAAAGCGAAGGTATCGGCGTGGCTGCGCGGTAACTGATCGATGGCGTACAGCGACGGCACGATGGCGCTCTGCACATCCGGAGCCAGAATGTGGGCGTGCAGATGAGCGCTGACGGTCAGCATGACGTCGGCCGCAACCGGCCCCGATCCGATCGAAAAGCGGGTCCATGCCAGCAATGGAATGCCGATTAGCAGGCAGTCATACTGTTTTCCTTGATGCTCGATGGTGCTGGATTCGCTACAGGCTTCAACTACGTCCATCAGGACGTCATAGCCGTCAGGTTCGGTCGGGAACAACTGCTCCAGGGCGCCGTCGATCGGCTCTTGATGCTGCGCCTTGAAATGCTTGTTGAGAAGCGCTTCAATATCGCGCTCCCAGGCACGCTCCTCAAGACGGCTGGAGGCTTGAATCAATGCTTGCGCCAACTCGGCCAAACGGTGGCTGTCGGCAGAAAATTTACGGGAAGGTTTTTTTGACGGACGGCGCATAGTAGGTAAGGTAAGGAGCTGAGCTGACAACATAGTCAATATCTTACTGCGCGGCCGTAACGGATGCTTCTTGCACATCCAATGGCGCCAGCGGGCAAAGAGACGCTCACATACTCGTTGATCAATGTATCGACAAATATGCGCCGCTTTTCCGTGCTGCCTTCTGGCCTACGACCGCTTGCTGAGAGTTTTCGAGGACTCTGAGGCAGGAAGACTGCAAAATCCTATTGTAGTGGATTTAACCGTATGTTGAATAAAACTACGTGACGAGATTTCAAGAAGAAATTAGTGGCAGAAATGACAAACGCCGGCATTGCCGGCGTTTGGGGTTAAAGCAAACTGCGGGTTACAGCTGTTATGCCGCCAGCAACTGACGCAACACGAATGGCAGGATGCCGCCGTGTTTGTAGTAGTCGACTTCGATTGGCGTATCGATACGCAGCAAAACCTTGACTTCCTTGGTTTCACCGTTGGCGCGACGGATCACCAGGATAGCGTCTTGCTGTGGCTTGATTTCGCCGTCGATACCCTTCAGGTCGAAAGTCTCGTTGCCGGTGATGCCCAGCGTTTGCACGCTGTCGGTACCGATGAATTGCAGTGGCAATACACCCATGCCGACCAGGTTGGAGCGGTGGATGCGCTCGAACGAACGGGCAAACACGGCTTTCACGCCCAGCAGTTGAGTGCCCTTGGCAGCCCAGTCGCGCGACGAACCAGTGCCGTATTCTTCGCCGGCAAACACCATGGTAGGCACGTCGTCCTTGACGTATTCCATAGCCGCGTCATAGATCGACGTTTCCTTGCCGCTTGGCTGGTGCAGGGTGATGCCGCCTTCAATTCGCGAACCGTCCGGTGTGGCAGGAATCATCAGGTTCTTGATGCGGACGTTAGCGAAAGTACCGCGCATCATGATTTCGTGATTGCCGCGACGCGAGCCGTAGGAGTTGAAGTCAGCCTTCAGTACGCCGTTGGCAGTCAGCCATTTACCTGCCGGGCTGGATTCCTTGATGGAGCCAGCTGGCGAGATGTGATCGGTAGTGATCGAATCGCCGAACACGCCCAGTGCACGGGCGCCGGTGATGCCGGTCGCTGCAGCCTTCGGCACCATGGTGAAATCCTGGAAGAACGGTGGCTCTGCGATGTAGGTCGATTTCGGCCAGTTATAGACTTCGCCGCCGGCGACGCCCTTGATGGCTTCCCACAGCTTGCCTGGTGCGCCCTTGACGTCGGCATAGTTGGTCTTGAAGGTCTTGGCGTTCATCGCAAACTTCATCAGCTTGGCGACTTCTTGCGAAGTTGGCCAAATGTCGCCCAGATAGATATCTTTGCCACCCTTGCCCTTGCCAACCGGCTCCGTCATCAGGTCGCGTGTCATGTTGCCGGCGATCGCGTAAGCGACGACCAGCGGTGGCGAGGCCAGGAAGTTGGAGCGAATGTTCGGATGGATCCGCGCTTCGAAGTTACGGTTGCCGGACAATACAGCCGAGGCCACCACGTCGTTCTTGACGATAGCTTCGTTCATGGCTGGGGTCAGGTCGCCGGCGTTGCCGATACAAGTGGTGCAGCCGTAGGCGGTGACGCCGAAGCCGAGCTTTTCCAGGTATGGCAGCAAGCCTGCCGCTTCCAGGTATTCGGTAACGACGCGTGAGCCAGGGGCCAGCGAAGTCTTGATATGCGACGATACCTTGAGGCCGGCTTCAACCGCTTTCTTGGCCAGCAAACCGGCCGCCAGCATGACGCTTGGGTTGGAGGTGTTGGTGCAAGATGTGATTGCAGCGATCAGCACGTCGCCGTTTTGCAGATTGACGCCGTCGGCATTGACGTAGGTCGCATCCAGGTCTTCGATTTTCTTGTTGAAGCCGTTTTCTGCGATTGGCTTGCTGAACAGTTCGGCGAAGTTGGCTTTGACATGGCCGATTTCGATACGGTCTTGCGGACGCTTCGGGCCAGCCAGTGACGGTGCGACAGTAGCCAGATCGAGTTCGACGACGGTGGTGTAGTCGATGTCGCCTGCCTTTGGAATGCCGTACAGGTTTTGTGCTTTGAAATAACCAGCGAAAGCATCGATTTCTGCCTTGCTGCGGCCAGTGCCCTGGAAGTATTCGATGGTCGCATCGTCAACCGGGAAGAAGCCCATGGTCGCGCCGTATTCAGGCGCCATATTGGCGATAGTCGCACGGTCGGTCAGGCTCAGCGAGGCTGTGCCTTCGCCGAAGAACTCGACGAACTTGCCGACGACTTTTGCCTTGCGCAACAATTCGGTGATGGTCAGGACCAGATCGGTGGCGGTAACGCCTTCACGCAACTGGCCGGTCAGGTTCACGCCGACGACGTCAGGCGTCAGGAAGTAAACCGGTTGACCCAGCATGCCGGCTTCCGCCTCGATGCCGCCCACGCCCCAGCCGACTACGCCGATGCCATTGATCATAGTGGTGTGGGAATCAGTACCAACCAGAGTATCTGGATAGTAGACCGAATCCTTCTTGTGGACGCCGCGCGCCAGGTATTCAAGGTTTACCTGGTGGACGATGCCGAAACCTGGAGGCACGACGCCGAAAGTATCGAATGCCTGCATGCCCCATTTCATGAACTGGTAGCGCTCGTTGTTGCGCTGGAATTCCAGTTTCATGTTGAGGTCGAGCGCTTTCTTTTCACGGAAATGGTCGATCTGCACCGAGTGGTCGACGACCAGGTCGACCGGCACCAGCGGCTCGATGTTCTTGGCGTTCTTGCCCAGGCTTGCTGCGACGTTGCGCATTGCAGCCAGGTCGGCCAGCAGCGGTACGCCGGTAAAATCTTGCAGTACTACGCGCGCCACGACGAAAGGGATTTCATCGGTGCGGGCTGCCGTTGCGCCCCAGTTGGCGAGCTGCTTGACATGCTCTTCGGTGACTTTCTTGCCGTCGCAGTTACGCAGTACGGATTCCAGCACGACGCGGATCGATACTGGCAAGCGCGAGATGTTGACGCCGAGTTTTTTCTCCAGGGCAGGCAAGGAATAGAATTTGCCTTTCTTGGAATCGGAAATCTTGAATTCCTTGAGTGTGTTCAACGTATTACGGGACATGATATCTCCTGAGGTTACAACTAAATTACAAACTGTTTGCCGGATCAACTGGGGTCGGGGCAGGCATTTCTTCTTGCGTCGGCGATTTGCATTCATTCGCCAGTTGATGTCCTTGTTTTGAATCGAGCAAAATGCCCTTGGCCGGGATGCCGATCCACAGCAGGCCGTATTTGCGGTTTTCAAAGCGGTTGGCGCCGGTGGTGGTCGGCACGCGCGTCAGGCGGTGCAGGGTTTTGCCCCAGCGCAGCGCGATATGTTTGTCGTCCTCGGCATTGGTGTAAATGGTCAGGCTGTTGCCAAGTTCGCATTTGTAGTCGACGGAAACTGAGGTTTTGATATCCGGCGTGCCTTCGTCTTCACCGTCATCCACTTCGACGGGAGCAGCTTTCGCTGCAGGCTTCTTTGCTGCTTTTTTTGTGGTCTTTTTTGTCGTGGTGCTGGTTTGGGCTTGCGCCTGCGGCGCTACCACTGCCAGGCTGGCGCACAGCAAAACCAGGGCGGACAAACTCGTTGACAGGCTCATTCTCATTTCATTGCTCCATAATGCAATCCGTCGCTTATTTCAGTAACGGCGGATGCGGTTATAACAAGGTACTGGTAGTTTCAGGTAATGCGGCGCCGCTATTTTTTGCCCGCTGCAGTACGCTCCAGTAATACCGGTAACTGGCGCGGTCATGCAGCGTGCCCTCGTGTTGTATCGGTCCCCATTCTGCTTGCTGGGCTGCAAGCAGAATCTGTGCCGCAACGGCTATTTCAGATTGCGGCGGGGTAAATGCGTTCAATATCGGCTTGATCTGCTGTGGATGGATGCTCCACATCCGGGTGTAGCCGAACTCCTCCCTGGCGCGACCGGCATCGGCAGCGACGCTGGCGCTATCCTTGATGTCGGTGGTGACGTTATGCGATGGCGCCTTGCCGTGCGCATGGCAGGCTGCAGCAATTTCCAGCTTGGCACGGGCTACCAGCGGATGGCTGAACTGGCCGGGAGAGCGCATCGCCGCACTCGGAATCGCACCATAATGGGCGGATACAAAATCCATGATGCCGAAGGACAGCGACTGTACTTGCGGCAGGGCGGCGATGGCGAAGACATCAGCCAATGCGCCGTGGGTTTCTATCAAAACGTGGACCGGCAGGTTTTCCCGGCCGGCGCGGCTGCTATGGTGCCCGATGAGGTCAATGGCGGCGATAACTTCCGCCACGCTTTCGACCTTCGGCAGCATCAGGTAAGCCAGCCGGTTGGCGGCGCCCTGGCAGATGATCTTGATATCTTGTTCGAAAAAAGCATTGCCGCTATCGTGTACGCGAGCACCTATGCGTTCGAAGCGGTTGTCTGCGCCGGAGATGATGCTGGCGACCAGTTGCGCATGGACTGCTTCGTTGCCGGCGCTGGCGCCGTCTTCGCAGTCCAGCGTAATGTCAAAGACCGGGCCTAGTTCCTGTTGCAGGTCGATCGATTTACGCATGAGCTTTTCAGCGCCGGCGTAATGATCGCAGACCGGTAGCGAGACCGGCTGTTGCTTGCCTAGGAATAAGACCTGGGTAGGGTGCATTGCGAAGTATTCTTAAAGTTGCGGACAAACAAAGTCAGGCGCTGCATGGCAATGGCTGTGTTGCCATGCAGGTGTTGCTCAGTGCGGGTTTAGCCGACCAAGTGTTTCACGCCATCACGCTCTTCTTGCAGCTCTTTCAGCGTGAGGTTGATGCGCTCTTGCGAGAACGCGTCGATTTCCAAGCCTTGAACGATTTTGTATTCGCCGTTCTCGGTTGTGACAGGGAAGCCGAACATGGTGCCTTCAGGGATGCCGTAAGAGCCATCGGACGGCACGCCCATGGTGGTCCACTTGCCGTTGGTACCCAGTACCCAGTCGCGTACGTGGTCGATTGCTGCGTTAGCAGCAGAGGCTGCCGACGACAGGCCGCGTGCTTCGATGATCGCTGCGCCGCGCTTGCCAACTGTTGGCAGGAACACGTCCTTGTTCCAGACTTGGTCGTTGATCAGGTCTTTGACCGATGCGCCGTCGGCTGTCGCGTAGCGATAGTCTGCGTACATGGTTGGCGAGTGGTTGCCCCATACGCACAGTTTTTCAATAGCGGAAACCGGTTTGCCGATCTTGGCCGCAACTTGCGACAAGGCGCGGTTGTGGTCCAGGCGCAGCATCGCTGTAAAGTTCTTGGCTGGCAGGTTAGGCGCCGATTTCATGGCGATGTAAGCGTTGGTGTTGGCTGGATTGCCAACCACCAGTACCTTGACATTGCGCGAAGCAACAGCATCCAGCGCCTTGCCTTGCACTGTGAAAATCTGTGCATTGGCTTCCAGCAGGTCTTTGCGCTCCATGCCTGGGCCGCGTGGGCGGGCGCCAACCAGCAAGGCAACGTCAGCATCCTTGAATGCAGTCAGCGGATCGCTGTGGGCAGTGATGCCAGCCAGCAGCGGGAAGGCGCAATCGTCGACTTCCATGATCACGCCTTTCAGCGCTTTTTGTGCTTTTTCGTCAGGGATTTCCAGCAGTTGCAGAATGACCGGTTGGTCTTTGCCGAGCAGGTCGCCATTGGCGATGCGGAACAACAGGGAATAACCGATTTGACCAGCGGCGCCGGTAACGGCAACACGCAGAGGGGACTTAGCCATGTTGAATCTCCAGAGAGGTGATAAAAAAATTGCGGGACAGAGTTCAATGGCCAACGTGACGCGGCGAATTACTCTGTCCCTACCGTTTACAACGGTCAAATTACAAAAGTCCCAGCCAGAAACAAAAGCGGCGACTCAATACCTAACACGTAACCTCTAATGATACCGACGAAAGCCACAGTCGTCAGTTTGTTTCGCGTAGATTCGGCGGTTGAAAATTGCAACCGCAGATTGCAGCTTATAACTTCGACACTGTGTCCGGCGTTGACCTGAAACCGGTTTGCTTTGATTTGCTTGTTGTGCAGGCTATCAATTAAGTCTAATGCCCGCGAGTTTAGGCTTGGCAACATGGTATGTCAATCAATATCTTATATCTTATATAAGACATATCATTGAGCATTTTTTTCTGGACGACAATGGCTGTTTTATGGTGAAATCCGAGGTTATGAGTTCCATCCCGTCCAATCCGAGTAGTGACCCAGCCAGCCCGAGCGCCGCTGCCCCCGGAGCGTCCCCGGCAGCTTCGCCGGCAAGCTCCCCGACTTTTAGTCCGCTCTACCAGCAAATCAAGGCGTTGATCATGCAGCGCCTGCAGTCCGGTGAGTGGAAGTCCGGCGAATTGATCCCCAGCGAAGTCGAACTTGGCAACCGTTTCAAGGTGAGTCAGGGGACCGTGCGCAAGGCAATTGACGAACTGGCGGCGGAAAACCTGCTGGTGCGACGCCAAGGTAAGGGCACTTTCGTCGCCACTCATCACGAAGCGCGCTCGCAATTCCGTTTCCTGCGTCTGATGCCGGACAGCGATGAGCCGCAAGTCACCGATAAAAGAGTAATTGAGCTGAAGCGTTTGCGTGCGCCGGCGGATATTGCGCGCCAGTTGGGTATGAAATCAGGTGACTCCGTAGTTTATGTCAAGCGCGTGCTGGCTTTTGACGGGGTGCCGACGATACTGGAAGAGTTGTGGTTGCCGGGCGCGCTGTTCAAGGCGTTGACGCTAGAGCGCCTGGCTGAATATAAGGGGCCGATGTACGGTCTGTTTGAAACCGAATTCGGCACGCGCATGATTCGCGCGACTGAGCAGATTCGCGCCGCTAGCGCGGATGCAGATGCCGCCGAGTTGCTGGCTGTGGAAAAATTGTCGCCTTTGCTTTGCGTCGAGCGCGTGTCTTTTACCTATGGCGACAAGCCGGTGGAAGTGCGGCGTGGGCTGTATGTGACCAATCGTCATCATTACCAGAATGAGTTGAGTTGAGGGTTTGCTTGACGCTCGGGGCAGAATTGCCGGTTGCGTGTGAGTGCGGCCGACTGGTGGCAGAATGGCAAAGTTCTAAGATGTGCTAGCAGCAATTCGCAATAAGGAATTGCGCAATAACGAATAATAAATATTGGTGTGCTGCACAAAAATCGGCGAAAATTGCGGGATTGCTTAGATCGTCAACTTAGAGCGTCAAAAAAGCATCAAAATTTTAAACTGAGGAGAACCCTGTTATGTCTGAAGCCGCGAAACCCAATCGGCCACAGTTTCGTAATATAAACATTACACAAATTGTGGGTTACCGCTTGCCGCTGGCAGGCATTATTTCGATTTTGCATCGCATTAGTGGCTTGTTGATGTTTCTGTTGCTGCCTTTTATCTTGTTCATGCTGGATAAGAGCCTGGTATCTGAGACGTCCTTCGAATACTTCAAAGGCTTTACGTCGGGCTGGTTTGTCAAGCTCGTCATCCTGGCCCTGTCCTGGGCATACCTGCATCATTTCTGCGCCGGCATTCGCCACCTCGTCATGGATAACCACATCGGCCTGAGCAAGGATAGCGCGCGCAAATCGGCTGCCAGCGTATTGGTGATCAGCCTGCCGTTGGCGCTGATCGTTGCATTGAAACTGTTCGGAGCATTCTAATGGCAGATAATAATATCGGTGGCAAGCGTCTGGTTGTCGGCGCGCATTACGGTTTGCGCGACTGGCTCGCGCAGCGTGCAACAGCGATCGTGATGGCGGTCTATACCGTCATTTTGCTGGTTTCCTTTCTGACCGCCAGCAACTTCACGTATGAAGGCTGGGCAGGCCTGTTTTCTCACCAGTGGTTCAAGCTGGCTACTTTCGTAGCGCTGATGGCACTGTTTTTTCATGCATGGATCGGTGTGCGTGATATCTGGATGGATTACGTCAAGCCTGTCGCTCTGCGCCTGGTCTTGCAAGTTGCCACAATTTTGTGGTTGGTCGGTTGTGCCGGATGGGCGGCGCAGATTTTGTGGAGAGTGTAATCGTGTCATCAATCAAATCCACAATTCCTACACGCCGCTTTGATGCGGTAATCGTTGGCGCCGGTGGTTCGGGCATGCGTGCTTCGCTGCAATTGGCGGAAGCTGGTTTGAATGTTGCGGTCTTGTCGAAGGTGTTTCCTACCCGTTCGCACACGGTTGCGGCGCAGGGCGGTATTGGCGCCTCGCTGGGTAACATGTCCGAGGACAGCTGGTACTGGCACATGTTTGACACCATCAAGGGCTCGGATTACCTGGGCGACCAGGATGCGATCGAATTTATGTGTCGCGAAGCGCCTAAAGCAGTGTATGAGCTGGAGCATTTCGGCATGCCGTTCGATCGTAACGCCGATGGCACCATTTATCAGCGTCCGTTCGGCGGCCACTCGGCCAACTTCGGCGAAAAGCCGGTAGCGCGTGCTTGCGCTGCTGCTGACCGTACCGGCCACGCGCTGTTGCACACGCTGTATCAGCGTAATGTCCGCGCCAAGACCCATTTCTTCGTTGAATGGATGGCGATCGACCTGGTGCGGGATGCCGAAGGCGATGTCATCGGCGTCGTTGCTCTGGAAATGGAAACCGGCGAAGTCATGATGCTGGAAGCCAAGACCACGGTGATGGCGACCGGCGGAGCAGGGCGTATCTGGGCGGCGTCCACCAATGCCTTCATCAATACCGGTGACGGTATGGGTATGGCGGCGCGCGCTGGCATTCCATTGGAAGACATGGAGTTCTGGCAATTCCACCCAACTGGCGTAGCCGGGGCGGGTGTGTTGATTACAGAAGGCGTTCGCGGCGAGGGCGGTATCCTGATCAACGCCAACGGCGAACGTTTCATGGAGCGTTACGCACCAACCCTGAAAGATCTGGCCCCGCGCGATTTCGTCTCGCGGTCGATGGACCAGGAAATCAAGGAAGGCCGTGGTTGCGGTCCTCACAAAGATCACGTCATGCTGGATCTGCGTCATATCGGCGCCGAAACCATCATGAAGCGTCTGCCGTCGATTCTGGAAATCGGCCACAAGTTCGCTAACGTTGACGCCTTGAAAGAGCCGATTCCGGTCGTGCCGACCATTCATTACCAAATGGGTGGTATCCCGACTAACGTCTATGGCCAGGTGGTAGTGCCGAAGAACGGCGTCCCGAATGCTGTGGTGAATGGCCTGTATGCAATTGGCGAATGCGCCTGCGTATCGGTGCACGGCGCTAATCGCCTGGGCACCAACTCGCTGCTGGATCTGGTGGTGTTCGGCCGTGCGGCTGGTAATCACATTGTCGACAGCAAGCTTAAAGATCGCAGCAACAAGCCGTTGCCGGCGGATGCCACGGACGCCGCTTTGGCGCGCATGGCCAAGCTGGAAAACAGCACCGGTTCCGAGCGCGTGCAAGACGTGGCCGGCGATATCCGCAAGACTATGCAGCAATACTGTGGCGTGTTCCGTACCGATGAGTTGCTGCAACAGGGCTACAAGGAAATCATGGTGCTGGATGAGCGTCGCAAGCATGTTGCGTTCAAGGATAAATCGAAAGTGTTCAATACAGCGCGCGTTGAAGCGCTGGAGCTGGATAACATGATCGAAACCGCCAAGGCCACCATCACCGCAGCGGCAGCGCGTAAAGAATCACGCGGCGCACATGCGCATCGCGATTACGAACACCGTGACGATGAAAACTGGATGAAGCACAGCTTGTGGTATTCCGAAGGTAATCGTCTCGACTACAAGCCGGTCATCACCAAGCCGTTGACAGTTGATACGTTCAAGCCAAAGCCACGCACATTCTGACCAATTGCGGGACAGAGGCGGCCAGCGGTGGCTTTGAGAGCCACCGTAGCGTGGCGAATTACTCTGTCCTCAACTGACTAGACGGTGCGAAAGTTGTAAAGAAAAGTATTTGTAGGAGAGGATTCGAGGGCAGGTAGAACCGCCAAGCGACTCTGATCCAACGCCCAACTAAAAGGTATAGCCATGTCATCACGTACTTTGAAATTCAAAATTTACCGTTACGATCCCGATAAGGATGCCAAGCCTTATATGCAGGACCTGACGGTCGAACTGCTGCCAACCGACAAGATGTTGCTGGATGCTTTGCAGCGTATCAAGGCCGATGTGGATGATTCGCTGGCGCTGCGCCGTTCATGCCGCGAAGGTGTGTGCGGTTCCGACGCAATGAACATCAACGGCAAGAACGGCCTGGCGTGCACCACCAACCTGAACGAGTTGAGCGAGCCTATTATCCTCAAGCCGTTGCCAGGCTTGCCGGTGATTCGCGACCTGATCGTCGACATGACCCAGTTCTTCAAACAATATGAGTCGATCAAGCCGTTCCTGATCAACGACAACATCCCGCCGGAAAAAGAGCGGCTGCAATCGCCGGAACAACGCGAAGAGCTGGATGGTTTGTACGAATGCATCTTGTGCGCATGCTGCTCGACTTCCTGCCCGTCGTTCTGGTGGAATCCGGACAAGTTTGTCGGCCCGGCCGGTTTACTGCAAGCCTACCGCTTCATCGCAGATAGCCGCGACGAAGCTACCGGCGCGCGCCTGGACAATCTGGAAGATCCGTATCGCCTGTTCCGCTGCCGTTCGATCATGAATTGCGTCGATGTCTGCCCTAAGGGGTTGAACCCGAACGCGGCTATCGGCAAGATCAAAGAGCTAATGGTCCGTCGCGCTGTATAAAAGGGTAGCTCTAATACCCTACTGCGCGGCTCAATCTCTGGCCTGTGATGCTCGCTGTACATTCGTACAGCTGCGCTTCTCGGCCAGACCTTGGGCTAGGTCAGCGCAGCTGAGGCTACGGATCTTAGAGCTTCCGGTAGACCTGAGAAGGGTGGGGCTGTTTTTGTTCTTCCCCCTTTTTTTTTGTAGTGGTTTTAGAGCTGTTCGTCGACGTCGTCGGACGGCGATTTCAAATAGAATAAGTGGTTTTCATGTCTATCATCCATCAAGCCGATCCAGCCAACCGAGCCCGACTGCGTTGGCGTGCGCGGCGCGGTTTGCTTGAAAACGATTTGATACTGACCCGTTTCCTGGACGCCAATGAAGTCACCATGACGGACGATGATGTCGACGCTTTTTCGCGCTTGATGGAGCTGTCCGACAATGAACTAATGGATTTGCTACTGGTCCGTAAAGAACCGGACGGATTGCTGGATCTGCCGCAAGTGCATGCCCTGTTAGCTAGAATACGCGTGGCTTGAAGCTCGCTTGGCCTTGGTCGCAGTGATGCGGTCGCCGCGGATGTTGAGTCGCCTGCAAGCGCGTTTTTGTTTTTTGATTTAGAGTAATTTTTTGTGAGGGAAGTGCCATGACCAATGCTGATACTAAAGCCACGCTATCGTTCTCCGATGGCAGCCCATCCGTAGAATTTCCTATTTACAAGGGCACCGTCGGCCCTGAAGTCATCGATATCCGCAAGCTGTACGGCGCTACCGGCAAGTTCACCTATGATCCAGGCTTCATGTCCACGGCGGCCTGTAATTCGTCGATCACGTACATCGATGGCGACAAAGGTGAGTTGCAATATCGCGGCTACCCGATCGAGCAACTGGCTGTCAATTGCGATTTCCTGGATACCTGCTACCTGCTGCTGAACGGAGAACTGCCGACAGCCAAGCAAAAAGCAGCCTTCGACGCTACCGTGACCCAGCACACCATGGTGCACGAGCAGATGCAATTTTTCTTCCGTGGTTTCCGCCGCGACGCGCATCCGATGGCCGTACTGGTCGGCACAGTCGGCGCCTTGTCGTCGTTCTACCACGACTCGCTGGACATCACTGATCCGCATCACCGCGAAGTGTCGGCGATCCGCCTGATCGCCAAGCTGCCGACACTGGTGGCAATGGCCTACAAGTACAACGTCGGCCAGCCTTTCGTCTACCCACGCAATAATCTGTCGTACAGCGCGAACTTCATGCACATGATGTTCTCGACCCCGTGCGAAGAATACAAGGTCAACGACGTGCTGGTGCGCGCACTGGACCGTATCCTGACTTTGCATGCGGATCACGAGCAAAATGCGTCGACGTCGACCGTGCGCCTGGCAGGTTCCAGCGGCGCCAATCCGTTTGCCTGTATTGCTGCCGGTATCGCTTGCTTGTGGGGCCCCGCACACGGCGGCGCCAACGAAGCGGCACTCAACATGCTGAAGGAAATTGGTTCGGTCGACAATATTCCTGAATTCATTGCTAAGGTGAAGGACAAGAATTCCGGCGTCAAGCTGATGGGCTTCGGTCATCGCGTCTACAAAAACTTTGACCCGCGCGCCAAGCTGATGCGTGAAACATGCTACGAAGTGCTGAACGAGCTGGGCCTGCACGACGATCCGTTGTTCAAGCTGGCGATGGCGCTGGAAAAAGTGGCGCTGGAAGACGAATACTTCGTTTCCCGCAAGCTGTATCCGAACGTCGACTTCTACTCCGGCATCGTGCAATCGGCGCTGGGTATTCCAACGTCGCTGTTCACCGGTATCTTCGCGATGGCGCGTACCGTCGGCTGGATCGCGCAATGGAACGAAATGATTTCCGATCCAGAGCAAAAAATCGGCCGTCCACGTCAGTTGTTTGTTGGTTCGCCAGCGCGTGACGTGCCGCCGATGGATAAACGCGGTTAATTTGTACTGAGTCAGCACTGAGTCAATCAGCGTGAGTATGGAATAGCAACACATAAACAGCGAATCCTCGGATTCGCTGTTTGCATTTCTGCGGGTTATGCTATGCTCTTGTCCTGTGCCGATTTATCAGGCTGCAGCGTAGTAGAAACATGTGGTGAGCGTGTTTTGAAGGGCAGGCGAGTAGTGCCAAAATGTTGTACCCGAATTGAATAGTAGTTAAAAGAACACTGTAATAGAGCCCTTCCCCACAACTTGATGTGCAATCCGCTAACCGGTCAGGCCGTGTCGCGGAAGGTTATGTTAACCCGCTAATCTCGCGAAACGCGAAGAAAGGTGAGCAAGATGATGCAACAATACCGCTCTAATTCATATCTCTTCGGAGGTAATGCACCGTACATTGAAGAGCTGTACGAGTCATACCTCGACAATCCCGGTTCAGTTGCCGATAACTGGCGCGCATATTTTGACGCCATGCAACACGTACCTGCCGTCGACGGCTCAGACAAGCCTGACGTAGGCCACGCTTCCGTCATCGCCTCATTCGCCGAGCGCGCCAAGCAAGGTCCAATCCGTACTATCTCCGCTTCAGCCGATGCTGAAATGGGTTTCAAGCGCGTTGCTGCAACGCAATTAATTGCTGCCTATCGTTACCTTGGCTCCCGCTGGGCCAATCTGGACCCGCTGCAACGCCAGGAACGTTCCGCACTGCCGGAACTGGAACCAAGCTTCTACGGTTTCACCGATGCCGACATGGACATCGTGTTCAACATCAGCAACACCTACTTCGGTCCGGAAACTGCAACCTTGCGCGATCTGCTCAATGCACTGCGCGAGACATATTGCCGTTCGATCGGTACTGAATACATGTACATCAGCGATCCGACCGAAAAGCGTTGGATGCAAGAGCGCCTGGAGTCTACTCGCTCGGCGCCGGTATTCACCGCAGAAAAGAAGAAACACATCCTTGACCGCCTGACCGCGGCTGAAGGCCTGGAGCGCTACCTGCATACCCGTTATGTCGGCCAGAAGCGTTTCTCCCTGGAAGGTGGCGAAAGCTTCATCGTCTCCCTGGATGAAACCATCCAGCGCGCCGGTGAAAAGGGTGTCCAGGAAATCGTTATCGGCATGGCCCACCGCGGCCGCCTGAACGTGCTGGTCAACACCCTGGGCAAGATGCCGCAAGAGCTGTTCGCAGAATTCGAAGGCAAGCATGCCGACGACCTGCCAGCCGGCGACGTCAAGTACCATCAAGGCTTCTCTTCAGACATCACTAGCCCAGGCGGTCCGGTGCATCTGTCGCTGGCGTTCAACCCGTCACATCTGGAAATCGTCAACCCGGTAGTTGAGGGTTCGGTCAAGGCCCGTATGGAACGCCGCGGCGATACCGACGGTTCGCAAGTGCTGCCGATCCTGGTGCACGGCGATGCGGCTTTCGCTGGCCAGGGCGTTGTGATGGAAACCCTGAATCTGGCGCAAACGCGTGGTTACGGCACAGGCGGTACCGTGCATATCGTGATCAACAACCAGATCGGCTTCACCACTTCCGATCCGCGCGATTCCCGTTCGACCCTGTACTGCTCGGACGTCGTCAAGATGATCGAAGCACCGGTTCTGCACGTCAACGGCGATGATCCGGAAGCGGTGGTGTACGCTACCCAGATCGCACTCGATTACCGCATGGAATTCAAGAAGGATATCGTGGTCGATATCATCTGTTTCCGCAAGCTGGGCCACAACGAACAAGATACGCCAGCGCTGACGCAGCCGCTGATGTACAAGAAAATCGGCCAGCATCCAGGCACCCGCAAGCTGTACGCGGACAAGCTGGCTGCCCAAGGCGCCATTGCAACTGACGAAGGCGACGCGATGGTCAAGGCTTTTCGCGATGCGATGGACGCTGGCAAGCACACTGTTGATCCTGTCATCTCCAACTTCAAGAGTAAATATGCCGTCGACTGGCTGCCATTCCTGAACCGCAAATGGACTGACGCCGCTGATACATCGGTGCCTGTGACTGAGCTGAAGCGCCTGGCCGGCCGTATCACAACCGTGCCGGAAAATTTCAAGGTCCACGCACTGGTTGAAAAAGTACTGAACGACCGCGCAGCAATGGGCCGTGGCGAACTCAACCTCGACTGGGGTATGGGCGAGCATCTGGCCTACGCGTCGCTGGTATCTTCCGGTTATGCAATCCGTCTGACCGGCCAGGATGCAGGCCGCGGCACCTTCGTTCACCGTCACGCGGTATTGCATGACCAAAACCGTGAGCGTTGGGATGCAGGCAGCTATATTCCTCTGCAAAATATCTCCGAACAGCAAGCGCCGTTCAAGGTCATCGATTCGGTACTGTCGGAAGAAGCTGTGCTCGGTTTCGAATACGGTTATTCCACAGCAGAACCAAACACGCTGACTATCTGGGAAGCGCAATTCGGCGACTTCGCCAACGGCGCGCAAGTCGTGATCGACCAGTTCATCAGCTCCGGCGAAGTGAAGTGGGGCCGTGCTTCTGGCCTGGTCATGATGCTGCCGCACGGTTACGAAGGCCAAGGCCCGGAACACTCGTCGGCCCGCCTGGAACGTTATTTGCAACTGTGCGCAGACAACAACATGCAAGTGGTGCAGCCGACTACCGCAGCGCAGATTTTCCATCTGCTGCGCCGCCAGATGATCCGCCTGTTCCGCAAGCCGCTGGTGATCATGACGCCGAAGTCGCTGTTGCGTAACAAGGACGCCGGTTCGCCGTTGTCTGATTTCAGCAAGGGCAGCTTCCAGACCGTGATCGGCGAAGTCGATGACAAGATCGACCCTAAGAAGGTCAAGCGCATCGTCGCTTGCTCGGGCAAGGTTTACTACGATCTGGTCAATGCACGTAAAGAGCGTGGTCAGACCGATGTCGCAATTATCCGCCTGGAACAACTGTATCCGTTCCCGCACAAGGCATTCGCTGCCGAGTTGAAGCAGTTCCCGCACTTCAACGAGCTGGTATGGGCTCAGGATGAGCCGCAAAACCAGGGCGCGTGGTTGCAGATCCAGCACAATATTTTTGAAAACCTGGAAGATGGTCAAAAGCTTGCGTATGCAGGCCGTCCAGCCAGCGCGTCGCCAGCGGTCGGTTACTACGACAAGCACTATGCGCAGCAAAAAGCATTGCTGGATACGGCATTTTCCAAGCTCAAAGGTTTTGTTCTTACCAAATAATTGACGACCGGGCAGGCCTGGATGGCCTGCCTGCCGCACCATCTTACGGAGAATTAAATGGCACTTCTTGAAGTAAAAGTTCCGCAATTGTCGGAATCCGTCGCTGAAGCGACTTTGTTGACATGGCATAAGAAAATTGGCGATGTAGTCAAGCGCGACGAAAACCTGATCGACATCGAAACAGATAAAGTTGTACTCGAATTACCTGCGCCAGCTGACGGCGTGATCGTTCAATTGATTCAACCTGATGGCAGCACCGTGGTAGCCGATCAAATCATCGCAATCATCGATACCGACGCTTCGGCCAAGGTCAGCCCGATGGAAGTAGCTGCGGTGCCAGTGCCGCAAGCCGGCCACGCGCCAACTCCGGTTGCAGCGCCTGAATTGCAATCGAAATCTGCAGCCGGCATCGCCATGCCAGCCGCAGCAAAACTGCTGGCCGAAAACAACATGTCGGCGGCGCAAATCGACGGCAGCGGCAAAGATGGCCGCGTCACCAAGGGTGACGTCCTCGGCGCGGTAGCCAACAAGGCTGCGGCTCCTGCGCCTGCACCTCTGGCCGCAGCGCCAGCCAAGGCGCTCCTGCAACAAGTTGCAGCGCCGACCAAGGCTAACCTGGACGATCGTCCGGAAGAGCGTGTGCCGATGAGCCGTCTGCGCGCCCGTATCGCCGAGCGCCTGGTGCAATCGCAATCGACTAACGCCATCTTGACGACATTCAATGAAGTCAACATGCAGCCAGTCATGGATCTGCGTACCAAGTACAAAGACAAGTTCGAAAAAGAGCATGGCGTCAAGCTGGGCTTCATGTCGTTCTTCGTCAAGGCGGCGGTTGCTGCATTGAAGAAATACCCGATCGTCAATGCTTCGGTAGATGGCAACGACATCGTGTACCACGGCTATTTCGATATCGGTATCGCGGTCGGTTCACCACGCGGCCTGGTAGTGCCGGTGTTGCGTGACGCCGACCAGATGTCGATTGCCGACATCGAAAAGAAAATCGGCGAATTCGGCGCCAAGGCCAAGGACGGCAAGCTGACCCTGGACGACCTGACCGGCGGTACTTTCTCGATTTCCAACGGTGGTACTTTCGGTTCGATGTTGTCGACCCCGATCATCAACCCGCCACAATCGGCGATCCTGGGCGTGCATGCGACCAAGGACCGTGCTGTGGTCGAAAACGGCCAGATCGTGGTGCGTCCGATGAACTACCTGGCAATGTCTTACGATCACCGTATCATCGACGGTCGTGAAGCAGTGCTGGCGCTGGTTGCCATGAAAGAAGCGCTGGAAGATCCTGCCCGCCTGTTGCTGGACCTGTAAGCTTTAAACCCGCCAGACGCGCGCCCTGATTCTGTTTTCTGCCCATTCAGCGGTGCAAAAAACAGGGCAGGGCGCGTCGTTTAGGTGGATAGGTAAATGATGAGAGCCTTGTCGTCATTGTTTGTCCGCGCCGCACAGGATTTTCCGATGTACGCAGGCAAAACAGATAATGAACTGACATGGCAATAACTCGAAGGATGGAAAATGAGCAAACAATTTGATGTCGTTGTAATCGGTGGCGGTCCCGGCGGTTATATTGCAGCAATTCGCGCTGCACAACTGGGTTTCAGTACAGCATGTATCGATGAATGGAAAAATGCCAAGAACGGTCCTGCACCGGGCGGCACTTGCACCAACGTCGGTTGTATTCCTTCCAAGGCACTGCTGCAATCGTCCGAGCATTTCGAACATGCCGGCCATGCTTTCGCCGAGCACGGCATCAATGTCAAGGGCCTGGAGCTGAATCTGGGCCAGATGCTGGCGCGCAAGGATGGCGTGGTCAAGCAGAATAACGAAGGTATCCTGTACCTGTTCAAGAAGAACAAAGTCACCTTTTTCCACGGCCGCGGTTCTTTCGTCAAGGGCGATGCCGGCGGTTATGAGATCAAGGTTGCAGGTGCCACCGAAGAAACTATTTCCGCAAAGCACGTCGTGCTGGCAACCGGCTCCAATGCCCGCGAACTACCTGGCGCACCGTTTGACGAAAAACTGATCCTGTCGAATGCCGGCGCGCTGGCAATTGATGCGGTTCCGGCTAAACTGGGTGTTATCGGCGCCGGCGTCATCGGCCTCGAAATGGGTAGCGTCTGGCGTCGCCTGGGTTCTGACGTCAGCGTGCTGGAAGCATTGCCGACTTTCCTCGGTGCAGTCGATGAGCAAATTGCCAAGGAAGCCGGCAAGCTGTTCACCAAGCAAGGTCTGAAAGTCAGTCTGGGCGTCAAGATCGGTGCTATCACGGCTGGCAAGAACGACGTTACGGTTGAGTATGTCGACGCCACAGGCGCAGCGCAAAAAGCCGTCTACGACAAACTGATCATTTCGATCGGCCGTACGCCGAACACGATCGGCCTGAATGGCGATGCAGTTGGCTTGAAGCTGGACGAGCGTGGTTTCATCGCCGTCGACGACAACTGCAAGACCAATTTGCCAAACGTTTGGGCCGTGGGCGATGTGGTGCGCGGGCCGATGCTGGCGCACAAGGCTGAGGAAGAAGGCGTTGCGGTTGCCGAGCGTATTGCCGGACAGCATGGTCACGTCAATTTCAATACCATTCCTTGGGTGATCTATACATCGCCGGAAATCGCCTGGGTTGGAAAGACAGAACAACAACTGAAGGCAGATGGAGTAGCATACAAGGCTGGCACCTTCCCGTTCCTGGCAAATGGCCGGGCGCGTGCTTTGGGCGATACTTCGGGTATGGTCAAATTCTTGGCGGATGCCAAGACTGACGAGATCCTGGGCGTCCATATTGTTGGTCCAATGGCGTCGGAATTGATTTCCGAAGCTGTGGTCGCGATGGAATTTCGCGCTTCTGCGGAAGACATCGCACGTATCTGCCATGCGCACCCATCCTTGTCGGAAGCGACCAAGGAAGCAGCGCTGGCGGTCGACAAGCGGTCTTTGAACTTTTAAGAAAGAAGCAAAAATGCGTGTTCTGTTGCCGTCGCTGACTCTGATGTTAGGCGTTGCATTATCCGGTTGCGCCACCGTAGCGTCGGAGAACGGTCACGTGTTGATCGAGGCCACTTCTGACAGCCAGCAGCTGTCAGGTGCGCGCTGCGTCGTCAAAACCGACAGCAGCCGCTGGAATGTGGTGACCCCGGGCGACGTGTTGATCGTGACAGCAGATGGTGACTTGCACGTAGTATGCGACAAGCCAGGCTATCGTACCTCGGAAGTGGTTTACCGTGCGCCGCCTGGCTTGAATTCCCCTAGCGTCGGGATTGGAGCCTCTGGTGGCAGTGGCGGCGTAGGCGCTGCCGGCATCGGCCTCGGCGCCAATTTGCCACTCAGCTTTGGCGGCAAGGAAAAAGCTTATCCGAGCCGCGTGCTGGTAGAAATGGGGCGATCATAGCCGCCAGGGGTGTTGCTTGCGAAGTTGCTTGAATTGAGGTGGGTGAGCGAAAGCTCGCCCATTTTTATTTTTGCTGGCGATTTGCCTTAACTAGGGTTGCAAATATTAATTTTCTGTTAATGTTTGGCTAACTTTGGAATACGGGGCGGATAGCGCTTAGCTGATCCGTTCCACGAATTTTCGAACTGAATTTGAATTGAAGATGCCATGAATGTACTAGAGTTTTACGAACAGGCGTTGACGCAGCGCGGTTTCCAGGCTGACGATGCGCAACGGCGCGCAGTCGACCGCCTGCAGCGTTCTTACGATGAGTGGGTGGAGTACAAGGCGCAGCGTTCCAATTCCTTCAAACGTTTGATCCATCGGCCGGACGTGCCGCGCGGCGTCTACATGTGGGGTGGCGTTGGGCGCGGCAAATCCTTTTTGATGGACAGCTTCTATTCCGTCGTGCCGGTGGTGCGTAAAACCCGCTTGCACTTCCATGAGTTCATGCGAGCCGTTCATCGACAGCTGGACGAGCTCAAAGGCGTTGCCGATCCGCTCGATGAAGTGGCCAAACGGGTTGCCAAGAAATACCGCCTGATCTGCTTCGACGAATTTCATGTGTCAGATATCGCTGACGCCATGATTCTCTACAACCTGCTGAAAGCCTTGTTCGACAATGGCGTGTCGTTCGTCATGACCTCGAACTATGAGCCCAGCACATTGTATCCGGACGGTTTGCACCGCGACCGTATGCTGCCGACCATCAAACTATTGCAAGATAATCTTGACGTCATGAACATCGATGCCGGCATTGATTACCGTAAGCGTGCGTTGGAACAGGTGGAGAGTTACCATGCGCCGCTGAATGCTGAGACCGACCGCGCCTTGCGCCACGCGTTTGCGGGCGTGGCCGAGACTGTCGACGAAGATCCTATGGTGGACATCGAAGCGCGTAAAATCAAGGCGTTGCGACGTGCCGGCGGGGTAATCTGGTTTGATTTCAATACCTTGTGCGGCGGCCCGCGCTCACAAAATGATTACCTCGAAATTGCCAGTCGCTTCCATACGGTGATATTGTCCGGTATCCCGCAGATGTCGGCGGCAATGTCGTCTGAAGCGCGCCGCTTTACCTGGTTGATCGATGTGTTCTATGATCATAAGATCAAGCTGATCATGTCAGCTGCTGTGGCGCCGGACCAGCTCTACACGCAGGGTATGCTGGCAAATGAGTTTCACCGCACCGTGTCGCGTATCATGGAGATGCAGTCGCGCGAATATATGGATAGCGAACGGCGCTCCGAAGCCGATTCCATCGTCTGAGTCGGCGCGGCATTATCTGAGCAGTAGTGACTAAATAATGTATAGAAATGGATAGGTACTAGTGGAATTTGCCTCTTTGATTTTGGCTCCCCGGCCACGTTCGCTGGCGCTGGCGATTACCGCCGCGTTGTTGACCTGGTGTGCCGGTGCGCAGGCGGCTGACGCCGTCCCGCTCAAATCGGTCGCCGAGCCGGCGGCTGAATTGACGGCGCGTTACCCGCTTGAATCGCTTACTTCCGTGGATGTGGCGAATAAGGCTTTGAACGACGTAGCCGACGCCAAGGCCGAAGTGGCGGCGCGTGACTTGGAACAGCGGCGTGTCTGCTACGCCAAATTTTTCGTCAATCACTGTCTTGACGCCGCCAAGGAACAGCGCCGCCTGGCACTAAAGGCGATTCGTCCGGTAGATATCACTGCCAATGCATTTTTGCGCAAGGATCGCGCCGATGAACGCGACAAGGCGCTGGCGGTGCAAGATGCCCAGCATCCCGCCGAAGCCGCGCAGAAGGCGCAGGATCAAAAGGAAAAAGAGCTGAGCAACGCCGATAAGGTCAAGCAGGGTGCGGCCAAAGACAAGGAAGTGGAAGCCAATACGCGTAAGCATCTGGGTGAAGCCGATAAGCGCGTCGCAGATCATAATGCACGCGTATTGAAGGCTCAGCAGGATGAGGCGGCCAAGACCGCGCAACGCGCAGCCAACGTGGCGGCATTTGAGAAAAAGGCGCAGGATTCGGCGGCGCGCCAGAAGGAAGTAGCGGCAAATAAAGCCGCTAAGGCCAAGGATCTGGCCAACAAGAAAGCGGCTGAAGCCAGCGCGCCAGCGACGCCGGCTGTACCGCCTGCCGCTGCCCCCGCATCTGTTCCAAAACCATAAACCAAGCCGTTAGCTTAGCGCTGCCTGAGCTAACGGCGATTGCGGTTTAGACCGCGCGGCGCATCTTCTTGACTGTGTAGTTTTGCGCTTCTTTCGGCAGCGCCACCAGTTTGACGATGGCGAACGTGCAGTTATCGGCAGCATGTCCTTCGGCGCGCTTGCGCGTTTTGTTGATCAGCATTTCAGCTGCATCGCGCGGCTTGTTCATGGCGATCGCTGCACCCAGCTCATCTTCGGTGAAGTAATGCCACAGACCGTCCGAGCACAGCAGGAAGGCGTCGCCGGCCTTGAGGCCGGTATGGCGGCTGATGCTGACCTTGGGCGTATCGGTGCTGGAGCCCAGCGCGTTCAACAAGATGTTAGACAAATTGTGCGATTTCGCTTCGTTACGTGTCAGCTTGCCTTCAGCCACCAGTTTTTCAACGTACGAGTGATCGATGGTGTGCTCGGCAAAATTAGGTCCGTCGAAACGGTACAGGCGCGAATCACCGACATGACCCCAAGTCGCAGTGCCATCCGGCGACAGCACCAGGATCACCATCGTGGTATGCGGATCCTTGTCGTTGGAGAAGCCGCTAAGTTTGATGACAGTGTGGGTTTCCAGCGCGATGTTGTGCAACATGGCTTCGACATTGTCGATCAAAGGCGAGAAGCCCTCGAATATCTGCTTGGCAGTGCAAATTACTTGTTCGGCCGCCAAGGCGCCGCCGCTGCGGCCGCCCATGCCATCTGCTAGCACTGCCATCATGTACCCCGGTGCTTTGGGGGCGGTAAATAATGCGGCACGGTCTTGTTGTTCCTGGCGGTCACCGATGTGCTGGCCGGTACCGGCTTCGATCTTGTATTGGCTCATTCGTCTGGGTAGATTAAACTGCATCCTATTCTAGGTAATTCCGGATTTGCCGGATTGTGATCCGGCGCTAACTGGTCGTTTATTTTCGCTAATCGTCGCTTGCTTAACTGTCCGGACGCAAACAGCAAGAAGTTGATGGGAAATATTATACGCAGGAATGATTTTCAAGGTGTTTCCACATGTTAACATTTTCCAACGCCAGAAACTGACCATGATCGATCGAGAAGAAATCCTTCGCCGCATTATAGAACTCGAAGTCGAACATCGTGATCTCGATGCCGCCATTCATACCATGACACAACAGGTTTTGCATGAGGAATTGCAGTTGCGTCGCCTGAAAAAGCGTAAATTGCAACTGAAAGACCAGATCACGCTATTAAGAATGCAATTAATTCCAGACATCCCTGCCTGAAAGCTCACCCCAAGGCTGATACGATGTATATAGTCGCTTTATTACGACCGTATCCCAGCCACCGCTTTAATGAAGTAAGTTACCTTGACTGAAGATCCATCCCCCCTTGCCGCCGAAATCGCCGTTGCCGCCGCAATCAATCTCCCGGCGCCCGGCGTCCACGATGCGGACGTTGACCGTTTGTTCGCCAGTTCCGGCCCGCTGGGACAGGCGGTGGGCGGCTTTCGTCCGCGCCAGGCGCAGACCGAAATGGCCAAAGCCATTGCCGATGCCATCGCCCAGCAACGAACCCTGATCGCCGAAGCCGGCACCGGCACCGGCAAGACCTTCGCCTATCTGGTGCCAGCTTTGCTATGGGGTGGCAAGGTGATCGTCTCGACCGGCACCAAGAACTTGCAGGACCAGCTGTTCCTGCGCGATATCCCGACCGTGCGCAAGGCGCTCAGTGCGCCGGTTTCGATTGCGCTGCTCAAGGGGCGCGCCAATTATCTTTGCCATTTCCATCTGGAGCGTACGCTCCAGAATGGCCGCATGACGTCACGCGAGGATGTTGGTTACTTGCGCGAGATATCGCGCTTCATGAAAACCACTTCTTCCGGCGACAAGGCCGAATTGTCGTTGGTGCCGGAAACCGCGCCGATCTGGAATCTTGTGACCTCGACCCGCGATACCTGCATGGGTGCCGAGTGCCAGTACTACCAGGATTGCTTCGTCATGAAGGCGCGCAAAGAAGCGCAGCAAGCCGATGTAGTGGTGGTCAACCATCATCTGTTTTTTGCCGATGTGGCGCTGAAGGATACCGGCGTCGCCGAATTGCTGCCCTCGGCCAACACCATCATTTTCGATGAAGCGCACCAGCTGCCTGAAGTGGCGACTTTGTTTTTTGGTAATACCGTCTCTACTTCGCAAATCCTGGAGCTGTGCCGCGACGTGCTGGCGGAAGGTTTGTCGCACGCACGGGATGGCGCCGACTGGGGACAAGTCGTTCTGCCGGTCGAAAAAGCCGCGCGCGACCTGCGTCTGACATTCCCGCAAGACGTAGTGCGCCTTGCGGTGAACCAGATTGCCGCCTCCAGCACGTTCTTTCCGGCGCTGGAAAATCTGCGCACCCAGCTGCACGGTATGATTGCAGTTCTGGAAAAATCGGCGGAACGGGCTGAAACCATTGAACAGTGCCGTACTCGTGCGGTAGAGCTCGGCTACAAGCTGGACGGCTGGAACAGCGCTCCGAGCGCCGCCAAGAAGCCTGGCAAGGCGGTAGTTCCGGATGAGGGTGAAGGCAGCGTCTTGTGGGTCGAGGCTTTTTCATCTTCGCTGCAACTGCACCAGACGCCATTGTCGGTCGCGCCGATTTTCAACAAGCAGCGCGAAGGCGTAGCGCGCTCATGGATCTTTACCTCGGCAACGCTGGCGGTAAAGAACGATTTCCAGCATTATGCGGCGCAAATGGGCCTGGGCGACGAGCCGGCGCAATCCTGGCCTAGTCCCTTCGACTATGGCGAACAGGGACTGCTATATGTGCCACAGAATCTCCCTCAGCCCAATTCGCCCGACTATACCGACGCTGTGATTGATGCGGCGTTGCCGGTGATCGAAGCCTCGGGTGGCCGCGCCTTCCTGCTGTGCACCACCATCCGTGCAGTCAACCGTGCGGCGGAGCGCTTGCGGGCAGAATTTGAAGCACGTCATCTGGATTTCCCGTTGATGGTGCAGGGCGAAGCCGGGCGTACCGAATTGCTGGACCGCTTCCGTGCCGCCGGCAATGCAGTGCTGATCGGTAGCCAGAGTTTCTGGGAAGGTGTCGATGTGCGTGGCGAAGCGTTATCACTGGTCATTATCGACAAGCTGCCGTTTTCGCCACCGGACGATCCGGTACTGGCGGCGCGCATCGAAGCGCTCGAATCCAAGGGGATGAACGGCTTCATGCATCACCAATTGCCGGCGGCCATCATTAACCTCAAGCAGGGCGCCGGCCGCCTGATCCGTGACGAGGGCGATCGCGGAGTACTGATGATTTGCGATCCGCGCCTGATTTCAAAGGGTTACGGTCGCCGCATATGGCAGAGTCTGCCGCCATTCAAGCGCACCCGCGAGCTGGATGCGGTAAAGGCTTTTTGGCGCGGTGACGCTGTAAAGGAATAACTGGCATTATCGATGCTGGCGCGATCAGGGCTGATCGGCTAAGCTGGGCTGGACGAAGCCGCTCGGGCTTGTCATCAGCATGTAATAATCTGTCTCTATTGTCGCAGCTTGCATTTCGGAAGCGCGGTGCGCGATAGTGTGCCGGTTTTTGTCGAACGTTCGTTTGGATAAAGGTAAGCAATGTTTGCAGCAGTGGATTTGGGGTCCAACAGTTTTCGTTTGCATATTGGCAAATACAATGGTGATGCGATTCGCGTCATCAAGAGCGCGCGCGACCCTATCCGTCTGGCTGCCGGACTCGATAGCAAGGGTTATCTGACCGAGCAGGCGATGCAGATAGCGCTGGATTCATTGGCGCGCTTTCGCAATATCCTGGCCGACTACCAGCTGGAAGCGGTGCGCGTGGTGGCGACCAACACGCTGCGCGTGGCCAAGAATGCCGCTGAATTCCTGCCGATCGCCGAGCAGGTGATCGGCTATCCGATTGAAATCATTTCGGGCGAAGAAGAGGGCCGCCTGATCTACATGGGTGTTGCCAGCATGCTGCGCCTGCCCAACGAAAAACGACTGGTGCTGGACATCGGCGGCGGCTCTACCGAGCTGATCCTGGGCCGCGGCCAGCAGATTGAACGGGTGGAATCGTTCGGTATTGGCACCGTTAACCAGAGCCTGGCATTTTTTTCCGATGGCCAGATTACTGCCGAAGCCTACGACTCAGCGGTACTTTCCGCGCGCAGTCACTTCGAAGACGCCGCGCCGCCGTATCGGCCTCAGAACTGGAGCCACGCTTACGGTTCTTCCGGCACCATCCGCGCGATTGCCGAAACCATCGAAAAAAACAATCTGGGCGATCATCGTTTGTCCTATACCAGCATGGAAGCCTTGCGCGCGCGCTTTGTCGAGTTCGGCCACGTCAGCCGCATCGATCTGCTCGGCATGAAGCCGGATCGCGCTGCGGTTATGGTGGGTGGCCTGGCGGTGCTGATCGGCCTGATGCAAGAACTGGGCATCGAAGTGATTCAGCCGATCGAAGCCGGTTTGCGTATGGGGGTCATGTGGGATTTGCAGCTGCGCGGAACCCGGCTGGATCGTCGGGATCAGTCGGTGCACGATTTCTCGCAGCGTTTTCATGTTGATCAGTTACGCGCCAGCCGGGTTGCTGAAACGGCAACGTCATTGTTCGATATGCTCAAGCCGACCAACGATGGCCTCAGCCAGTATCTGCATTGGAGCGCCTTGTTGCATGAAGTCGGGCTGGTGGTGTCGCAAAGCGGTTATCACAAGCATGCCGCCTACCTGATCGAAAATGCCGACTTGTCCGGCTTCACCACGCGCGAACAGCGTGCAATGAGCATGCTGATCCTTGGTCAGAAGGGAAACTTACGCAAGATCAGCGATGCTTTGCTCGATCCGGATTTCTCCAAGGCGGTGCTAGCCTTGCGCCTGGCCGTCATGTTCCTGCATTCACGCATAGAAATCGATCTCGATGAACTGCGCTTGAAAATGAAGAGCAAGATCGAGCTTGATATCAAGCGCGATTGGATCGAGGACCATCCTACGGCGACGTATTGGATGACCAAAGAGCAGGACTGGTGGCGCGAGATCGGCGTTGAGTTTTCCATCCGTCGCACCTGACGAGCGCAGCCCCTATCTATATTGGCTCTGCGCAGACCACGCTAACTCAAACTGTAAACAGAAATACTATTCTGGAAAAGCACGAAAATTTCATTAGCTTTATTTCGTGCTTTACTTGAAGTAGCTTTTTTGACCTGAAAACCCTCGGGACTGTTTCTAATAGGTCAGCCCGCTTGCCTTGTTAAACAAGGCAATGTCGACATAATTGGAGAGATGGTTGCTGTTGGCCGTTTCGCCGACCATATAGCCACCGATATCAAAGCCGCCGCCGGGAATTGTGTATTCCGACTGGCCGGCGATGCGCTTTCCTGGTTGCAGCAGACGGATCCAGGATTTGGCTGCTGCGAATCCTTCTAGCGTCAAGGCCGATACCGGTTCATCGCGGTATTTGCGCATCATGTTCAGGTGCTCCAGCTGGATTGGCGAGCTGCCGATGCCGGGATTCGGCACCACTTGTGAAAATACGGTCCATTCGACGGCTTTGCCGCCGGCCAGTTCACGCAGCGTTGTCAGGTTGGTGAGAGAAGAGCCTGCGACAAAAGTTTGTGGTGCCAGCCTCCGGAATTCCTTGAGAAATACCCCTGCGCTCACGGTGTCGGCAACCATGATCACAAATCCTGGCTTGGCAGCGGCCAGGGCTGCGGTTTCTCGGCTGATCTGTTTTTGGTCGCTGGTCAGGTGTACGGTGCCGCTGAGCTTGATGCCGGTTTCCTTCATCTGTTCCAGGAGGCGCTGATACGCATCGGCGGTGGCGGCCGATTCCTGGTAAACGACGCCGATATCCTTGATGCCAAGTTTGTCGAAATGGGAAAATATATGGCGGATCTCTTGCTGGTAGCTGGGACGCCAGAAAAGAACCCGGTCGTTTTTCTGGTAATCGGCGCCGGCCAGCGGGCCGTATAAAGTCAGGCCGCTGCGCTTGAAATCGGCCGAATTCAGCACCGCCCGGGTGACCTCGTCGCTGACGCCACCGAACAGATAAGAGACGTGAGCCTGTCCAATCAGTTCGGCAACGGCTTTGACTGACAAATCGGCCTGTCCATGATCGTCGCGGACCAGATACTGGATGCGACGGCCGTTGATGCCTCCCTTTGTATTCAGGACGTCAAAATAAGTCTTTATTCCCGCTACGTAGTCGCGACCCAGATCGGCGTTCGGACCGGACAGGTCGATGGCCTGGCCGACCACGATCTCGTCGCCAGCGGCATGCGCCAGCAACGGCAGGCATAACGCAAAACCAGTCAGGTACTTGCGCAAAATACGTTTCAAGTTTAAGTTCATCAAAAAAAGGAAATAGTGTGGCGGAGGAGTCGCAGTGTCCTTGTTTAATATGACCGCTTGATGAAATTGTCATGTTGACGGGCCTGAAAATGAAGCTCTTGATTACATTGTTAATGAAGCTGCTCTTGCTGAAGCTCAAAGAATTGTATATATTATTTATACGATTTATTAATGGAGAATTGAATGGTTGCCAGTAAAATTGTTAAACGTGCAGTTAAAAAACCTGTAGTCGCCGTCAGAGCAGCTGTCAAAGCCAAGCCAGTAGCGCGGCCTGCAGTCAAAGCCAGCCCGAAGGCGGCGCCAGCAGTTAAGGCCGCGGTAAAGCCGGCAGTGAAGGCAGTGGCCAAGGTTGCGCCGAAGGCGGCCCCTAAGCTGGCAGCCAAGCCAGTGTTGAAGCCGGTTCCAAAGCCGTTGCTCGCCACCAAGCCGATCGCCGTCAAGCCGGCTCCAAGCCTGAAGGCTTTGCCGGACGCGAAGGGCAAGGTCAAGAAGGCCAAGCTGGTGCGTGACAGTTTCACCATGCCAGCCGATGAGTATCAGGTCCTGGCCGACGTCAAGAAGACTTTCCTGAAGGCCGGCCTGGAAGTGAAAAAGAGCGAATTGCTGCGTGTCGGCGTTGCCCTGATCCGTGAGTTGGACCTGGCAAACCTGAAGCTGGCAGTAGCTAGTCTGCCGCCTGTGAAGGCCGGTCGTCCGAAAAAAGAAAAATAAGCTCAGGGCATGGCGTGAGGCTTTATAAGTCGTTGTTTTTACGGCATATCAGGCAAAAACTGCCCACGGAAAGCACGGAAAGCGCGGAAATATTCCTAGGTTTATTTCTGCGTCTTCCGTGCTTTCTGTATTTTAAGAGGCAATTGCAAACATACTTGGCGTTGTTGCCTATGCAAGGTGTGCCCTTGCTTGCAAGCCGAGGCCGTTCCACTGGCAGGCGCCAGTGTCGTCTGAAATCTCTGCTTCGCCTTCCTGGCCATCTATGTTTGCAACAGC
The DNA here is from genome assembly GCF_000786695.1 of Collimonas arenae. Classification (NCBI taxonomy): domain Bacteria; kingdom Pseudomonadati; phylum Pseudomonadota; class Betaproteobacteria; order Burkholderiales; family Oxalobacteraceae; genus Collimonas; species Collimonas arenae. The sequence goes on along the minus strand of NZ_CP009962.1, from coordinate 3,224,396 downwards.
CTCTAAGTAAACAATTATTGTGTTTTGGGCACTGTTGCAATGTCATGAAACCGAAATAAATTTGTCACTTTCTTGAAGTAATCGGCAGTTAGGCTTGTCATCGTCACAATCTGAAAGGACGATGAATGCAACTCCTAACTAATGCTGGCGCAGCGAACTCAAGTGAAGCCAAGTTGACGGTTAGTCTGGCCAGTACGCAGGAAGAGGTGCGCGAAGTGCAGCGCCTGCGCTACAAAGTTTTTATCGAGGCGATGGGCCTGTCTGCTTTGGCCAATGCCGATGGCCTGGACAGCGATGAATTTGACTCTTACTGCGATCACCTGATCGTACGTGATACCAAGACGCTGAAGGTGGTGGGTACGTATCGTGTCATGAGCCCGCATGGGGCGCGGCGCATGGGGCGTTATTACTCCGAGCAGGAGTTTGACCTCAGTCGACTCGACAATTTGCGCAGCAGCATTGCTGAAGCAGGGCGTGCCTGCATCGACCCTGATTACCGTAGCGGCAGCGTCATCATGATGCTGTGGGCCGGCCTGGCGGCATTCATGCGGCGCGAGCGGTGTGATTACCTGATGGGCTGCGCCAGCGTCAGCCTGGCCGATGGCGGTCATAACGCCGCCGCCTTGTATCACGCACTGGATCAAAACAGTTTCTCTCCCGCAGAGTACCGCGTGACGCCGCATGTGCCGTTCCCTGTCTATGAGCGCGAGTCAGGCCATGTGGCGCAAATGCCCCCGCTATTGAAGGGCTATCTGCGCAGTGGGGCGTGGGTCTGCGGCGATCCAGCCTGGGATCCGGACTTTCATTCAGCTGATTTTTTCTTGCTGTTACCCCTGTCCAAACTGGACGGCCGTTATGCACGTCACTATCTGAAAGAATCGAGGGCGACATGAAACCAGGCGAACAGTTTCTGGAAGCAGCTTTGTTCGGTGCCAATTTGAACCCTGGCGCCGGACCCACGTCGAAGCGCGAGCCGGTTCGCTTTCGCACGATCTGGATTTCCGATGTTCATTTGGGAACCACTGGCTGCCAGGCTGCTCGTCTGCTGGAATTCTTGCGCGCCACCGAATCGGATACCTTGTATCTGGTGGGTGACATCATCGACGGCTGGCAACTGAAACGCCGCTGGTACTGGGACCAGATCCACAACAACGTGGTGCAGACAGTCCTGAAAAAAGCGCGCAAGGGCACTGAAGTGATTTTTGTGCCGGGTAACCACGACGAGGCGGTGCGCCAGTTCATCGATCTTGATTTCGGTGGTATCCGCATCCGCGACGAATTGATACATACCACCGCCAACGGCAAGCGTATGCTGGTGCTGCACGGCGATCGTTTCGATGGCGTGATCGCCTGTGCCAAGTGGCTGGCCTATGTCGGTGACGGCCTTTACACCGTCATCCTCAAGTTCAACCAGTGGTTCAATGGCTGGCGCGCACGCGCAGGCTTGCCTTACTGGTCTTTGTCGCAATACCTGAAGCTCAAGGTAAAGAACGCTGTCAACTACATCTCCTCATTTGAAGATGCGCTGGCGGCGGAGGCGCAAAAGAAAGGCCTCGACGGCGTCATCTGCGGTCACATCCACAAGCCGGAAATCCGCGACATCAACGGCATCACGTATTGCAACGATGGCGACTGGGTTGAAAGCCTGTCTGCATTGGTAGAAGAGGCCAGCGGCGAGTTGCGCCTGGTTACCTGGCAGGAGATTATGCAAATGAGCAAGCAGCAAAAAAATGCAGCTTCCAGCAAACAGACTAGAGAATTATGCGAATTGCCATCGTAACGGACGCCGGACAATCACAAATCAACGGCGTAGTTAACACGCTGCGCGCCACCACCTCCTGCCTGCGCAATAATGGCCACGAAGTCTTGCTCCTTAGTGCTGACGATTGCCCGACTTTTGCATGCCCTACCTATCCTGAAATTCGTCTGGCGCAAAAGCCTTACGCTAAAGTCGCCGCCAGTTTGAAAGCGTTTGCGCCGGATTGCATTCATATCTCGACGGAAGGGCCGATGGGCCTGGCTGCGCGGCGCTTTTGCCTGCGTCAGGGAATTGGTTTTACCACGGCCTATCACACCCGTTTTCCGGAATATCTGAGTGCGCGCAACATCCTTCCCAAGGCGATCACTTATCGCTGGCTACGCTGGTTCCATGGTCCGTCCAAGGCCGTCATGGTGCCGACGCAGCATGTGATGAAAGAACTGGAGCAGCGCGGCTTCCGCCGTCTGGTGCTGTGGGGCCGGGGAGTGGATACCGAGCGCTTCAAGCCGGTCGATGAAGATCACGCTTGCATCGTCCGCCCCTTGTACCTGTATGTTGGCCGCGTTGCGGTAGAAAAGAATATCGAAGCGTTCCTACAGGTTGATTTGCCCGGTACTAAATGGGTGATCGGCGATGGTCCATTGCGCGAAGAACTGCAGCTACGCTATCCGCAAGTGCAATTCCTGGGTGCCAAGGCGCATCATGAGTTGACCTCGTATTACAACTGCGCCGACGTCATGGTATTCCCCAGTCATACCGATACCTTCGGTCTGGTCATGGTGGAAGCGATGGCCTGCGGTGTTCCGGTTGCAGCCTATCCGGTCGCAGGGCCGGTGGATGTGGTCGCGCACGGGCGTTCGGGAATACTGGATGAAGACCTGACCTCGGCCTGCCTGCTGGCGCTCAGCCTGGACCGGCGGGAGGTGCGTCGGCATGCACTGGAGTATTCGTGGGAGGTGGCGACCCAGCAGTTTCAGCATCATCTGCATCAGATCAAGGGTGCCAAGGCCATTCCAAAGAAGTTGCTGACCAGTCAATCTCGACCGGCTTCTGGCTTGTAGTCATAAAAAAAGCCCCGCAGCAATGCGGGGCTTTTTGTTGGGCTGGAAAGTTATCCAAGCTGTTACCAGAATTTCCACCAATGTTCTTTGGCCACCACCTTGGAGCTGTTGGTGCCAGTGCCGCCGACATAAACACTGTTCGGGTAGGTCTTCTTCAGCACGCGTTCGGAATCGTCATGCAATTGCGTCATGCCGAGAGCGGCGTACGATTCCACCATGATGTGCAGCGCTTCTTCCACCGCTGGCGCATCGCGATATTCCTGGATTGCGCTTTGGGCGCGATTGGCTGCTGCGACGTAAGCGCCGCGGCGATAGTAGTAGCTGGCAACGTGGACGTCGTACTGCGCCAGCGCATTCACCAGGTACTTCATGCGGTCCAGAGAGTCGGGTGCATAAGTGCTGTCAGGGAAGCGGACCACGACTTGCTTGAACGCATCGAACGCATCGCGTGCAGCTTTCGGGTCGCGTTCGGTGGCGTCTTCGCTGGACAGGAAGTCGAAAATACTGACTTTGTCATTGAAGTTGACCAGGCCTCGCAGGTAGTACATATAGTCGACGTTAGGGTGGTTCGGGTGCAGTTTGATGAAGCGGTCGATGGCTGCCAGCGCTTCAGGCTGCTCGCCTTGGCGATAGTGAGCATAGGCAATGTCCATCTGCGCTTGTTGCGCGTAAGTGCCGAACGGATAGCGCGATTCCAGCTTTTCAAAGTACTTAATTGCCTTATCGTAGCCACCGCTGTTCATTTCGTCCTTGGCCTCCGAGTATAATCGGGGCGCGGACCAGTTTGCGGTTTCATCGACTTTGTCTGGCAGCAAGCCACACGCGGACAAGGAGATAACGAATGCAGCAGCAGCTAGTTTTAAGAGTCTTTTTTGCATAGTTTTTTGCAAGATTGCGTATGTTTACCTGTAATTGCGCGTTTCAGCCACATTGGTTAGCGTAATAACTTAACGATTCACTGATTATAGCCGATGGGACTTCCTCTGATGTCATTTACCAAGCCAAATTTGGCTGAAAGTCTGCCAGACGCCGATTTAGAGGTCAATATCGATGACCTCGACGAAGCCAACGATGATGGCGATGTCGCGACGGCCAGCGCGCCGATAGTATTGCAATTAACGCCTGATGTGTGCGGAACACGTCTTGATAAAGTAGTTTCGAGCCTGGTGCCGCAATATTCGCGCAGCCGCATCCAGCAATGGATTGAAGCCGGCCATGTGACCGTGGATGGCAAAGTCTGCACCACCACCAAACTGACTACCTACGGCGACGAAACCGTGGTGGTGTTGCCGCAGCCTGCTCCTGACGAGCAGGCATTTACTCCGGAAGACATGCCGCTTTCAGTCGTCTATGAAGATGCAGCGATCATCGTCATTGACAAACCAGCCGGCCTGGTGGTTCACCCTGCAGCCGGCAACTGGTCCGGCACTTTGCTGAACGGCTTGCTGTTTCGCTGGCCGTCGCTGGTGGGGGTGCCGCGCGCCGGCATCGTACATCGTCTGGATAAGGATACCAGCGGGTTGATGGTGGTCGCCAAGACACTGGAAGCGCAGACTGACCTGGTGCGTCAGTTGCAGGCGCGCACAGTCAAGCGCCAGTATCTGGCGCTGGTGTGGGGCACGCCGCAGTTGAGCGGCACCGTCGATAGCCCGATGGCGCGTCATCCACGTGACCGCATCAAGATGGCGGTTTCCGACAGCTTGATCGCCAAGCCGGCCATTACGCATTACCAGCGGCTGGGAACCGGCTTGCTGGACCGGCGCCCGGTCAGTCTGATGGGTTGTCGCTTGGAAACTGGGCGTACGCATCAGATTCGCGTCCATATGCAGTCGCTTGGGTTTTCTCTGGTGGGTGACGCCTTGTATGGCAAGCAACATCTGATGCCGGCATTTCCGCGTCAGGCATTACAGGCGTCGCGTCTCGGTTTGATCCATCCGACTACTGGCAAGTCCTGCGAATGGTTTGCTCCATTGCCGCAGGACTTCGCCGACCTGCTGGCCAAGGCGGGCATGAGCGTGCCGGAATAAGCGGTTATTTGAGCAGGAGCAGCTGCTAATTTCGTAGATAAAATGGAAAGCTGGGAACCCTAAGCACATGCATTTGATTATTCCGAACTGGGCCGGCGTGCCAGCCAACATCGGCGCTCTCGCTACTTTGCGCAGCGGTGGCGTCAGCCAGGGACCTTACGACGACGGCAATGGCGGCGGAGGGCTGAACATTGGCGCTCATGTCGAGGATGCGCCGCAAGCCGTGGTGCTGAATCGTGCGCTGTTGGGCGTCTTGTTGCCGGCCTCGCCGCTGTGGCTGACGCAAGTGCACGGTCATCACGTGGTGGATGCGGGTGAGGTTGATAATGTACCTGGGGCTGTCGAAGCAGATGCAGCGATTGCAACCCGCCCCGGGGTAGTCTGCGCAATTCAGACCGCCGATTGTCTGCCGGTCTTGTTTGCTGACGTCAATGGCCGGGTGGTTGGCGCTGCGCATGCTGGCTGGCGCGGCTTGCAGGGTGGGGTATTGCAGAATACCGTGGCGCGCATGCGGGCTTCTGGCGCTGGACCGATTGTGGCTTGGCTAGGTGCGGCTATCGGGCCTGGAAAATTCGAAGTCGGCGCCGATGTTCTTCAGGCATTTACCGATACAGCACAAGCTCCTGAAGCGGCTGTCGGCGCATCTGCCGAAATGACGCCCGCAGCACGCATGGCGCAAACTCAGGCGTGTTTTACGCCGATTGCGCAGCGGCCAAGCAAGTATCTCGCAGATATTTACCAACTGGCGCGAATCGCTTTGGGGCAGGCTGGTGTGACGCAAATTTACGGTGGCGGCTTGTGTACGGTAACAGATATAAATTGTTATTCTTATCGCCGCGACCGGGTAACCGGCCGCATGGCGTCGCTGATCTGGCTAAAATAAGTGGCGTCTGTTTCGTACTCTGCCTTATTCTGTTTTTTTTGCCGGAGCCAGCGGTTGTTCGGCTGCGGCGGCGGCTGGTGTGGCTTTTTCCTGAGCTGCCAGCTGCGCAGAGTTTTCAGCGCGCTGTCGATTTCTCTTGCGCTGCGGTGTGCCCATCAGGTATAAAACAATTGACAAAGGAAAAACACCGTACAGCAGAAATGTCATTACACCGGCAACCGCGTTAGCTTCCGTAATGGCCATCATGAAGACGACGTAGATCCAGGCGATGGCGACGATGTACATTATGGTTCCTGCTTTAGAGTCAATCCGATAAAAGATACACGAAAATAAGCCAAAACAACGGTCATCGCATGAATACGCCTAATTTTTCTGTTTTCGATCCTGCCGCATTGTTGCAACTCTCGCAGCAATTCAATCAAGCCTTCAATCCGCAATTTCTTCAGCAGCTTAGCAAGATCGGCGATCCCAATATGTTTCTGGGCGCGCTGAATAGCTCTGCGCACGCTCAGAGCGCGACGGTCGCTGCGGGGCTGGGTGAACTGGGTATTTCGCTGGATCCGGCGGCGCTGGAAAAGCTGCAAGCGCAGTACACGCAACGGCTCTCTGCCTTGTGGCAAGACATGCTGGCGGCGCGGCTGCCCGCCATCGACGACCGCCGCTTTAGCGCTGCCGCCTGGCACGGCAATCCGCTATATGCATTTAATGCTGCGGCGTATTTGCTCAATGCGCATTTCCTGACAGCGATGGTGGATGCGCTCGATGCGCCGCCGAAGATCAAGCGCAAGATCGGCTTTACGGTGCAGCAGATGATCGACGCCATGGCGCCGTCAAATTTCCTGGCGACCAATCCCGCGGCTCAACAGAAAATCGTCGAGACTAATGGTGAAAGCCTGACCAAGGGTATTGCGCAGCTGATTGCGGACATACACAAGGGTCGGGTATCGCAGACCGATGAATCGGCATTTGAAGTCGGCAAGGACGTGGCGACGACCGAAGGCGCGGTGGTATTTGAAAACGACCTGTTCCAACTGATTCAGTACAGGCCGCTGACGGCCAAGGTATTCCAGCGGCCCTTGCTGATCGTGCCGCCTTGCATCAACAAATTTTATATCCTCGACCTGCAGCCGCAGAACTCGCTGGTGCGTTACGCGGTGGAGCAGGGACACAGCGTGTTCCTGATTTCCTGGCGCAATGCCGACGAATCGCTGGCGCATACTACCTGGGACGAGTACATCGACGATGGCGCCATCCAGGCGATCAAGCTGGTACAGGAAATTTCCGGCCAGGACAAGATCAATGCGCTCGGCTTTTGCGTCGGCGGCACGATCTTGTCGACTGCGCTGGCGAAGCTGGCGGCGACCAAAATCAATCCGGTTGCCAGCCTGACATTATTGACAGCTTTCCTGGATTTCAGCGATACCGGTATCCTCGATGTTTATATCGACGACATGCAAATACGCATGCGCGAGCAGGCGATCGGCCAAGGCGGGCTGATGCCAGGACGCGAGTTCGGTTCAGCGTTTTCCAGTCTGCGGCCGAATGACCTGCTGTGGAACTATGTCGAATCGAATTACCTCAAGGGCGAGCAGCCGAGTTCCTTCGACCTGCTGTACTGGAATGCCGACAGCACCAATTTGCCGGGACCGATGTTTTGCTATTACCTGCGCAATATGTACCTGGATAATTCGCTGAAGGATGCTGGAAAGCTGTCGGTGGGTGGCCAAAAGATTGACCTCGGCAAGATTGATGCGCCAACCTTCATCTACGCCTCACGTGAAGATCACATCGTTCCCTGGGCCTCGGCCTATGCCTCGCTCTCTTTGCTTAACCCAAAGAAACCGAAGCAGAATCGCTTCGTGCTGGGCGCCTCTGGCCATATCGCCGGTGTGATCAATCCGCCGTCCAAGAACAAGCGCAGCTACTGGACCAACAAAGCCAACGAGGGCGCCGGCAAGAAAATACCGGAAAATTCCGACGCCTGGCTGGCCGGCGCCGTTGAGCATCCGGGCAGCTGGTGGACCGAATGGGCGGAATTTTTATCCGGGCATGCAGGAAAACAAGTAGCAGCGCCGCGCAAATTAGGAAATACTAAGCACGACGTCATCGAACCGGCGCCGGGAAGTTATGTCAAAGTCAGGGCGGAGTAAGTGCAAAATGAGTACGAGCTAAGTGCGGGACCGTTGCAGAACAAGGATAGATGAAAACAAGACACCTCAAAGTGCGGAAGACAGTAGGGCAAACAGCAAGTCAGTAAGTGGATGGCAGATCGTTTTTTGAATTGTTTTTTTGAAGGAGACAAGAGATGGCAAAGCGAATCGTTTATGTGACCGGGGGAATGGGCGGTATCGGCACCCCAATTTGTACTCGTCTTTGCACAGATGGCTTTACTGTGGTCGCGGGTTGCGGCCCGAATTCGACACGCAAGGATAAATGGCTGGCTGACATGCGCGCCAAGGGTTTTGATATTCACGCCTCGGAAGGCAATGTCTCCGACTGGGAATCCTGCAAGACGGCGTTCGAGAAGGTCAAGGCTGAGATCGGCGAAATCGATATCCTGATTAATAACGCCGGCATCACGCGTGACGGCCAGTTCCGCAAGATGTCCAAGGCTGACTGGGATGCGGTGATCGACACTAACCTGAATTCGCTGTTTAACGTTACCAAACAGGTCATCGATGGCATGGCGGATCGCGGCTGGGGCCGGATTGTCAATATTTCATCGGTCAACGGCCAGAAAGGCCAGTTCGGCCAAACCAACTATTCGACCGCCAAAGCCGGGATTCATGGTTTCACCATGGCGCTGGCGCAAGAAGTGGCGACCAAGGGCGTGACAGTCAATACCGTCTCTCCGGGCTATGTCGGTACCGATATGGTGCGTTCCATCCGGCCGGATGTGCTGGAAAAAATCGTCGCCGGGATTCCGGTCAAGCGCCTAGGTGAGCCGGAGGAAATTGCCTCCATCATTTCCTGGATTGTGTCGGATGAAGGCGGCTATGCCACCGGTTCCGACTTCTCGCTGAATGGCGGCTTGCACATGGGCTAATCTGGCCCGTTTGCCTATCCCGCGTGAAGCGCGTCGACGGTTCACGCGGGATATCTAGATGCCTAGCTTGGATTGCTTGTTGGGTTGCCTTGTTTATATTGCAATGCAATAAATCTCCCTATAAAGCCTTTGTACATGTTTTGCGCAATATAATGAAGTGCTGCAGCAAATCGATACACGGCGCAGCATAGTTAAAACGTGTTATGGCGCAGTAACCTGGGACAGAAATGACTACTACAAAAAAGACGTCTGAACGCTTGATCAAGAAATATCCGAATCGTCGCCTGTACGATACGCAAACCAGTTCCTACATCACGCTGACCGACGTCAAGCAACTGGTGTTGGACAATGAAGAATTTGTGGTGCTGGATGCCAAGACCGATGACGATCTGACGCGCAGTATCCTGTTGCAGATCATTTTGGAAGAAGAGTCCAACGGCACGCCGATGTTTTCCAGCGCGGCTTTGTCGCAAATCATTCGCTACTACGGCCACGCTATGCAAGGAATGATGGGCTCCTACCTGGAAAAGAATATCCAAGCCTTTATCGATATCCAGAACAAGCTCGCCGAAAATTCCAAGGGCCTATATGAAGGCAAGCCCTTTAGCCCGGAAATGTGGACTCAGTTCATGAATGTCCAGGGACCGATGATGCAAGGGATGATGAGCAACTACATCGAGCAGAGCAAGGGCCTGTTTATCCAGATGCAGGAGCAGATGCAAAACCAGACCAAGAACATGTTTGGCACATTCCCGTTCGCACCGCCGCCACCAGGCGACAAGACAAAAAAATAATTACCAGTACAGGCTCTTGACCACGTGACAGGTTTTTAGAGCCCATGACGGGTAACCATGGCAGTGGAAGGGGTACAATAGCGACTTTGCTTTGACCCCATTTCAGTCATGTCCACAGTCATTCCAGCAGCGTCAGCTGCACCTGCAACAGCCCCTAAAGTCGGTTTCGTCTCCCTTGGTTGCCCTAAGGCACTGGTTGATTCCGAACAAATCCTTACTCAATTGCGTGCGGAAGGTTATGAAACTGCCAAGTCTTATGAGGGCGCTGACCTGGTCATCGTCAACACTTGCGGTTTTATCGACGCTGCTGTGCAGGAGTCGCTGGACGCCATCGGCGAGGCGCTGAGCGAAAACGGCAAGGTTATCGTTACCGGTTGCCTGGGCGCGAAAAAAGACGCCGACGGCGACGACATCATTCAAAAGATTCACCCGAAAGTGCTGGAAGTGACCGGCCCGCATGCTGTCGGCGAAGTCATGTTTGCTGTCCATAAGCATTTGCCGAAGCCGCATGCTCCGTTCATCGATTTGTTGCCGCCGCAGGGCATCAAGCTGACGCCCAAGCATTTTGCTTATCTGAAGATATCGGAAGGCTGTAACCACCGTTGCAGCTTCTGCATCATTCCGTCGATGCGCGGCGACCTGGTGTCGCGTCCGATCGCCGATATCATGATGGAAGCCGAGAATCTGTTCAAGGCTGGCGTCAAGGAATTGCTGGTGATTTCTCAAGACACCAGCGCCTACGGCGTCGATGTCAAGTTCCGCATGGGTTTCTGGAACGGCAAGCCGGTCAAGACCCACATGACGCAACTGGTTACCGCACTGGGCGAGATCGCTGCGCAATACGGCGCCTGGGTCCGTCTGCACTACGTTTATCCCTATCCGCACGTCGATCAGATCATCCCGTTGATGGCCGAAGGCAAGGTGCTGCCATACCTGGATGTGCCTTTGCAACATGCGCATCCGGATGTCCTGAAGCGGATGAAGCGCCCGGCCAGCGGCGAAAAGAATATCGAGCGCATCCAGGCCTGGCGCGCGATGTGTCCAGATCTGACGATCCGCTCTACCTTTATCGCCGGCTTTCCGGGCGAGACTGAAGCTGAATTTGAATATCTGCTGGACTTCCTGAAAGAGGCCGAGATCGATCGTCTCGGTTGCTTTGCCTATTCTCCGGTAGAAGGTGCGACCGCCAATGCGCTGGATAATCCGGTGCCGGAAGAACTGCGCGAAGAACGCCGCGGCCGCGTCATGCAGTTGCAGGAAGAGATTTCCAAGAAGCGCTTGCAAGCGAAGGTCGGCAAGACCATGCGCGTGCTGATCGATTCCGTCGATCGCAGCGGCGGCGTCGGCCGTTCCAGCGCCGATGCGCCTGAAATCGATGGCGTGGTCTACGTCAAGCCGCCGTACGAACCGCACAAGAAGCTGGTGGTCGGTGAGTTTGTCGATGTCACCATTACTGCATCCGATGCGCATGATTTATGGGCAGCTGCATGATGGCAGGGAAGTTCGTAGTTTCGTTGGCGTTGTTGCTTGGCCTGGGTTCTGGTTTGGCATTCGCGGATAGCAACAATGACGCAGCAGCTGTACCAGTTGCTGCGCTAGCTGCTCCAAACTTGTTCGCCAAACCGCTGACCTTGCGCGGCACTCTGGGCGACGCCAAGATTGAGATGCATCTGCAATTGAAACCCGACCCTACCGAGGGCATTCAGGGCAGCTATGTGATTGCAGGACAAACGGCCAAGATATTGCTTGCCGGCGAGTCGGAAAATACCGATGTCATCATGGAAGAATCGGTCAACGGCAAGGACGTATCCGGCGAATGGGCCGGGACGCTGGTTGGCGGCATTTTTACTGGTACCTGGTCGACCACCGATGACGCAGTGACGAAACCATTTGTGTTGACGGTTCAAGGCCCGGCGCAAAGCGCCAGGCCAGTCAAATAATTCTTCAAAATAATATGGCAAAAAAACAGCTTCAAACGGCGATCATCCACAGCGATTATCAGGCGCCTGATGGTTTTGGCGCATTTCCAGTCGCGATACACCACGCTTCCACGGTGCTGTTCAAGAACGTCGCCGCAATGCGTGCGCGGAACTGGCAAGAAAAAAATAGCTACACCTACGGTTTGCACGGTACGCCGACTTCGTTTACGTTAGAGGCGAGGCTGGCGGAAATCGAGGGCGGCCAGCATTGTTTGCTTGCGCCGAGCGGCCTGGCGGCGATCACGATGGTCGATCTGGCCTTGCTGAAGAGCGGCGACGATGTGCTGCTGCCGGATAATGTGTATAACCCGAACCGTGATCTGGGCAATTGGCTGGCCCGTGATTTCGGTATCACTGCGCGTTATTACGACCCGTTGGTCGGCGCGGGCATCGTTGACCTGATTCAACCGAATACGCGCCTGATCTGGACCGAAGCGCCAGGTTCGGTGTCGATGGAGATGCCTGATATTCCTGCGATTTGCCGGGCAGCCCATGCCAAGGGCGTGTTGGTCGCAATCGACAACACCTGGTCCGCCGGTCTCGCCTTGCGTGCTTTCGACCTTGGCGTCGACATCGTGATGCACGCCCTGACCAAATACCAGTCTGGTGGCTCGGACATCCTGATGGGCGCTGTGATCACGCGTGATGCCGCACTCAACCAGCGTCTGCAGACAGCGCACATGAGGCTGGGTTTTGGTGTTGGTATGGATGATGCCTATCTTGTGCTGCGCAGCCTGCCGACCATGAAAATGCGCTTCGAAGCGCATGATGCGGCTGCGCGTAAAATCGCCGCCTGGCTGAAGCAACGCCCCGAAATCAGCCGCGTGCTGCATCCGGCGTTTGCGGATTGTCCGGGGCACGATATCTGGAAGCGCGACTTTACAGGCGCGGCGGGTTTGTTTTCGGTCGTATTCAATGATCGTTATAGCGAAGAACAGACCGACCGTTTCGTCGACAGTCTGCAACTGTTCAAGATCGGATACAGTTGGGGTGGCGCCAACAGTTTATGCGTGCCTTACCGGATTCAGAGCATGCGCAGTAACTGGCAAGACAAGGGTATCCTGGTGCGCTTCAATATCGGTCTGGAAGATCCGCAGGATTTGATTGCAGACATTGAACAAGCCTTCGCTGTCATGTAAAAACTGATACCGGATCTTGCCTTGGCATGATCGAAATAAAAAAGCCGACCCGCCAGGTCGGCTTTTTTACGTGTTAGCGGCAGATCAGTTCTTTTGCAGCAGATAGTAGCCGAATCCCAGTGTCGATCTGCCCGATGCGAGATAGCTGTCGTACCAGCGCTGAGCTCTGTCTCCAAAGGCCTGGGCATCAGGATCTTCAGGATGCGCCGCTATATATTGCATGATTGCAGCGCAGTACATGCGCTCGTATTGATCCCATTCATCGTCGTTGCTCGCCGCCATTGTGCGGAGTGTATAACCGTGCGCCACAGTGCGCTTGGCATTTTCAGCATGCCCGGTCAGCTCATCTTCCCTGGCGTCGAGAATCGCCAGGTATTCATCTGAAGGGCGTTGTTTCCAGTAGGCTTCGCCGACCAACAGCTTGCCGCCGGGCTTCAACCACTGCTTGCAGATAGTGAGGCAGTGCTCGAACCCGTCGAACGCGTGCGTCGATCCGATACAAAGAATGGCGTCATAGCCACTGGCCGGAAACGGATGATGTTTGACCTCGCTCTCGATCAAGGTCAGCCGATCGTCGTCCGGATTGCTGGCGACCCAAGCATCAGACGCTTCAGCAAGGAAATATGAATTGATGTCGACGCCGACGCCGCGCACTGGCTGCGATTTCAACAAATCGCGCAGTAACGCAGCTTTGCCGCAACCTGCATCCAATACCAAGGCGTCAGGTTGCAGTTGCAGCGCTGCTAGTAATTCGGCGGCTCTGTTCGGGGAAAGCGGACTGCAGTAATGATGCCCGTTATGGGCGATGGTGGTGTACTTGAACCGATCTTGTGCAAAAGTAGAAATGGCCATGGCGGCGCGTTCCTTTAAAGTGGTTGATGTTTTTTTCACTCATAAAAGAAACGCAAGCATGCATACCCAGCCCCCATGTCATCGATGCCCGTGAATTGCGGGCGATTATTGAAGATCCATCATAGCAGATCATTGTTGCTGTAGCTAAGTCAGCCGTTGCAACATATAAACCGGGGCGTTTTGGTTGCCGGCCACTCGATAGCTGTCAAGGTTTTCCCTGGCAGGGGAATGTTGGACCTCTACAGATGCATAGCCGAGTGTCCCCCAGAATGATTGCGACTGCTGCACTGATACCAGTGCGCTCCATGCCATGGCGTTTCCTCGCGCATGGTTCAGCGCTGCCGCCACCAATGTATTGGCCGCACGCTGGCCGCGGGCGCTTGGCGATACTGCGAGATCGTGCAGGTACAAGCAATCCGGCATCGCCGCGATCTTGAACTGGTCGCCCAGCGCAGTGATCGCATCCTTTTGCGACGGGTAACAAAACAGATAAGCTGCCGCACTTTGCCTAGGTAGCGACCAGATCCAGCAAGTGGTAGGAGTGAGCGCCAGGCGGGCGCGAAATACTTCTTCGGATTCCTGCATGGATGGCGGATAGCACTCGGCTTGGATCCGCATGACGGACGCAATGTCGTTGTCATGCATGGCGCGGACCGCAGGCGAGGTAAGATTGTTGCTCATGCCTTGAAGATGTGTGCTGGGAAGGGGGGTGCAATGCCGCGACAGCCTGCGTTTGCAGGCTGCCTGAGGAGGAGATTATGCCGGCATTGCCTTGTTGTCATTCAAATCGATCAAGCCTTTCAGCAAGCGATAGGCTTTCCACAGCCAGGCCAGTCCCCACACCACGAATGCCAGCGGAATCCCGATGACGGTCAGGAATAGCGCACCACCCACGAACATCCACAGCAGATACCACCAGAACGAGCGGATCTGCCAATTGTGGTGACTGTACACAAAGCTGTCGGCTGCATCCTGACGTTTTACATAGTTGATAATCAATGGAATCCAGGAAAATGCACCCAGAGAGAACAGCAGGCTTGCGGCGTGAAACAGGTAGAGCCACCAGGCCAGGTTCTTCTCGGAATGCAGTTTGCTATCAAAAACCAGTTCGTTCGCCATGTTTTTCCTTCAAGTAGAGGATTTAACGGTATCCCTAGGCGTCGATTTCAGTAGAAATCACGCCAATATAGGCAAGATGCCATCCAAACCGACAAAATTCAAGGCCACGCTGGCTTTTTTACGTACCACAGGCTTCGCACGGAAGGCGACCGACAGGCCGGCGACGCTCATCATGTTGAGATCGTTGGCGCCGTCACCCATGACAATCGCCTGATTGGCGGCAATACCCAACTCGACGCAGACACGTTCGACCGTGCGCTGTTTTTCTTCGGCGTTGACGATGCCACCCAGCACTTTGCCGGTCAGCTTGCCGTCGACGATTTCAAGCACATTGGAGTGCGCGTAA
The DNA here is from genome assembly GCF_000786695.1 of Collimonas arenae. Lineage (NCBI taxonomy): Bacteria > Pseudomonadati > Pseudomonadota > Betaproteobacteria > Burkholderiales > Oxalobacteraceae > Collimonas > Collimonas arenae. Next base: position 3,209,391 of record NZ_CP009962.1, on the reverse strand, counting down.
TCAAGCCCGAGGGAAGCTTTCATGCGGTCTGTGAAGAAGGTGAAACCTCCCGAAACCAGCAAGGTCTTGATGCCGGCAGCCTTGGCCGCAGCCAGCATTTTTTCTGCGCCGGGCGACAATTGCAACCGTTCGTCATACACCCGTTGCAAAGCCGATGCATCCAGGCCTTTGAGCAAGGCGACGCGCCGGGTCAGGCTTTCGTTGAACTCCAGTTCGCCGCGCATTGCGGCTTCGGTGATCTCCGAAACTTGCGGCTTCAAACCCTGCATATCGGCGATTTCATCGATGCATTCGATGGTAATCAGGGTTGAGTCCATATCCATCGCCAGCAATTTGAAATCGCTCAATTTCGGAGAGGATAGCAACAAGGCATAGTCGACTTGCGCGCTATAGCAGCTGGCGTCGAGCTGCGCTTTCAACGATTCGCTCAATGCGATGCCGTCGCAGCGCCATGCATGGCGACCGCCGCTGGAGATGTCGGTTGCGGCAACGCCGGTCAGTGCGGCAATGCGGTCAATGGCGTCGCGTTCTGCGTTCAGGCTTTGCAGGATCAGGTTCATGTGTCGGTATCGGTTTCGTGAAAATTGATGGAGCTATCTGTTGTTCGACTTACCCGGCCAGGGCTTTGATTGTTGTCTTGACCTGCGTCAGGCGCGCTGCCAGATCGGGCATGTTGACGGTGATGCGCAATTTATCCTGGCCATTCAGCTTGATATGGCGGTTCTTTTGTATCAGGTCGATGATGCGCATGGCGTCGATTGGCGGGTTGGGCACGAATTGCAGCAAGGCCGAATCGGTATGCGCATCGATTTTGACGATGCCGATCGATTTCGCGGAAATCCGCAATCTGTGCGTTTCGATCAACGCCTTGGCAGGATCCGGTAGCTTACCGAAACGGTCGATCAATTCTTCCTGCAGGTCGTCGATCTTGTCTTGCGCACTGCAATTCGCCAGTCGTTTGTAGATCGACAAACGTTCATGCACATCGCCGCAATAATCATTGGGAAGCAGGGCGGGGACGTGCAGATTGATTTCGGTGGTGGTCGACAATGGCGCCGCCAGATCAGGCTCCTGTCCATTTTTCAGGGCGCGTACCGCTTCATTGAGCATGTCGGAATACAGCTGGAAACCGATCTCATGCATTTCGCCGGACTGGTTATCACCGAGCACCTCGCCGGCCCCACGGATTTCCAGGTCGTGCATCGCCAGGTAGAAACCGCTGCCGAGCTCTTCCATTTGCTGGATTGCGTCCAGGCGGCGCTGCGCCAGCTTGGTCAAGCCTTGCACGTCGTGCACCAGCAAGTAAGCGTAAGCCTGGTGATGCGAACGGCCGACCCGGCCACGTAACTGGTGCAACTGCGCCAAGCCGAACTTGTCAGCGCGGTGCATGATGATGGTGTTGGCAGTCGGGACGTCAATCCCGGTTTCGATAATCGTCGTGCACAGCAGGATGTTGAAGCGCTGGGCGACAAAATCGCGCATGACTTTTTCCAGATCGCGCTCATGCATCTGGCCATGGGCGATAGCGATACGGGCTTCCGGCAGTAAAGCCTCCAGCATTGCCTTGCGGTTCTGTATGGTTTCGACTTCGTTGTGCAGGAAGTAAACCTGGCCACCGCGTTTCAACTCGCGCAGGCATGCCTCACGGATGGTCGATTCGCCTTCGCTGCGGACGAAGGTTTTGATCGCCAGGCGCTTTTGCGGCGCAGTAGCGATGATAGAGAATTCGCGCAGGCCTTCCAGCGCCATGCCCAAGGTACGCGGGATCGGTGTGGCGGTCAGCGTCAGCACGTCCACTTCGGAACGCAAGGCCTTGAGCGCTTCCTTTTGCCGCACGCCGAAGCGGTGTTCTTCGTCGATGATTACCAGCCCCAGTCGCGAAAACTTGATATCGTCCGATAGCAGTTTGTGGGTGCCGATGACAATGTCGAGCGTACCGTCGGCCATACCCTTGACGGCTTGTGTGATTTCCTTGCCGGAGCGGAAGCGCGACAGTTCGGCGATTTTCACCGGCCAGTCGGCAAAGCGGTCGGTGAAGGTTTGCGCGTGCTGTTCCGCCAGCAAGGTAGTTGGCGCCAGGATGGCGACTTGTTTGCCGCCCAGTACCGCAACAAAGGCGGCGCGCAAGGCGACCTCGGTCTTGCCAAAGCCGACATCGCCGCAAATCAGGCGGTCCATCGGCTTGCCGCTGGTCATGTCCTTGATGACGGCATTGATGGCGGCAGCCTGGTCGGCGGTTTCTTCAAAACCGAAGCTTTCGGAGAATGCTTCGTAATCGTGGGCGGAATATTCGAAAGCATGGCCCTGGCGTACCGCTCGGCGGGCGTACAGGTTAAGCAGTTCTGCCGCGGTGTCGCGCACTTGCTGCGCGGCGCGGCGCTTGGCTTTTTCCCACTGGCCGGATCCGAGCGCATGCAGCGGTGCGTCCTCCGGCGAGGCGCCGGAATAACGCGAGATCACATGTAATTGCGAGACCGGCACATACAGCTTGGTGTCCTTGGCATATTCCAGGTGCAGGAATTCGGTCTCGCCTTCACCCAGATCCATGCTCAGCAAGCCCATGTAGCGGCCGATGCCATGGTTGATGTGTACTACCGGATCGCCGATCTTGAGTTCCGACAGATCGCGCACCATCGATTCGACCTGAGTCACACCTTCTTGTTTCTTCTTGCCGATCCTGCGGCCGGATCCCGCGTAGAGCTCGGTTTCTGTGATGAAGACGTATTGCGGCAACTCGAAACCAGCGTGCAGCGGCGCTACGCCCAGCATCAGTTTTTGGGGCGAGCCAATAAAGTCGGCATAGCCGTCGCACAGGGCAAGCGGCAGGTTGTATTCGTTGAAATACTGCTGCAAGGTTTCGCGGCGGCCGTTGGTTTCGGCGCAGATCATCACACGGCGGTCGGTTTGCAGCAGGTAGGCGCGCAGGTTGGTCAGCGGATCGTCGATGCGGCGGTTGACTGCGATGTTGGGAATCGGCGCCGACAAGTCTGAGGCGGCATCGCTCCGCTGGATCACCCAGCGGCCAAAGGGCTTGACCAGGCCAAAGAAAATTTCGTCGGTTAAAAACAAGGCTTCCGGCGCCAGCAAAGGCCGTTCACGGTCCGATTTCAGGAATTTATAGCGCGATTGGGTATCGCCCCAGAAGCGCTGGATAGCGCCGTCGATATCGCCTGCCAGCGCAAAGGTGGCGTTTGTCGGCAGGTAGTCGAACAGGGTCGCGGTTTCTTCAAAGAATAGGGGTAAATAATATTCGATGCCGGCTGAGGCGATGCCGTTGCCAATGTCCTTGTATATTGCCGAACGTGAAGGGTCGCCTTCGAATACTTCGCGCCAGCGGCTGCGGAAAGCGGAGCGTGCGGCTTCGTCCATAGGAAATTCGCGGCCGGGCAGCAAGCGCACTTCCTTGACCGGGTAGAGCGAGCGCTGGGTATCGGCATCGAAAGTGCGGATGGTTTCGATGGCGTCGCCAAACAGGTCTAGCCGGTACGGAAGGACCGAACCCATCGGGAAAATATCGATCAGACCGCCGCGCACCGAGTACTCGCCGGGAGACATGACCTGATTGACATGGCCGTAGCCGGCCAGCGTCAGTTGCGTTTTCAGGCGCGCTTCGTCCAGCGTCTCGCCCTGCTTGAAAAAGAAGGTATAACCAGCCAAGAAAGACGGCGGAGCCATCCTGACCAGCGCTGTAGTAGCCGGTACCAGCAAGACGTCACAATGACCACTCTGCACTTCGTACAGTGTCGCCAGACGTTCGGATACCAGATCCTGATGCGGCGAAAAGGCGTCGTAGGGCAGGGTTTCCCAGTCTGGCAGCAAATGGCAACGCAAGCCGTTGGACTGCTCGCAGCTTGCCTGGAACCAGGGAATTTCTGTCCGCAGGCGTTGGCCGTCGGTGGCGTCGGCCACCACGACCACCAGCATGCGCTGTTGCTGCTTGAGCGCCAGCGCGGCTTGCGCCAACGCATACGCATCGGCCGAGCCGTGCAAGGCAGGCAAGGCAAATTGGGTGGCCGGCTTGGGCAGCAATTCTTCTAGATCTAGGGACATTAGAGCCTGTTAACTTGAAACAAACGATAAAGCAAACGCGTGTACGGCTGGTGGTCGAAAAAAGCCACAAAGCGCCTGATTTGACAGTTAAAATTCAGAGCCGCATTATAAACCACCAGCCTGAACGCCGATTTCCCTGAGCCCGCGCATGAATACACCCCGCTATTTTGCCCTGATTCCCGCCGCCGGCGTCGGCACCCGGCTGGGAGCGACGATTCCCAAGCAATATATGCAACTGGCCGGCCAGCCGATGCTGGCGCATGTATTGACTACTTTTGCCGCTGCCAGCCTGATTAGCCACGTATTCGTCGTGGTTAGCGCCGATGACGGCTATATTGCCGACCTGATGGCCGCCGCGCCACATTTGCAGGGGCGGGTGACGGTGCTGTTTCACGGCGGCGCCAGCCGTCAGGAGTCCGTATTGAACGGTTTGCAGGCGATCAGGCAGCAGGTTGACGAGGAAGACTGGATACTGGTGCATGACGCCGCCCGGCCGGGACTTACCCAGAGTTTGATCCAGCACTTGATCACGACGCTGGGGGGCGATCTGGTGGGCGGATTATTGGCGTTGCCGGTGGTCGATACGCTGAAGCGCGGCGATCAGAATGCCCGCGTGGCGCAAACCGTCGAACGTGCTGCGCTGTGGGCTGCGCAAACGCCGCAAATGTTCCGCTACAGCTTGCTGACACGCGCCCTGATCCTGGCCGATGCGGTCACCGATGAGGCTGGCGCGGTCGAGTTGCTAGGCTTGCAGCCACGTCTGGTCGAAGGTAGTCCGCGTAATTTCAAAGTGACTCTGCCGCATGACGTCGCGTTGGCCGAAATGTTTTTAAAGGAATAATGTTGAAATTAACCATGCTGTATTTAAAAAACTCGCATTTAAAGGTATATCCATGAGCCAACAATTTCGCATCGGCCAGGGCTATGATTGCCACGCTTTGCAAGTCGGGCGGCCACTGATTATCGGCGGCGTGACTATCCCGCATAAAACCGGTTTGCTGGGGCATTCTGATGCAGATGTCTTGCTACACGCGATTATCGATGCCTTGTTCGGCGCGGCTGCGCTGGGCGATATCGGCCGCCATTTTTCCGATACCGATGTGCAGTTTGCGGGCGCCGATTCACGCAAATTACTGCGCGAGGCGGTCCGCCTGATCGCCGCCGCCGGCTATGCAATCGGCAATATCGATTCGACCATCATCGCCCAGGCGCCGAAAATGGCGCCGCATATTCCGCAAATGGTGGCGCACATTGCCGAAGATTGCGGAGTCGCGGTCAACCAGGTCAATGTCAAAGCCAAAACCAATGAAAAACTTGGCTATCTGGGACGGGAAGAGGGAATTGCCGCTGAAGCGGTCGCTTTGCTATTCCTGCGCTGATCAATCGGATTCATCGCATCGCAGGCAGGCTTGCATTGCAGTGGGTCAGCCTGCCTTTGACGCTACGCTTTCAGTTGCATGTCGATCTGGGTGTTCAGGCCACCGCCTTCGCGATTGCTGAGCCGTAGTTTGCCGCCATGCTGTTTGATGATGCGGCTGACGATCGCCAGCCCCAGTCCTGAGCCGTTGGCTTGTCCGCGGGCGACATCGAGGCGAGTGAACGGCCGCAACAACCGGTCTATCTCGCCGTCCGGAATGCCTGGGCCGTGATCTGCGATGTTGACGATCGCCCGATCCTGCCGCGCCTGGCAGTTGATATCGATATCAACGCAGTCGTCGCCGTCTTTTTTTCCGTAGCGGCGGGAATTTTCGATGACGTTGTTCAGTACGCGCCGCAGTTCGGTTTCATTGCCGGAAATATGGATGCCCGGCGCAATATCGGTCTTGATCCGGATGTCGGCCTGGCGTTCCGCCGTTTGCACCACGTTGTCGATCAACTCGCTCAGGTTGATTTTCTCAAAACTGCTGGTATCCGTCGGTTTGGCATAGTGCAAGAATTGGCCAATGATGCCATCCATTTGCGCCAGGTCGGATTGCATGCCGCCACGCGCGTCATCGGACAGGTTTGCCATTTCGACCTCAAGCAGCATGCGCGCCAGCGGCGTGCGCAAGTCATGCGAGATGCCGGCCAGGATAATCGCCCGGTCGGATTCGATGCGTTGCAGGTCGCTGACCATCTGGTTGAAGCTGCGGTTGGCTTCTTCAATCTCGGTTGGCCCGGTTTCCGGCAAGGGTTCGGGCTGCAGGCCTTTGGCGACCGCCCTGGTTGCGGCGGTCAGGCGCGATAGCGGCTGGTTGATCAGGGTAGAAATGAACATCGCTCCCAGCAGCGACAGTATCAACGCCACGCTGGCCCATTGCAGCCATTGTACGCCGGAGCCACGCTCCACCCGGTCGCGGTCTAGCACAAGCCAGTATTCATCGCCGTCGATTTTGAAGCTGACCCAGAAACCGCTGATGTCGTTGACCCTGGAAGAAAAACGGGTCTGGTTGCCGAGCTTGGAACGTATCTCCTTTTCCACGTCCGGCATCAAGGCGTCGTCGGTAGGAGGATCGATCTGGTCGGTGTCTTCCAGCGGATAGATGCGGATACCTTCGTTGCTGGCGAGGTCGAACAACAATTCGCGCCGCAAGTCAGGCGCGGAGTGGGTCAGGGCGGCGCGGGTGATGGTGACGATCGAGATGATTTGCGCGGCCAGTTGCTGCGCCCGCGGACCGCGCTCGACGATGCGAAAACTGGCGATCCAGGTCACCATGCTGACCGTGATCAGGAACGCCAGCATGAAAAAGGTCCGCCACAGCAGACCGCTTTTCAGCCACGCCAGGCGGTTAGTTCCTGCCATGAGGCCACCTGCTGCAACGCTTGTTGGATAACCTTGCTACGCAAACAGGCATCAACGTGGCTGGCCTTCCGGAATGAACACATAGCCCAGTCCCCACACCGTCTGGATATACAGCGGGCTGGCTGGATCCGGTTCGATCAGCTTGCGCAGGCGCGAGATTTGCACGTCGAGGCTGCGATCGAATACTTCATATTCGCGGCCACGCGCCAGTTCCATCAGCTTTTCACGCGACAGCGGTTGCCGTGCGTGCCGCGCAAATACCTTGAGTACGGAGAATTCACCGGTGGTCAGGGGAATTGATTCGCCATTTTTTTTCAAGGTACGGGTGCCAAGGTCGAGTATGAATTCGCCGAACTCGAAGGATTGCGGCGTCTCCGACGGTGCGCCGGGCAATTCTTCCGGACCTTTGCGGCGCAGCACTGCGCTGATACGGGCCACCAGTTCGCGTGGATTGAATGGCTTTGGCAGATAATCATCCGCGCCCATTTCCAGGCCGACGATACGGTCCACGTCTTCGCCTTTGGCGGTGAGCATGATGATCGGTGTCTGGTCGCCGGCGCCGCGCAGGCGGCGGCAGATGGCCAAGCCGTCTTCGCCCGGCAGCATCAGATCAAGCACCAGAAGATCGTAGCGCTCGCGTATCCACAGCTTGTTCATGGCCTGTGAATTCTCCGCCGTGACCACCTGGAAGCCTTGCTCGGTCAGGTAGCGTCGCAGCAGATCGCGCAATCGGATATCGTCGTCAACCACCAAAATCTTATGTTGGTGGGCGGTGGATGTTTGTGTTGGGGTGTTGATCGTATTCATGGTCATATGGTAACTTCAGAGTGCGCATCAAAAATACAGTTAGGTGCCATGGATTACAAAGTGTTACAAACTTTACCAAAAACGTCTTATGCCGATTAATGGGGGAGCTTACACTTAATTTGTGACGATTAAATCTTAACCGTTATCCTGAATACACAGAAGAAGTCCATATGATGATGATGTTTCGGAAAATCAGTGTTTGTTTATTGTTGCTGTCGGCAATAATGAGCGCATCTGCACGTTCCGACCGAGTACCTGAGGAGCGTGGCGAGCGTCGCATGCCGCCTTCTCAGTATGAGCCACGCCGTGGCCAAGCGCCAGATGAGCAGTGGCAAAATCGCGAGCGCAACGCCGAACAAGGCGAAGGTAATGCGCGAAACCGCATGTCGCCGGATGAGCGGCGCGCCTTGCGCCAGCAAATCGACAGGGCAGGCCGCGATATTTATCCGCAACGACGTTGATATTGCGCGATCTGTGTTGGTCCAACGAACCGGTGATGAAGATCGCCGGTTTTTTTTCGCCTGTCTTTTTTGTCTGCATGTGTATGAATATATCCAGTGACATCCAGCGGCAGTAAAAATGGCATAACAAATTTCTCATGAGGGGCGTCATTTTCATCAAATGAGGGCTGTTTGCGGAAAACTGCGCCGACTGTACGGAGTAGCCTTTCGATGATATTTTGTGCTTACGGGCAACTTTATCATGCAAATGGCTGGCGCTCTTCGAAAATAATAACGCGGCGCGAAACGAATGATGTCGATCGTGCTGCAGTTATCCAGTGCGGATTTTCTGTGGATTGCTCATGAAACAAGGCTAATTTCTACTTCAATCTTTTTGGAGCATTGCATGAACCGTTTAGAGTTTCTTTCCCCTGTATTTGTTGTCGCGGCCCTCCTTGTGTCGGCTAATGTCCTGGCGGAGCTGTCCAGGGCAGATATGTTGATTGCGGCGGCAAGGGACGCCATGGGCAGCCCGGCAGCATGGAGCAAGGCGATGGTCTTGCATGAAACCGGCAAGATTTCGGCAGGCGGCTTGAGCGGCAATTATGAAAACTGGGAAGATCTCGGCTCCCTGCATAATTCTGGCAGTTATGTGCTCGGACCAACGTCAGGCAGCAATGGCTGGGACGGCAAGCAGGCGTGGACTACCGATGCCACCAAGGAGGTGCGCATCGAAAAGAGCAGCGAGGCGACCGCCGGCGCGATTCAAGACGCCTATCGCAGCGGCTACGCCTTTTTGTTCCCCGACCGCTTTCCCGGTACCGCGGACTATAGCGGTGCCAGGCAGGCCGATGGCAAGACCTATGAGTCGGTAAAATTCACCCCCAAAGGAGCTGAGCCTTTTGAAATCTGGTTTGATCCTGCAACCCATTTGGTAGCGCGTGAAATTCAATTGACCGGCGTGCAGCCGGCGACGTTTATTTTTTCAGATTTCGCCAAGGCTGACGGTATTTTGCTGCCAAGGAAAACCATTCAAAGAACCGCCAACAATCCCAAATACGATGCCATAGGTGAGGTTGCATCCATCGCCCTAGGAGCTGTGGGGCAGGAGAGTCGTTATGCACCTCCGGCGCCGCCAAAGAATTCGGCGCAATGGCCGACAGGCCAGGATTCTGTGACCTTGCCGTTTCGGCTGCTGAATAATCATATTTACGTGGAAGCTTCCATCAATGGCGCACAACCGCAACTGTTTGTCTTTGATACCGGCGCCACCAATATTCTCGACACCAACGCTGCCAAGGTGCTGGGTGTCGCGGTAGAGGGAGCATTGCCTGGCGGCGGCTTTGGCGACAAGGTCGAGGATTTTGGCCTGGCCAAGGTCAAAAGTGTCTCGCTGGGCGGACTGACGCTTCCCGATCAGGTATTTGGCACTGAAAATTCGACCGGATGGGGCGCGATTGAAGGCATTAAATCAGCCGGACTTTTGGGTTATGAGTTCGTTAAACGCGCGGTGCTGACGATCGATTATGCGAAGCGTACTTTGACCTTTACGAAGCAAGAGGCGTTTCATCCGCCCAAGGATGTACCGCCAATTCCATTTACCTTTGACAGCCATATCCCGATGGTGGCCGGCACGCTGGACGGTTTTACCGGTGAATTCGAAATCGATACCGGTTCGCGCGGCGCGCTGACGGTGATGCGTACCTTCGCCGACGCCAACGGGCTGGTGGATAAATACCATGCGACCCGCACGGCGACCGTGGGTTACGGTGTCGGCGGCCCCTCCAAGGCGCTGTTGGCGAGAGCCGGCAAACTTACGCTTGGGCCGGTTGTGATTGCAGCGCCGGTGACTGAACTCATTACGGATAAGGGCGGCGCGGCTAACGCCACGCGTACTGCTGGCAATATCGGCGGCGATCTGCTGAAACGGTTCACGGTGACTTTCGACTATGCGCACCAGAACATCTGGCTGCAAGCCAATCTGCAGGCCGGCAAGTTGCAGGCGTTCGATCGTTCCGGCCTGTGGATCTCCAGGGCGGAGGGCGGCGATATCATGGTGGGTGATGTGGCCAATCAGAGTGCGGCAGCGGAGATTGGGCTTGCTGCCGGCGATGAAATTGTCAGTATCAACGGCAAATCTGCCAAGGACACTGCAATTTACGACTTGCGGGAGGAGTTCAAAGGTACGCCTGGAACAAAATTTGTCCTTGGCGTGAAGAGCAAGGGTGGCGAGCGAACCCTGACCCTGGTGTTGGCCGACCAGGTATAAGCAAGCCGATTGAAAAAGCGCGACGTAAACCAGAAAGGGGTTGCAAGATTTCTCTTGCAACCCCTTGTACTACTGGTGCGGCTGGCAGGAATCGAACCCACGACCCCTTGGTTCGTAGCCAAGTACTCTATCCAGCTGAGCTACAGCCGCAAAAAAACTAAAATCGCATACTCATATATAGAAAGGGGTTGCAAGATTTCTCTTGCAACCCCTCGGAATTGCTGGTGCGGCTGGCAGGAATCGAACCCACGACCCCTTGGTTCGTAGCCAAGTACTCTATCCAGCTGAGCTACAGCCGCGAAAAACAAAATTATATATTAGCTTTGTTTAATTTGGAAGAGAAAAATATTTAAAAACTCCATATTTTCAATCGCTTGCGGAGGAAATCTCTTTTTCTGCTTGCGCTCAACCAAGTCCGTTACTATGCCTGAATCATTGCAAATTGGGAAGCTTTATTTTCAATTTTCTACCTTTGATCTTTAATTTCTTACTATGAAGTCCTTCAAGGTCTGGGAAATAAGCAAAGTCGCCAGATGCTATAATTAACAATAATCATTATCATTTGTTGCTCAGGAAAGAAGGTTTATCACATGAAGATAAGAATGATCGCGGCGGCTTTGTTGTTGTCCCTTGGTATTGCTGGTGCTGCAACAGCGGCCGAGTACCCGATTGGCAAGCAGCAAATCATGAATGGTCTTGAGATTGCGGCGGTTTATCTGCAGCCGATCAAAATGGAGCCGGAAGGCATGATGCGCAAGGCAGAACTGTCTGACATCCATGTCGAAGCCGACATTCATGCTGTAAAGAATAATCCAAATGGTTTTGCCGAAGGCGACTGGATGCCGAGTCTTGTCATCTCCTACGAATTCACCAAAGCCGGTTCGACCCAGGTGATCAAGGGCGACATGATGCCGATGGTGGCTAGCGATGGTCCGCATTACGGCGACAACGTCAAGCTGGCAGGGCCAGGTAAGTATACTTTGAAGATGATCATCTCGCCGCCGTCGGCGAATGCCGGTGCGCACTTTGGCCGCCATGTCGACAAGGAAACCGGCGTCGGCGCCTGGTTCAAGCCGTTTGAAGTGGTCAACGAGTTCACCTTCGCTGGTGTTGGTAAAAAAGGCGGGTATTAATTTCTCATGAGTTTCCGATTGGAGAGCATGACCATGATGTCTGCCAAAGTACGCGGTCTGTTAGGTTCCGGCCTGTTTTTTGTGGCGGCTGTTTCATTCGCTGCCGATTTGCCGACCTTCAAGCTGGAAATGAAAGATGGCGTATTGAACCCGGCACGGATCGAAGTCCCCGCCGGCAAGAAAATCAAAATCGAAATTCATAATCTCGGCAAGTCAGCGGTGGAATTTGAAAGCGTCCAGCTACGCAAGGAAAAAGTCTTGGCGCCAGGTGCCGAATCATTCGTTGTGATTGCACCGCTGTCGCCGGGCGAGTACAAGTTTTTCGATGATTTTCATGCGACTGCGCAGGGCGTCATCGTTGCTAAATAATGCCCCCATATAGGGGCCGAGATTGGTTGTGTTTGTAGATATTGCAGGGTAGGGCTGATGAGTTGCCGGACAAACCTGGCAGCGGGCGGTTCTATCCTCAACTGACTGGAGATTCGAGATGGGCCAGGTATTATTCATCGTCTGGCGCGAAAGCGTCGAGGCCTTGCTGGTAGTGGGTATTTTGCATGCGTGGCTGAAGAACGGCGGCGAAGCCGCACGCCGGGGTTTGCCTTATTTGTGGAGCGGCGTCGGCGTCGGCGTCCTGGCCGCAATTGGCCTCGGCGCAGCGCTGCTGGGCTTTAGCGAGTTGCTGTCGGGCGACGCCCAGGATTATTTTCAGATCGTCATGGTGATCGTGGCGGCGATATTGATCGTGCAGATGGTGTTCTGGATGCGCAAGCATGGCCGTACTTTAAAGCGCGATATGGAAACCTCGCTGAGCGAAAATATGCAGAAAGCCAGCTGGTGGGGCGTGTTTGCGCTGGCGGCACTGGCGATTGCGCGCGAGGGTAGCGAAACCGTGATTTTCCTGTACGGCCTCGGTCTGGCACAGCAGGGTGAAAGCGCCGGCGCCATGGTGCTGGCGACAGCGCTTGGTTTTGCGCTGGCGTTCCTGACCTTCTATCTGTTGCAGCTCGGTGGTAAAATTTTCTCTTGGCGTCGCTTCTTTCAAGTCACTGAAATCATCTTGTTGTTCCTGGCCGCAGGTTTGTTGTTGACCGGTATAGAGCGTCTGATGTCGCTGGACATTATCCCGACACTGATCGATCCGGTCTGGGACAGCTCACGCCTGCTCGACGATACGACGACATTCGGCAACCTGGTGTCCACGCTGACTGGCTATCGCGCACAACCTGCACTGATGAGTTTGCTGGTATATGTGGCTTACTGGGTGGGGGTACTGTTATTCCTGAAGCGCGCCCGGCCCCAAGCAACCCCGGCGAAATGATCTGATGACTACTTGTGCAATTCCCCAAACGCGACTTTCCCGCACTGCTGACTGGATGCGGGACCATGCGAAACTGATTCGCTGGGTACAGTGGGGGATTGTGCTTCTCTACGGCTTCCTGATCCTGGTGCCGATCTTTCTGCCCTTGCCGGACGAGACCGCACACATCTGGTCGAACCTGACCCTGATCGCGCAATTTGCCTTCTGGGGCATCTGGTGGCCATTCGTGCTGATCAGCATGGTGTTGATGGGGCGCGTTTGGTGCGGGGTGTTGTGTCCGGAAGGGGCATTGACCGAGTTCGCCAGCCGCCACGGCCTGGGCAAGGCAATCCCGCACTGGATGCGTTGGGGCGGCTGGCCGTTCGTGGCGTTTGCGCTGACAACCATCTATGGACAGATGGTCAGTGTCTATCAATATCCGAAAGCGGTGCTGCTGGTGTTGGGTGGCTCCACGCTTGGCGCCATCGTCGTCGGCTATCTGTATGGCCGCGATAAGCGTGTCTGGTGTAAATACCTGTGTCCGGTGAATGGCGTGTTCGGCCTGCTGGCGAAGCTCGCGCCGTTTCACTACAAGGTCAACGAAACGGCCTGGCGCGCCTCATACGGCACGCAAAGCCACACCAAGGGCCGCACGATCATCCCGGTCAATTGCGCGCCGCTGGTGCCGTTGCGCGCCATGAAGGGCGCGGCGGATTGCCACATGTGCGGCCGTTGCAGCGGTCATCGCGACGCCATCGAGTTGACTTGGCGCGCACCCACCGAGGAAATCGTCCAGCATGGCGAGCGGCAGAACAGCTTGTGGGAAAGCGCATTGGCCCTGTATGGCCTGATGGGAATCGCCATCGGCGCCTTCCACTGGTCGGCCAGCCCCTGGTTTGTCCAGGTCAAGCAAGCCATCGCCACCTGGCTGATCGATCGCGACATCATGTGGCCTTTCGATACGCACGCGCCGTGGTGGGTGTTTACCAATTATCCTGCGCAGAACGATGTGTTCAGCTGGCTTGATGGCGGGCTGGTGATTGCCTATATCCTGACTACCGGCCTGGTGCTCGGCACCGCGCTCACTGTACTGTTCGCGCTAGGCAGTCGCGTGCTCGGCGGCTGGGATCGTGCACGTTTCAATCATCTGGTGCAGGCCACGATTCCGCTGGCGGGATGCGGCGTGTTCGTCGGCTTGTCGGCGACCACTGTCAGTTTGCTGCGCGGCGAGCATTTGCCGATATTCTGGGCCAATGACTTGCGCGCCATCCTCCTGATCGCCACCACCTTGTGGAGCGTATGGCTGGCTTGGCGCGTCACCGGGCGTTATACGTCATCATCCGCGCGCCGCCTATTCAGCATGACGCCGGTTGTCGCCGGCCTGGCTCTTGTTAATTTTGCCTGGCTGCTGATGTTCTGGTTGTGGTAAATCCCCATCGTTACATGTAACAAAACCAACAATCTTCGATGCCGGCTGTGGTTAATGCGTAAAATGAGCCCATTATCCCGCCTGCATCTGACTTGCCGGATCACGCTCCTGATGTAAGAAGGGAGGGGGCTGGCGTAGTCAGGGAACCGCTTTTTCAACTTTGACTCACGTTGCCTCTATCATGGTTCGCCCACGCTTTTTACCTGACAACTTCACGTTGTTGCTGGTTACCACAGTTCTTATCGCCAGCCTCTTCCCTTGCAGGGGCCAGGTCGCGGTTTCCTTCAACCTGATCACCACGCTGGCCATCGGCCTGCTGTTTTTTCTGCATGGCGCCAAATTATCGCGCGAAGCGGTGGTGCAGGGGGCGTTGCACTGGCGTCTGCATCTGACCGTGCTGCTCGCCACTTTCGTTTTATTCCCGCTGCTCGGGCTGCTGCTAAAGCCAGCCTTGCTGCCGCTGGTCACGCCAGATCTGTATTTGGGCATCCTGTTTTTATGCACCTTGCCGTCGACTGTGCAATCGTCGATCGCTTTTACTTCGGTCGCGCGCGGCAACGTGCCTGCGGCCGTTTGCTGCGCATCGGCCTCGAATTTGCTGGGCATTTTCCTGACGCCGGTGCTGGTCGGGCTGGTGGTAGTCGCGCATGGCCAGGGCAAGGGTTCGTTCGATTCCATCATGAATATCGTGCTGCAGCTGCTGGTGCCGTTTATTGCCGGCCAGATTGCGCGGCGCTGGATCAGCGGCTGGCTCGAAAAGCATAAAATCATATTGAAGATAGTCGACCAGGGCTCGATCTTGCTGGTGGTCTACACAGCGTTCAGTGAAGCCGTGGTGCAGGGGCTGTGGCAGCAATTGCCGCCGGTTTCTTTATTGGGATTGATGGTGGTGGTGTCCTTGCTGCTGTTCGTAATGCTGACCATTGCGACCTTCGCCAGCCGGCGCATGGGTTTCAACAAGGAAGATGAAATCACGATCGTATTTTGCGGCTCGAAGAAGAGTTTGGCGAGCGGCGTGCCGATGGCCAAGGTGCTGTTTGCAGGCCATACCGTCGGCATGATTGTCTTGCCGTTGATGCTGTTCCACCAGATTCAATTGATGGTCTGCGCCATACTGGCAAAGCGTTATGCCAGCCGTCCAGTTGAAATCATGGCGGCTGGGCCGGGGCCAGTGTGGTCTGACGTCAGTCCGGAAGACTGAGCGCTGGTCTCGGTGGTCACGCCGAGACCTTCATTTCAAATTACGGAGCTGGGTTGGGTTGGCGCGCATGAATCGCTTCAATCTCGCGCAAGATATCTTCATCCAGTGTGAGATTCACGCTATCCAGGTTGCTCTGCAACTGTTCCATCGTCGTCGCGCCAATAATATTGCTGGTCAAAAAGCCGCGGCTGTTGACGAAGGCCAGCGCCATTTGCGCCGGATCGAGGCCGTGCTTTTTCGCTAGCGCCACATAGTCGCCGATTACCCGGTTGACTTGCGGGTTGGTATAGCGGCTGAAGCGCTCGAATAAGGTCAGGCGGCCGGCGGCAGGCTTGGCGCCATCCAGATATTTTCCCGACAGCACGCCGAAGGCGAGCGGTGAATACGCCAGCAGGCCGACTTGCTCGCGGTATGAAAATTCCGAATGGCCGATTTCGAAAGTACGGTTGAGCAGACTGTACGGATTCTGGATGCTGACTACGCGCGGTAAATCGAATTTTTCCGAGGCTCTCAAAAACTGTGCGATTCCCCACGGCGTTTCATTCGAAATCCCGATATGGCGCACCTTGCCGGCTTTGATGAAATCAGCCAGGATGGTCAGCGTTTCCTCGATCGGCACCGTATCCTCATCAGCCATATGCGTGTAGTTCAGCATGCCGAAACAGTTGACGCTACGATCAGGCCAATGTAGTTGGTAGAGATCAACATAATCTGTCTGCAACCGTTCCAGGCTGCCGTTCAACGCTTCAGTCAATCCCTTGCGGTCGAAATTGTTGACGCCGCCGCGCACATGGCGCGGATTGTGCGGTTTGCGCGCCGGTCCGGTCGCCTTGGTGGCGATCATCACCTGATCGCGCTTGCCGGATTTTTTCAGCCAGCTGCCGACATAACGTTCGGTCAGTCCCTGCGTCTCGGCGCGCGGCGGCACGGGGTACATTTCTGCGGTGTCGATCAGATTGACGCCATGCGCGAGCGCCAGGTCGATTTGCGCATGTGCTTCTGTTTCGCTGTTTTGTTCGCCCCAGGTCATGGTGCCGAGTGTTATCAGGCTGACTTTGAGCTTGCTGTGTCCGAGTTCACGATATTGCATTGAGGCTTCCTTTGCTGCAGGCAGAAAAATAACTAAATGATTTGCGAAGATGTGAGGCCGCTCAATTGCATGCGCCATATTCTGAGGAGGATATGCAGTATAGCGGCAAGCGCATTTTGCTGCAGGTCGCGGCCTGATTGGCTGAGCAGGCCAAGGGATCAGCTGGTTTTGACTGTGGCAGTGGTCGCCGCATGCGGATTAGCCAACCGGTCCAGACCGAACAGGGTCGGAAACAACCGTATCCATAACACCACCACCACAATGGTGCCGACACCACCAAGCAGAACCGCATGCACCGGACCCAGCCAGGCTGCGGTAACACCAGACTCAAACTCGCCGAGCTGGTTGGAGGTGCCGATGAACACGGAATTGACAGCGCTGACGCGGCCGCGCATATGGTCCGGCGTTTCCAGTTGGACGAAGGATGAGCGTACCACTACGCTGATCATGTCGGAAGCTCCGAGCACTGCCAGTGCCATCAGTGACAAAATAAACCAGTGCGACAACGCAAACACCATCGTCGCTACGCCGAAGACGGCCACTGCGGCAAACATGGTGTGTCCGACACGCCGGCTCAAGGGACGGCGCGCCAGGAAAATTGCAGTAGACAAAGCGCCTACCGCCGGCGCCGAACGTAGTAAGCCGAGGCCTAGCGGGCCGGTCGCGAGAATGTCATGTGCATAAATCGGTAGCAGTGCGGTGGCGCCACCCAATAACACGGCGAACAGATCCAGCGAAATGGCGCCGAGAATCGCCGGCCTGCTTTTGATGAAAGCAATTCCTGCCAGCAAGGATTTGACCGTAGCCGGCTCGCGCCGTGGCAAGACACTTTCAATCCGGATCAGCGATACCAGCAGGCTAGCGCCAATGAACAGAACGCTGCTGCTGGTATACACCGCGCTTGGTCCCATGACATACATAAAGCCGCCCAGCGCCGGGCCGATAATCACGGCAGTTTGCGTGGCCGATGCCGACCAGGCGATAGCGCGCGGCAGTAATTTCGGTGGCACCAAGCCGGGCACCAGCGCTTGCAAGGTGGGTGATTCAAAAGCGCGGGTGGCGCCAATCACAAACACAATCGCAAAGATCGCCTCCTTGGTCAGCCAACCGTGGTAACTGCCGACGGCTAACGCGGCGGCTGCCAGGCCCTCGATAAACAGGCAAATGCGGGCAATCTTGCGGCGGTCATAGCGATCGGCGACATGGCCGACCACCAGCGCCAGGAACAAGGCCGGCAGAAACTGCACCAGGCCGACCATCCCAAGGTCGAAAGCGCTATGCGTAAGTTGATAAACCTGCCAGCCCACCGCGACGATCTGCATCTGGTTGGCGACGGTGGATGCAACGCGCGCACGCCAGAACAAGGTGAACGGGCGATGACGCAGGGCTGATTCTGTTTCGGGAGTGGATGTGGGGTCGGGGGCAGCAGCGGGGGTGGTCATTATTCGGTAGCAGAATCAGGGGAGTCAGTGCGAGGCAAGGGCATAGGATATGCCGATCCAACAAAAAAAGCCGCTATCTTTAGCGGCTTTTTTGTTGCATGTGGTTATTCGGGATGAAACTGATATGCAAATGTAAATTCATCCGTACGCGGCGTGTACTTCAGCCCCTTGCGCAGTGCCCAGGTCGCGTATTGGTGATACAGCGGAATCAGCGCGTAGTCGTTGAGTGCCAGCACGGCGCCCTGGCGGGCAAAATCCTGGCGTTGCTTCTGCTCTACCGAAGCCAGCGACGATTGCACTAGCTGATCCAGTTTCGGGTTGCTGTACTTGCCCCAGTTCCAGGAGCCCCAGCCGGTATCCGGGTTGGTGGTGCCGAGCAGGGTGCGCAAGCCGAAATCGCCGGCCAGCGTGCCCCAGCCTAGCAGCGCGGCACTGTACTCGCCAGCACGCGCCTTGCCGAAGTAGACCGCCAGCGGCAGTGTTTCCACCTTGGCCTGGATTCCGACCCGGTTCAGGAATTGCGCCACCGTCTGTACTACGCGCTCATCGTTGATGTAGCGATTGTTCGGACCATGCAACGTGATGCCGAAGCCGTTTGGATAGCCAGCTTCCGCCAGCAGTTTCTTGGCGCCCTCAGGATCGTATTTTTCCACTTTCAATGTATCGGCATAGCCCAGGATACCGGGTGCGACGATATTCGAAGCCGGCACTGCCAATCCTTCTAGGGTACGGTCGACCAGGGCCTGGCGATTGATCGCCTTGGAAATGGCTTGCCGCACGCGCACGTCTTTCAAGGGATTCTTGTCCAGCGGTTTGCCGTTTTTATCGGTAATGTCAGGTGACTTGTCGCGCGACTGGTCCAGGGTCCAGAAGAGGGTGCGCCAGGATATTTTTTGCGCCAGTGTGAATTTCGGATTGGTTTTCAGTTTGGCCAGGTCGGCGGGCGGGACATTTTCGATAGCGTCGACTTCACCCGCCAGCAAGGCTGCCAGGCGCGCACCGTCCGAGGTCAGGATACGGAAGGTGACTTTGTCCCATGCTGGTTTCTCACCCCAATAGACATCGTTGCGCACCAGTTCGATACGGTCGCCGCGTTTGAAGCTGGCGAATTTGAAAGGCCCGGTGCCGACCAGCGCCTTGCCGCTGTTGAAATCGTCGGTCGTGGCGTTTTGCGCGGCTTTCTTCGAGACGATGAAAATCGTGCTGACGTCCAGCGCCAGCGGACCATATGGCGTGGCGGTTTTCAGCCGTACTGTATATGGGTCGACTACCTGCTTGCTGATAATTTGCTTGGTGTAACTGGTAAATGGTCCCGGGCTGTTGGTCAGGGTGGCGGGCCGGTCCAGCGAAAACACAACATCTTCCGCAGTGAGGTTGGAGCCGTCGCTGAACTTGACGCCATGGCGCAGCTTGAACTCCCAGGTCAGCTGATCGATCGCCTTCCAGGAAGTCGCCAGGCCAGGAATCAAATGGCCGTTGGCATCCACATTTACCAAGGCATCGAACAAATGCGATGAAAGCGAGATATTTGGCGCGAGATTATTGAAGTGCGGATCCAGGGTGGATACATCGGCATATAATCCGATCTTCAGATCAGCGGCGTAGCCGGCCGCAGGGCTCAAAGACACCAGGGCGCTCAGGCCGGCAAAGGCCAGGCCGAGCATTTTCTTTCTGGAAAACTGAAGCATGCGATCTCCCAATCGTGATGAAGTAAGGCGAGCTCTCATTCTATGGTGGCTAATATAATTATCAAAACACAATAATTTCTTTTTGTTATGTGTTTTAGTTATATAAAAGATGATGCCAAGACTCCGCTGAAACTTGGCGGAGTACGTTAAAAGTGCTCGAGGAATGCAGTCGAAAATGCAATTCTTTCTCTCGACGCAACTTTTATTTGCCGGCCCGTGCTTTTAATAAAATTATCGGTTATAATGCGACATCGTTTAAGATTCGAGCTAGTAGTGCAGTATTAGTCTGTCATTTCTTTCTTGCTTCAAACGATCTAACGGGCGACAGCCCAACTTAACTGAAATAGGAAATGTAATGGCAACTGGTATCGTAAAGTGGTTCAATGATTCGAAGGGTTTTGGTTTTATTACTCCTGACGAAGGTGGTGAAGATCTGTTCGCACACTTCTCCGCAATCAATTCTTCCGGCTTCAAGTCGCTGCAAGAGAACCAACGCGTTTCTTTCGAAGTTACTGCTGGCCCAAAGGGTAAGCAAGCTTCGAACATTCAAGCTATCTAATTAAATTTAGTCGCTGAATCAGCATCGCAAAAAACCCCGGTTCGCCGGGGTTTTTTTTCGTCTGTAGCAATCGTAGCGTTGGCAAAACGCGTTGTTCCGCCTGGCCCGGCGCGACACCATATACACATAGCAATATGTGTCATAAGAGTGCAATGGAAGGCCGTTGTCAGGAACTTGTAAGGGTGGACTGAAATGCTGGAGAAGTCTGTATACAGATAATATTTCTTTACAGTAAGCTTGGCGGGGTTTTACGTTAATCGAGTACTTCGGCATGCGCGCACGCCGGGACTTATCTTATAAAAAACACGGAGGAGAATGCATGAACACCATAGGTAAAGCATGTATAGCGGCAGCGTTGATGAGCTGGTCGCTTGCCAGTATGGCAGCAGAGCCAATCAAGATTGGCGTCAGCGGTCCTTTCACCGGCGGCTCGGCGCCGATGGGTGTTTCCATGCGCGATGGCGTTAAGCTGGCGGTGGCCGACATCAATGCCAAAGGCGGCGTGTTGGGGCGCCAGTTGCAGCTGGTTGAGCGCGACGATGAAGCGAAGAACGAACGCGGCGTCCAGATCGCCCAGGAATTAATCAATAAGGAAAAAGTGGTCGGGACGGTTGGCTTCATTAATACCGGCGTCGCCTTGGCATCGCAGCGTTTCTATCAGGAAGCCAAGATCCCGGTCATGGATAACGTGGCAACTGGCACCATCGTCACCAAGCAGTTTGTGCTGCCGGAAAACAAGGATAACTACGTGTTTCGTAACGCCGCCAACGACACCATCCAGTCTGCGATGATTGTCGACGAAGCGGTTATTCGCCAAAAACATACCAAGGTCGCGATTCTGGCCGACTCGACCAATTATGGCCAGCTCGGCCGTGAAGATCTGGAGCGTGCTTTGGGCGTCAAGGGCATCAAGCCGGTCGCCGTCGAAAAATACAATCTGAAAGACGTCGACATGACGGCCCAGCTGCTCAAGGCGAAGCAGGGCGGAGCCCAGGTAGTGCTGACCTACGGCATTGGCCCTGAGCTGGCGCAAATCGCCAACGGCATGGAAAAACTGAACTGGAGAGTGCCCATCATCGGCAGCTGGACATTGTCGATGGGGAATTTCATCGACAACGCAGGCAAGAACGGCGAAGGCGCGCGCATGCCGCAAACCTTTATCCAGGATCCCAGCACGCCTAAACGCAAGGCTTTCATCGAAGCCTATCAAAAAGCCTACAAAGTGGATCGTATTCCATCGCCGGTTTCCGCAGCGCAGGGATATGACTCCATCTATCTGTTAGTTGCAGCCATCAAGCAAGCCGGCAGCACCGACGGCGTCAAGGTGCGCGAGGCGCTGGAAAACCTGAGCGGTACGGTGGATGGTGTTGTCACCAATTACTCTAAACCGTACACGCATGATGACCACGAAGCAATCAAGTCGAGCATGGTTGTGATTGGCGAAGTCAAGAATGGCCGTGTTGCATTAGCCAAGTGATGACAAGCCGGTGTGCCGCAATGGTGGTCACCGGCAAGTAATTTGCCCGACGCATCCGAATTCCAGCCTGCGCTTGCGGGCTGGATTTATTGGGTCGAACGGTAGCGCCGCTTTGCCATATCGCGGCTGCTGCTTTTTTTGCTGTACTTGGCGCATTTTCTCGGACCCATCATGGAAATTCTGCTGCAACTCGTCTTCAGCGGCATCGCGCTTGGCATGATCTACGCGGTGATCGCATTCGGTTATCAACTCACATTCGCCACTTCCGGCACCCTCAATTTCGGTCAGGGCGAAGCCCTGATGCTGGGCGCCCTGGTTGGCCTTAGCCTGGTCGGCAATATCCATGGCGGTCCTTATCTGAACTACTGGCTGATGATTCCGGTGGTGATCGTGTTCGGTGCACTGCAAGGTGCGGTGGTCGAATGGATAGGCGTACGTCCTGCACTCAAGATCAAATCGGA
Organism: Collimonas arenae; assembly: GCF_000786695.1. NCBI lineage: Bacteria > Pseudomonadati > Pseudomonadota > Betaproteobacteria > Burkholderiales > Oxalobacteraceae > Collimonas > Collimonas arenae. The sequence goes on along the minus strand of NZ_CP009962.1, from coordinate 3,187,266 downwards.
ATTCGGCTGGATCATGTCGACCATCGCACTGGCTATCATCTTCAAAAACGTCGCTGAGAATATCTGGGGCAAGGATGACTTGACCTTTCCAACGCCGCTGTCGGCAACGCCGTTCCAAGTACTTGGCGCCAATGTCCAGCCGATGCAAATTGTGGTGGTGTTGGGTGCGCTGGCGATGATGCTGGCGGTAGAACTGTTCAATCGTAAATCGATCTATGGCAAGGCCGTGGTCGCCACCTCGAACGATCGCGATGCAGCCGGACTGATGGGTATCAACACAAGCATGGTGATCACGTTTTCGTATGCATTGTCATCGGCAACGGCCGCTTTCGCCGGCGTACTGGTGGCGCCGCTGACGCTGACCGGCGCTACCATGGGCACTTCGCTTGGCCTGAAGGCCTTCGCGGTGGCGATTATCGGCGGCCTGACATCGGGCATGGGAGCGATTGTCGGCGGCTTGATCCTGGGGATTGCTGAGACACTGACCGGCTTCTATATTTCAACCGGATACAAGGAAGTACCCGGCCTGGTGCTGCTACTGCTGGTCCTGGCGATCAAGCCGGCGGGGTTGTTCGGCAAGACAGCCATCAAGAAGGTGTGAACATGAATAAAAAGTTATTCGCACTGTCTATCGTTGGCATCTTGTTGCTATTGGCATTCCCGCAGATTATTCCGAATCCGTATTACATCCACCTCGCCGAAACTATCCTGATTTACGCCATCCTGCTGTTCGGGCTGGATATCGTAGTCGGCTATACCGGCCAGGTTTCGCTCGGGCATGCAGGCTTGTTTGGCATCGGTTCGTACACCACCGGTGTGCTGGTATTCAAGCTCGGCTGGCCGTTCCTGATTGCGGCGCCGGCTAGCCTGCTTGTTACAGCTGGCTTCGGCGCCATCCTGGCCTTGCCCGCGTTGCGCGTGACTGGGCCTTACCTGGCCATGGTGACGCTGGCGTTCGGCACCATCATCCAGATCCTGATCAATGAAATGAGTTTCCTGACGGATGGCCCGATGGGCATCAAGCTGAACAAGCCTGATTTTTTCGGCCATCGCCTGGATGAAGTCGGCTATTTCTATCTGGTGGCGGGCTTGATGGTGCTGTCGCTGATCGTGGTCCATCGCATCGTCAAATCGCATCTGGGGCGCGCGTTCCAGGCGCTCCGCGATAGCCCGATCGCGTCGGATTGCATGGGTGTTTCGGTGTACCGCTACAAAGTGATCGCATTCGTGATCAGCGCCGCGCTGGCCGGGCTGGCTGGCAGCTTGTATGCTTATTCCGAGGAATATATTTCACCGAACACCTACAACTTCGAACTGACCATCCTGTTCCTGCTGGCGGTCATCATGGGGGGGAGAAAAAGCCGTATCGGCTCGCTGCTTGGCGCGCTGATTGTTGTCATGCTGCCGAGCTTGTTGGCGGATATCGAACTGTTTCGGCAGATAGCCACCACGGCAGCTGTGATCGGCGTACTGGCGGCGGCATTCCTGTTGTGGAAAAAACGCAAGACGTTGCGCGAAATGGCTGTGCCATTGGCCGCCACTGTCGGCATGGCGATATTTTCCTATCGGCTGGAAAATATTACCGACTGGCGTTTGACGATATTCGGCTTGATGACATTGTTCGTCGTCTATTACCTGCAGGATGGGATTGTCGGCTTTGCCCGCAATATTATGGGCCGCAAAATGAACGCAGCAGATAAACCTGCCAGCGTTGTGGTCAGCCCTGAACAGGTGTGGGCAGCAAGCGTTGGAAGCGTCGCAGTTGGCAGTACGCTGCTGAGCGGCCAGAAAATCCTGATGCAATTCGGTGGCCTCAAGGCCTTGAACGAAGTCAACCTGGATATCGTCAAAGGCAGTGTGCACGGTCTGATCGGGCCGAACGGCTCGGGCAAGAGCACCATGATGAACGTCCTCAGCGGTATTTACAAGCCGACTTCCGGCAAGGTTGAATTCAATGGCAAGACGATTTCCGGTTCGACGCCTTCGGCAATTGCCTTGGGCGGTGTTGCCCGTACTTTTCAGAATGTGCAACTGTTCGGCGAAATGACGGCCGCAGAAAATGTGCTGGTCGGCTTGCACCACACCTTCCGCAGTAGTGTGCTGGACGTGATCTTCAGTACGCCGCGTTATCGACGCGAAGAGCAGCGTGCGAGGGAGCGCGCCGCCAGCATCCTGGAATTCGTCGGACTGAGCGATCTGGCAGGAGAGGAGGCGCGTAACCTGCCATATGGCAAGCAGCGTCTACTGGAAATCGGCCGCGCGCTGGGCCTGAACCCGGAACTGTTGTTGCTGGATGAGCCAGCGGCCGGACTGACTGCGCCGGATATCAAAGAGCTGATAGCGATCATCCACAAAATCCGGGAGCACGGCATTACGATTATTCTGATCGAACATCACATGGATGTCGTGATGTCGATCTCCGATATTGTGACGGTGCTGGACTTCGGCCAGAAAATCGCCGAAGGAAAACCAGGGACTGTGCAAAACGATCCCAAGGTGATCGAAGCCTATCTTGGCGGCAGCGACGGCGAAGCTGACGCCGACTCGCCATTCACTTCCAATCTAGCGGAGTCATAAGATGCTCTCGATTTCCAATTTGCACGCCGCGTACGGCAAGGTCGAAGTGTTGCACGGTATTTCGCTGGATGTGCCGAAAGGCAAGGTGGTGACGCTGATCGGCTCTAACGGCGCCGGCAAGACCACCACCATGCGCGCCATTTCCGGCATGATCAAAGCCAAAGCCGGTAACGTCACCCTGGCCGGGGTTGATGTAACCGGCCTGGCTTCTCACAAGATTGCGCGTGCCGGGCTGGCGCATTCGCCTGAAGGGCGACGAGTGTTTGCCACCATGAGCGTGGTCGATAATCTTTTGCTCGGCGCATTTCCGCGCTTTACCCGCATGCGTCCGCGTGGTGACATCAAACAGGATCTTGAACGGGCGTTGGAACTATTTCCACGCTTGAAAGAGCGGCAAACCCAGCTGGCCGGCACCTTGTCCGGAGGCGAGCAGCAAATGCTGGCCATGGCGCGCGCCGTCATGCTCAATCCAGAAGTGATTTTGCTTGACGAGCCCTCGATGGGGCTGGCGCCGATTCTGGTGGAAGAGGTGTTTCGCATCATCTCCCGGCTCAAGGCAGAGGGTGTAACAATGTTGCTGGTGGAGCAATTCGCTGCGGCGGCTTTGAATGTCGCCGATTATGGTTATGTGCTGGAAAATGGACGGATTTCGGTGCATGGTCCGGCTGAAAAACTGAAGAACGATCCGGCAGTCAAGGCAGCTTATTTAGGGGGAGGGCAGCACTGAATAGGTGCAAGATGTTGTTGAAAATTAATTATTTTGAGTCTGCAGTTGTTTTACATGAGTTATATGCCACTAATGATCAAATTGTGAGCAGGGTTTAGTTTTCTTCAGTGCGCCGAACGTGAGAATCTGGTCGTACCGTAATGCGATGTATGCATAAAGCGGTTAACCATGTTTTCTACTTCGGAGCATTCGACATGAAACTAGATCATCCAATAATCTCATCCGATCACGTTATCGACGACGTTAGCGTACCCCCATTTTTACCGTCAAAAAATCCTGTGGTAACGCTGCGCGAGCAGCGCTTGCCATTTACTATCCGAATAGTGAATGACGAACAGGCTTTGCAGAAAGCAGTAGGAATTCGCCATGCTGCCTACAGTCGTCATTTGCCCGAACTGGCCCAAAATCTGCGAGAGTTTGAGCAGGCAGATATTGCGCAAGATACGATTATATTATTGGCGGAGTCCAAGCTCGACGGCACATCTTTGGGGACGATGCGCATTCAAACAAATCTTGATCAGCCATTAGTACTGGAGCAATCGGTAACGTTGCCGCCATGGCTACAGGGCTGGCACTTGGCAGAGGCTACGCGCCTGGGAGTGGCTTCTGGTCAAATCGGTAAGATGGTAAAAACCTTACTCTTCAAGGCTTATTTTTTGTACTGTCTCGAGAACGGGATCGACTGGATGGTAATTACAGCGCGCTCGCCGTTAGATCGGCAATATGATGCCTTGTTGTTTCAAGATGTCTTTTCCGGAGGACAGTTCATCCCGATGCAACATGTCGGCATGTTGCCCCATCGTGTCATGGCGTTTGAAGTCGCGACCGCTAGAACGCGTTGGGCCGCTGCCGCACATCCGTTGTTTGCCTTGATGTTTGAAATACATCACGCCGATTTGATTCTTGACCAGGCTTACAATCCGTTAATGGCCCAACGTGGCACATCGTCCATGCGCCATGATAATCAAGAACGGCAACAACAGATAGACAAGCCCCTGGGTTAGCGATTCAATTCGTATTTGTAAATATGATATTGAGAGGGTGATATTGTCGTAAAAGAACATCATGGTGCTTTTTTTACAGTACAGTAGAACCCTCTCACTCTACGGACGCGATGTTTATGTGGCTATTCCATGCCGACACGCCGAAAAGTCTCACCAAAAATCTCAAGCCGCAAGACTGGGCGGTGTTCTATTTTTCGGTAGTATTGGTGCCAGCTTTGGTTGTTGTATTTACGATCCTTGCTTTCGCTACACTCGACAGCCGTTTCGGACATAACGAGCCAGGCTCGTCGCCAATACATGTATTGAGCGACCCAAAGCAACGTCTTCTTCCGGAGCAGGCATTTCAGAAGCTGACTGGGACATCACTGCAGGCTTACTACAACACGCAACTGCAAGAGACGCCGTTTTGGTTTTCTTTTGTAGTATCGGCGACACCTGATTCAGCTGTTACTGAACTTGAGCTGCCATCGCGCCATGCGCAGCAATTGAGTTGCTGGAGCGATGGTGGCCAGCGCTTGCTTGGAACGGGTAGCCGCTACAAGGTCGATGGCCAGATCAAGGCGGAAAAAACCGGATTTGTTTTATCTTTTTCAGCGCGCTCTTTACCCGTGGAAGTATTGTGCAAGGGCGTTTTTTCCGGTCCTGCTCGTATTTCCGTGCGTCAGTGGGGTAGTTCCGATTTCGCGCAGTCGCAGAAGGAGTTTTATCGCGGCATAGGCTTGATGGAAGGCGGACTGTTGACGCTGACGCTGTTTGTGCTGGTGGCAGCTCTAATCAATCGTGAATGGATGTATGTCTTATTTGCGGTATGGCTTCTGGGTAATCTGCGTCTCGGCGCGAATGCCATGGGATGGGATGCCCATTGGCTGATATGGACGATTCCGAACCAATGGCTACCATGGTTGCGCAAATTGACCTTTGCCACCTATTACATCGTGACGTTTACTTTGTTCGGCAGATTGTTCCAGAATGAGTTGAAGCAGATTGGCTTTGTTTTCTTGCAAAATGTTTTACGCTGGCTGGGTGCAGTCTTGCTAGTTGCTGCCTTTTTCCTGTCCTATCAGCATTTTCTTCCTATGTTATGGTGCTGGACTGTCGCAGGCATACTCATATTGATTTTTTTGCTCGCGCGCATCGTGTGGAAAGCCCGCACCCGGGCAGTGCTCTGGTACTGCGCATCCATGTTTGTCGTGCTGTTTACGCGGGTTGATGAGGTGGTGGCCGCTGCGTTTGGTATCAAGACGCTGGACGAGGTTCCCAACAACGTGATTGTGGCTTTGCTGTCGAGTTTGATGGCGTCTTTTGCTTTTGCTGAACAAATGCGCGCTGGAAAACGCGAATTGGCGATGGTCCAGGCCGAATTGCGCACTACCTACGACGTTACCCCGATCGGTTTGTTTACGCTCTCGGCGGATGGGAGCTTTGTGCGCACCAATCCGGCTCTGGAAAAAATTCTTGGTCATGATGCTGGCACGCAGTGGCTAAAAAAATGGGACGACTATTTCGAGCCAGGCGCTCATGAGAGACTGTCGAAAATTGTTTCCGGCAATGGCGGTAATGAGGCCGAGCTTCACGGGATTGGCGGTGTTGATGGCAAGGCTAGTACCTACCTGGTGACAGCGACGTTTGCCAATGGCCGCATAGAAGGCTCGTTGCAAGACATCACCGATCGTTCCCATGCTGTCGAGCGTTTGCGTTTCCTGGCCGAACACGATCCGCTGACCGGCGTGTTGAACCGTCGCGGCATCGAGATCATGCTAGAGCAAGCCATCGAACGTCAATGCGATGACCGGCCTCTAGCCCTGGCTTATCTTGACCTGGATCGTTTTAAGCTGATCAACGATCTGTTTGGCCACCAATCCGGCGATGAAGTGTTAAAGCAGCTATGTGAACGTGTCCAGCTATCGTTGGGCGAAGGTAATCATATCGGCCGTATCGGGGGTGATGAATTCATTGTCCTGTTCCAGGATGTAGAGATTAGCGTCGCTACTGAAATCTGTTCTGCCATTATTCAAAGAATCAGCTATCAGTCTTATCATATCGGCGCGCGCGCATTTCATGTCAAAGGTTCGATCGGTTTGATCGAAGTAGCTGCAGGCATGCGTGTGCAAGACGCCATTTCAGCTGCGGATCGCGCTTGCCGCGAAGCCAAGAAGGCTCATGACGAGCATATCGTGGTGTATCACAAGAATGCCTCGGTATTCCGGGAACGGATGGAAGAGCTCAGTCTGATCGAAAGACTGGGGGGGGAGTTCTTGCCGCCTGGTTTGTTCGTTGAAATGCAGCCGATCATGTCGCTGAAAGAGCCTGAAGCTTCACTCAATTTTGAAGTGCTGCTAAGGCTGCGCGACTCTGATAATAAAGTTGTGCCGGCAACCAGGGTGATTGCAGCGGCGGAAGAAAACGGCAGTATTGCAGTAATTGATCGCTGGGTCATGACCACGGTGCTGGAGTGGCTTGACCAGCATCAATCGCAGCTACCGTTGACCAGGTTCGTTTGCGTGAATCTGAGCGGAGCTTCGCTCAACGATGAAAAATTCATTCAGGATCTTTTCCTGATTATGGAAAAGCACCTGAAGGTGGTGCCAATGCTGTGTATCGAGGTGACGGAAAGCGTTGCATTGCACGATCTGGAACATACCAGCCGCATCATCGAGCGCTTGCAAGCGTTGGGCGCCAAGGTGGCGCTGGATGATTTCGGCGCCGGCTATACCTCCTTTACCTATCTGAAGAGCCTGTCGGCAGATGCGTTGAAAATTGATGGTGCATTCATTCAAAGCATGAACAAGCATCCCGCCAATGAGGCGATTGTCGAAGCGATCGTCGAGCTGGCGCGTAACCTCGGTATGAAAAGCATTGCCGAGTGGGTGGAAGACTGCGCGATGATCGAAGCGTTGGCCAAGCTTGGCGTCGATTACGTGCAAGGTTTCATTGTTGCGAAGCCGCAGTCTCCCGATGCCATCTTGTCGGCCCGTTCTGCCGCCAGTTTTATTACCGACCCGGACGTGGCGCGCTTTGTGGCCGAACGCAGCAATACGGATGACGGCAACGCCGATGGCGAGAGCCGTTTGCCTATTAACTTGCATTGAATATTCATGACCGCTGTTATTTCTGGCTTCACGCTTTCTCTCTCATTAATTCTCGCCATCGGTTCACAAAATGCCTTTGTTCTTAAACAGGGGCTGAAACGCGAACATGTGTTTTGGGTTTGCCTGACTTGCGCCTTGTCTGATGCCATCCTGATATTGCTAGGCGTGTTGGGCTTGTCGATTGTAATTACCCATGCACCTTGGCTGGCCACTGTGATGCGCTACGGTGGCGCGGCATTCTTGTTCTTGTATGGCGCACGCAGCTTCATCACTGCGTGGAAGTCCTCGGCAGTACTGACGCAATCGGGGGATACTCAAGCAGCCTTGCTACCGACCTTGCTGGTGTGTGCGGCGCTAACCTGGCTTAACCCGCACGTCTATCTGGATACGGTGCTGTTGATTGGCTCCATATCGACTCAATTTCCGGGGCAGCAAGCCGAATTCGCTGCCGGCGCGATGCTGGCTTCGCTGGTGTTCTTTTTTTCACTGGGCTACGGCGCGGCCTTGTTGCGGCCGATATTTGCCAAGCCTGTTTCCTGGCGCATACTGGAAGTTGTGGTTGGCATCACCATGTGGACGATTGCCTATAAATTACTGATCGAATAAGGCGATGCGCGAGCGGGTAAAATAGCGCATGAATTTAAGGCATATCGGCAAAGCAACAGCTTCACCCATCTACATCGGAGAGATCCCCATGAGCAAGACATTGAAGCATATCGTATTCTGGAAACTGAAAGAGCAGGCAGAAGGCGCAGACAAGGCCGCCAATGCATTGAAAGTGAAGGCTTTGCTGGACGGTTGCGCCGGCATCGTACCCGGCATGCTGAAGTTCGAAGCTGTGATAGCGCAGCCCGGAATGGATGCAACCTGCGACGTGGTGCTCTATTCAGAATTTGAATCGGAGGCAGCGCTGGAAGCCTATCAACATCATCCAACCCATGAGGCGATCAAGCCTTTCGTCGGTGCCGTGCGGGAATCGCGCCATTGCATGGACTACCTGAGCTGAACAGCGTTATGTTTCCTTCCCATGTTTTCCCGATCGACAATCCTTTTCTTAGTTATCTCGGCGTTGAATTCGTCGCGATGGGCGAGGGAGCAGCCGAGCTGGCCCTGATTTTACAACCGCATCACATGAATAGCTGGCAGGTGACGCATGGCGGTGTATCGATGACCATGCTGGATGTGGTCATGGCGCTGGCCGGCCGTTCGCTTTATCCGCAGGCCGAAGCAGCGGTCACGGTTGAAATGAAAACCAGTTTTCTGCAGCCGGCTGGCCAGACCGGCGCGCGTATCGTCGCCAAAGGCCGGGCTTTTCACCAATCCACCACCATGTGTTTTTGCGACGCCGAGCTATGGCACGGCGATCATCTGGTGGCCAAGGCGATGGGTACTTTCAAGTATCTCCGACACCACCGCGCAGCCCTCAAGATCAAACCGGGTTGAAGAAGACCATCAATTTATACGAGTAAAGCCATGAAATTTCATCTGACCGTCGACAACTGGGTAGTGCAGAAAGCCGACGCCCGCGCCGTGCGTTTCGACGTTTTCGTGATCGAGCAGAAAATCCCGGTCGAACTGGAGTGGGACGATATGGATGAGCATTGCCTGCATGCCGTCGCCTATGACGAAACCGGCCAAGCTATCGGCACTGGCCGTTTGCTGCCTGATGGTCACATCGGCCGCATGGCTGTGCGCTTGACAGGGCGCAGCAAGGGAATTGGCGCCGCCATTCTGGAAGCCTTGATGGCAAAGGCGCGCCAGCGCGGCGACAGCGAAGCGGCGTTGAATGCGCAAACCCAAGCGGAAGCGTTTTATGGGCGCCACGGTTTTATCCGTGACGGCGAGGAATTCTACGAAGCCGGTATTGCGCATATCTGCATGCGCCACGTGTTTACCTGAAAGCAGCCGGGACGTTATATAACTGGCGTTTGCATTCAGCGTGAACAGCGGCGTGTCGATTTGGATGGTGCGTGGGTCCGGCACGGTGCGCCGGATGGCGTCGCGACTCTTTCATGCAGCATGGCGCTGCCGTTGGTCTTGAGCTTGACCAGGGTGGTGGCGCGGGTGCCATAGTCGGGCGATTCGATGAATACCGCGGACAGCATGCGTTCGGTTTCGATATCAACGCCCGTGGAGGGCAGGCGGCAGTCGCCGGAGCGGGTGGTATCGCTCAGCATGTCAAAGAAGCAGGCGTCCGGCGCGCCCTGGCACAGCAGGCTGGAAAATTGGGCTTTGGTGCGCACTACCTTGGGCCAGCAGACGTCCAGCGTGGCATTCGACAAACCGTACACGCCCGGTGCCAAAGGCTGGCCGTTGCGGGCATCGGTTTCGCCCTTGTTGGAATACCAGATCAACTGCTTGCCATCGCCGACCAGCAGGTTGAAGCCGTTGAAGCGGGCTGCATCCACTGCGATTTCAGCGACATACTCGGCTGCCGTTTTTCTGCTGCCCAGGAAGTCCGATACCAGTGCGCCGCGGCTGGGTGCATCGGGCCGTCGTTCTGAGGGCGCGCGTACATTAGTGATGGCGGCGAAGCGACCACCGCGGGTAATGCCGATCCAGGTTCCGCCATCTTTCAGATCGCGGCCAGCGTAGATGTCGGGTTGATCTTCCCACCAACTGGCGGGAGCTGTCGGGCGCGCATAAAATTCATCGCGGTTGGCGGCGGCTATCAGAGGCGAGCCAGGAATGACTTGCCACGCAAAAACAATCAAGCACATGATGAGATATTCACAAAAAATTCGGTATGACGAGGACTCTCGATGAGGGCAGCCAAGCCGTGCCGGGCTACGGCCTCATCAATTAATTGCATAAAATCCGGCGGCACCGAAGAATACACTTCCATCCAGGTATGCTGTTCGTCTTTCATCTCCGCGCTGCGTTTGAGCGCTGTATTGATCTGATGTTGCAGCGACAGCTCGGCCTGCATCTTGGCCGCCGCGCGGTCGAATTCCTGAGCGCGGGCGGCAGCGACCTTGTAGTAGATATAGATATTCGTGCTCATCTTCTGCTCAGGCCGACAGTTCTGAGTCGGTCACGTCGATGATCGAGTAGGGCAAGGTCTGGATCTGCATCTGCGCACCGTCCGCAGAGCCCAGATGTATCGTGCCGCCGCTTTCCAGTGCAGCAAGCTTGATCTCCAGCAGGCAGCTGCTACTGTGCGCGCTGTTCGTTTCTGCATTGACGATCATGCCGCAAGGCTGTTCCGGATCGTTGCTGGAAAATACTTCGGTGGCTGCGGCGACGCCGATTGTCTCTACTGTAGCCAGTACTGTGCGGCGTTTGAGCTTGCCCAGATACTGGCTGCGGGCGACAATTTCTTGCCCCGGATAACAGCCTTTTTTGAAATTGACGCCGCCAATCACTTCGAAATTAATCATCTGTGGCACGAATTGTTCTTGCGTGGCCAGGGTGACTTGCGGGATGCCGGCCTGGATGTCGCTCAGGCGCCAGGCTTGCGCATCGAGCGCCTGCAGCTTGTTGCTGAGCAACGGCCATGCAGCGATCGCGATCTCGGGGCTGGTGATCCATTGGTAACGCGGTGCGGAACTGGCATCGGCGACGCGAATCAGGCTGCCGTGCTCATTATCTATCTTGGCATAGGGCGTATTTGGCAATGTCGGAAACCAGGGCGTCAAGGCTGCTCCTGCACCATCGCCAGCCACGCCAAGCACTATTTGCGTATCCGATACGTCGACAAGTTTCGCCTTGGCGCGCATCACGAACATTTGCAGGCGTTTTTGAATCGCCGCCTGCATGTTGCGCGGTAGTTGCAGCAAAATATTGTCGCCACTCTTCCACATCAGGAAAGTTGCAAGCAAACGTCCTTTGGGTGAGCAGTAGCCGGCCAGCCGTGCCTGGCCGGGATTCAGATTCTGGACGTCGTTGGTGAGTTGGGTGTGCAGGAAGCTGGCGGCGTCTTCTCCGCTCAAGGCGATCAGGCCCAGATCAGGCAGCGGCGCAAAAAAAGAGGGGTTGGCATTGCCAGCGGCCGGCAGTGTCGCCAACGCTTGTTGCTGTAAAAATTCTTGCCAAGTACTTGTTATTTCATTCATAAATTGAGGGCATTTCCAAAACAGCGATTATCATATTGGGTTGATTATAGTGATGTCACAAAAAAGGCGTTGGAATTGGCCGATTTTGGGCGATGCGTGAAAACCATTCGGAGCGACCGGTCTTGTTTAAAAAACTATTGTTGTGGATGATCTTGCTAGGTGCTCTGGCGGCTGGCGGCGTGGCTTACTGGGCCAAGCAACCGGTTTTTGAGGCTGGGGCAGTGCGTCCGTTCACAATTAAACCCGGCAGTACATTGGCAAGTTCGGTGCAGCAAATCGCTGACGCCGGGGTTGGCGTGAATCCAGAGTTGCTGGAATTGCTGGCGCGCGTTACTGACAAGGGTGGCAAGCTGAAGGCCGGCAGTTATGAGTTAAAACCCGGCACTACGCCGTTGCGGTTGCTGACGCAGCTGGTACGCGGTGAGTTTGCGCAAGAATCGCTGACCGTGATCGAAGGCTGGACCTTCCGCCAGATGCGGCAGGCGGTGGCGGCGCAGGCTTCTCTGAAGCACGATACTGCGGCGTTGTCCGATGCTGAGCTGCTGGAAAAGATCACGCCTGACTACACCATGCCAGAAGGCTTGTTCTTCCCGGATACCTATTTGTTCGCCAAAGGATCCAGCGACCTGCAAGTGTACAAGCAAGCGCACGCCTTGCTGCTGAAGCGCCTCAACCAGGCTTGGGAAGGGCGCGACACCTCGTTGCCCTACAAGACGCCCTACGACGCGTTGATCATGGCTTCCATTGTGGAGAAAGAAACCGGCCGCCGGGCTGACCGCAGTACGATCGCCGGTGTCTTTGTCAATCGCCTCAAGATCGGCATGCTGTTGCAAACCGATCCGACCGTGATTTACGGCATGGGCGACCAATACCAGGGCATTATCCGCAAACGCGACCTGACTGCAGACACACCGTACAATACTTATACGCGCGGCGGCTTGCCTCCGACACCGATTGCCTTACCTGGCGCCGAATCGATTGCCGCGGCGCTGCATCCGGCGCAAACCGATGCTTTGTACTTTGTCGCCCGAGGCGATGGCAGCAGTCATTTCTCGAGCAATCTGGGTGAGCACAACCAGGCAGTCAATCAATATCAACGCTAATGCGATGTGAATCCAGCGTTAATTCAGTGTTAATAGATGCTGGATTTTCTTGCGATGCGCGATAATGACAACGAAACAGAAGCGCTATTCCACAGCGTGATACAGCTTAAATACAGCTTAAGAGGTTGTTGCAAATGCAGATGGCTAGGCGCTCCGACGAAGGCAGTACGCGTAGTACGGCTAGAAGAAGCAACAACGCCAGGTGTGTTTGCAACAGCCTCTAAATATTCAGGTTAAATAATGGCATCAGGAAAATTCATCACATTTGAAGGCATAGACGGCGCCGGCAAATCGACCCATATCGGTTTTGTGGCGGAGTTGTTGCGCCAGCACGGCCTGACCGTGGTCGCTACCCGCGAACCGGGCGGCACAGCATTGGGTGAGGCGTTGCGCGAAGTCTTGCTGCACCAGAAGATGCATCTGGAAACCGAGGCCATGCTGATGTTCGCCGCCCGCCGCGAGCATCTGGCGCAGGTTATCGAGCCGGCGCTGGCGCGCGGCGACTGGGTGATTTCAGACCGTTTCAGCGATGCGACCTTTGCGTATCAGGGCGGCGGCCGGCAATTGCCGCTGGCGAAGTTGGAAGCGCTGGAGCAATGGGTGCATCCGCATCTGCAACCGGACCTGACCTTGCTGTTCGACGTGCCGCTCGAAGTGGCGCGGACCCGCCTGGATGCAACCCGGACGCTGGATAAATTCGAGCAGGAGAAAGCAGATTTCTTCGCCGCCACGCGGGCCGAATATCTGCGACGTGCAGCGCAGTTTCCTGAGCGCTTCCAGATCATCGACGCCACCCGGACGATTGCGGAAATCCAGCAAACGCTGGCGCACATCATCGCCGGCCTGTGTAAAGCTGATGCATGAGTAATTCCTTGTTTCCATGGCAAGGCGACGTCTGGCAGCAATTGCAGCAGATGCGGACGCGCTTGCCGCACGCAATCCTGTTTCATGGCGCCGAAGGCATAGGTAAAACCGTGTTCGCCGAACAGTTCGCGCAATCGCTGTTGTGCGAGACGCCGCAGGCGGATGGCCATGCTTGCGGCACATGTGGCTCTTGCGGCTGGTTCATGCAATATAACCATCCCGATTACCGGCGCGTACGGCCAGAGATCCTGGATGGTGACGAGGCGGGCGACCCGGACGCCGCTGAAGGCGAGGCTGGCGATGGCAAGAAGACCGCCAAGTCAGCCAAGGCGCCGTCCAAGGAAATCAAGATCGACCAGATCCGCGCCTTGTCCGGCTTCATGAACATTTCCACCCATCGCCAGGGCCAGCGGGTAGTGTTGCTGTATCCGGCTGAAACGCTGAATACCGCAGCCGCCAACGCCTTGCTGAAAACCTTGGAAGAGCCGCCGCCGAATACGGTTTTCCTGCTGAGTTCGAACAGCCTGGACCGCTTGCTGCCGACCATCCTCTCGCGCTGCCGTAAATTCGCCATGCCGCTACCTTCACGCGAGCAGGCGCTGGCCTGGCTACGCCTGCAAGACGTCAAGGATGCCGATGTCTGGCTGGCCGAGCAGGGTGGCGCTCCGCTGACCGCTTACGCGCAGTCGCAAAGCGAAGGGCGCGAGCTGATCGATGCATTTTTGCAGCATTTGACCCGGCCCGGCATCAATGGCGCGCTGAAATGCGCTGAACTCTTGCAAAAAGCGCCGGTGGCCGAGCTGGTAACCTGGCAACAGCGCTGGCTGTACGACCTGTTTTCGCTTAAATTGTGCGGCACAATCCGGTATTATCCTCGTTATGAAAAGGCGCTGGCCGCGCTGGCAGCCAAAGTGGATACCGGTGCTCTGCTGCGAGCGCTGAAAAGCAGCAACGAGCGCCGGGCGATTGCAGAACATCCGCTGTCGGCGCGACTCTTCATTGAAGAGATGCTACTGGACTACGCCACCATGTTTGCTTGAATTTTATTTATAGGATCGAGATGGCAGAGAACACTACAATCCCGGCCGAGCCGGTCAAATTATCCCGGCCCTCGGTATTGTCGCTGGTAATCAAGGAAAAATCGGCGCTGTACGCCGCGTATATGCCGTTCCTGAACAATGGCGGCATCTTTGTGCCGACCAACAAGATCTATCACATCGGCGACGAAATTTACCTGATCCTGAGTCTGATGGACGACGGCACCAAATATCCAATCGCCGCCAAGGTGGCGTGGATTACGCCGAAAAACGCCAATAACAACAAGGCGCAGGGCGTGGGTGTGCATTTTCCCGATGACGATAGCGGCCAGCGTCTGCGCAAGCGGATTGAAGAAGTGTTGGGATCTGCACTCGGCTCGGCCCGGCCGACGCATACCTACTAAGACAGACTATTACTTATTACTGCATCGATATGAATCACACGGATTACAGTTTCAGATTGGCGGTCCAGCAAGACTTGCCGGCGATCGTCGCCATCTACAACAGCACTGTGGCCTCGCGCGAGGTGACTGCCGATACCGAACCGGTCAGCGTGGCTTCGCGCCAAGCCTGGTTCGATCATCATAATCCAGAGCGTCGCCCGCTGTGGGTGGTGGAACAGAAGGGCGCAGATGGCCAGATGGCGTTGTTGGGCTGGCTTTCGTATTCCGATTTCTATGGCCGTCCGGCCTATGCCGGCACTGCGGAACTGTCCATCTACATTCATGAAGATGCGCGCGGCAAAGGCATGGGCAGATATTTGCTAGGGAAGGCCATCGAGCACGCCCCGAGCATCGGTGTGCATACTTTGCTGGGTTTTGTGTTCGGCCATAACCAGCCAAGTCTGAAGTTGTTCGATGCGTTTGGCTTTGAACGCTGGGCGAATATGCCGCGCGTTGCTACCCTGGACGGTATCGAACGCGATCTGGTTATCCTGGGCAAGCGCGTAGCCTGATCCGGTGTGCTGGCGCTTCTTGAGCGTCGTTCGTTCGCCAAGGTTCTCGTTCACGGAAAACACGAAGACACGAAAAAATCCTCTGAAGATTTCTTCGTGTCTTTCGTAGCTTTTATGGAGCATGTCTTTAAGTCATCAACCGGAGCGGCCAACAGGCGGTCTCTCCCGAGCACTGTAAAATAGCGCCTTTCCTTCCTTTGTTTCGAGTAGCCCATGTCGCGCACCCTTGTTCTGGCCTCCAATAATGCCGGAAAATTAAAAGAATTCAGCCAATTGCTGGCGCAGATCGATTTCGACGTTCGTCCGCAAGGTGAATTTGACGTCCCCGAGGCAGAAGAGCCGTATCTGACGTTTGTTGAAAACGCCCTCACCAAAGCCCGTCACGCGTCGCGTCTGACAGGTTTGCCGGCATTAGCCGACGATTCAGGTGTCTGTGTCAACGCTCTGGGCGGTGCGCCAGGGGTGCTGTCGGCACGTTACGCAGGCGAACCTAAATCCGACGTAGCCAACAACCGGAAGCTGCTCGATGACCTGGCTTCGCATGCTGACAAATCGGCCTATTATTATTGTGTGCTGGTCTTTGTGCGCCATGCCGACGATCCACAGCCGGTGATCGCCGACGGCCGTTGGAACGGCCAGATCATTAGCGAGGCACGCGGCGCGGGCGGATTCGGCTACGACCCCTATTTTTTGATCACTGAGCATAACAAAACCGCGGCCGAATTTACCGCCGCCGAGAAGAATGCGATATCGCATCGCGGCCAGGCATTGCGCGCGCTGGTAGAGAAACTACGATGATCCCGATCAAGCCCATCGGCATGCCAGGACAAGCCAAAAGCGCTCCTGCCGATAAACCATCCGCCGCTGCCCAAGCCGCGCTGGCCTATCTGCAACCGGGTGCGCTCAGCCTGAGCGCTTTGCCGCCGCTGTCGTTGTACATCCACTTCCCATGGTGCGTAAAGAAGTGCCCGTATTGCGATTTCAACTCGCATGAAGCCACGGGCGGTTTTCCTGAAGAAGAATATCTTGCCGCCTTGCGCGCCGATCTGGAAGCAGCCTTGCCGCTGATCTGGGGCCGCAAGATTTACACGATCTTCATCGGCGGCGGTACGCCCAGCCTGATGTCGGCAGCCGGACTGGATCGCCTGATGTCCGACGTGCGCTCTTTGCTGCCGCTCGATGGCGCAGCGGAAATCACAATGGAAGCCAATCCCGGCACCTTCGAAGCCGAGAAGTTCAAGTCCTACCGCAACAGCGGCATCAACCGCCTGTCGATCGGCATCCAGAGTTTTAATGGGCGCCATTTGCAAGCGCTGGGACGGATTCACGACGACGGCGAAGCGCGCAGGGCAGTTGAGATCGCCCATGCGACGTTCGACAATTTCAATCTCGACCTGATGTATGCGCTGCCATCGCAAACCATGGAAGAAGCGCAGCAAGACGTCGCCACCGCCATCGGCTTCGCGCCGCCGCACCTCTCGCTGTACCATCTGACGCTGGAACCAAACACTTACTTCGCCAAGTATCCGCCAGCGATACCTGACGCTGACGCCAGCGCAGAAATGCAAGACATGATCAGCGCACACACCTGCGCCGCCGGCTACGGCCACTACGAAGTGTCCGCCTACGCCCAGGCCGGACGCCAGGCCCGGCACAATCTGAATTACTGGCAATTCGGCGATTACCTCGGCATCGGCGCCGGCGCCCACACCAAGCTGTCGTTCCCGCACCGCGTCATACGCCAGATGCGCTACAAACAGCCCAAAGCCTATCTGGAACACAGCCGGCTGGGGAACGTGGTGCAGGAAGAAGTGGAAATCAACCGCAACGATCTCGGCTTCGAATTCATGTTGAACACGCTACGCTTAAATAACGGCTTTGAAGTCAATCTGTTCAGCGAACGCACCGGGCTGGCGCTCAACACGATAGAAAAATCCCTGAACCAGGCCGAAGCCAAAGGCTTGCTGTATCGCGATCACAAAATCATCAAGCCGACCGCACTGGGTCAGCGGTTTTTGAATGACTTGCAGCAAATGTTCCTGCAGGATTGAGCTGTTTTCCTGGTCAATCCGGGAGAATTTCAATAAAAAGCAGGGCAGGTATCGTTAATCTGTTGCGAATTAGGTATAATTACGCCTCTCTGGAAGTGTGGCCGAGTGGTTGAAGGCACTAGTCTTGAAAACTAGCGACGGTTTATCCCGTTCGTGAGTTCGAATCTCACCGCTTCCGCCAGATCTCAAGTAAAACGGCCCTTTGCGGGCCGTTTTACTTTTCTGCCCAAGCCTACGAGCAGAAATCATTTCCGCATTTTTCATCGTTTCCGCATATTTAAAAGAACAGCGCCAAGTAGGGCATTTTTCTATTGCCTGCGATGATGTTTTTTTGTGTAGATCTTTTGGTAATTTGATGTGGAATAAGCAATGGTGACGGACTTCCATCCTGGCAAGGATTTATCCGTTTTTTGCTATTTGAGCCAAATCAACACAGCACCATTGCCTTAGTGTACCAACTTGCATCACACTGGCTCATCTCTTATGGAAATTTGAGATGAAGTTAAAAATTGAAATTCAATTGAACATAATTGCGCTGGTCGTAATTATTAAATTGATCCTGCAGTGGCTTTGACCGTTTGATGTTGTAAAGCTAAGGCCGCCTTCGGGCGGCCTTTTTGCTCGAATAGTCGTCTATCTGGTCGGTTTGACTTTCTCGCCTACGCGCCGATAGACCTGCCTGGTAATCTCCTCCTCCGTGTGGCCAAGCAATTTACTCGCCTCGGTGAGGCTGTCAATTTCACTTGCGGCCTTAGGGCGGATATCTCTGAATTGAAATTCTTTGATGCGTCCGGCCAGGTAGTCGTTGCCATCGCTGGCAGCTTTATGGGCTGCTGCTTCCCGCGCGCTGTCAAAGCGCGTGCGCAGTGTCCATTTTTTTAGTGCCTCGCCTTCCGGCACGTCCACCGGCAAGACGAACTCGTTTGGCCGTATCGCACTCTGGCACTTATTGTGCTATCCCTATGCGGTCTATGATGGCAAGCTGGAGATTGGTTCCAATACCTACATCGGCGCGCCGAACCTGCAGCAGGTGGCCGACGGCGTGTGGAAGGAGATGCAGGACTCGAAGATTGCCATGGCGAACGGTCCGCATTCCTGGCTGTGCGACTATTTTGTCATCACAAAGACCCGCGTGTACGTGACTGGCTTCGAAGAGCAATGGTTTGTCGGCCGTGTCGCGCTCGCCAAGGGACAGTCTGTCGGCATCGCCGGTAAGCACCGATGGGCCCAGCTGATCATTGTCGACGAGGCCGCCGGCGTGAGCGACGACCACTTCGACGTGATCGACGGTACGCAGACGCAGCCCTGCAACCGCACGCTGATTGCGTCTCAGGGCGTCCGTAGCAGTGGCCGGCATCATGCCTCCCATCACAAGCTGTCGGCACGCAATGGCGGCTCATGGCATTCGTTGCGCTTTAATTCCGAGCGTTCGCCGTTTGCGACCACCAAATGGCTCAAGGAGCGGGAGAAGGAGAGCGGCGGCCGGGATTCCGTCGAATATCAGATTCGCGTATTGGGCCTGTTTCCGGAGCAATCGGAGCGCTTCTTGTTGGGCCGCAGCCAGGTAGAGAAGCTGGTTGGCGCAGAGCGCACTATCAGCGCCGGCGAGCCCTACGGCAACCTGTTTATCATCGACGTGGCCGCCGGCGTGTTCCGTGACAAGACCGTTGGCACCTATGCGCGCGTGATCGGCAACGGCGATCGCATCGATGCTGACCCGCGCCGCGTGGACATTATGGAGGTGCCTATCTTTTCTAATGCTCTGGACTGGCAGCACATTGCCGGCGAGGTGTTCCACTACACGCAACGTCTGTCCAACTGCACCATCCTGGTCGACGTTGGCGGGCAGGGTATCCAGTTCGCCAAGATGCTAGAAAACCTCGGCTGCCCCAACGTCGTCAAGATCAACTGGGGCAATCCATGCTTCAAGAAGAAAAATAAGGATCGATTCTTCAACCTGCGGGCGCAATGTTCTGTCCTAGCTGCAGAAGCGGTGAAGGACGCGCGCATCACGTTTTCCAATCAACATGTCCAAGACCTGCTCGATCAGGCATCCAAGATTCCCTATTTCTTCGATGAGAAGGCCAGGTATCACATCGAGCCCAAAGAAAAGATGAAGGAGGAGGGCATCCCGTCACCCGACCTATGGGATACCGTCTGCATGGTCTTTCTGGAGAACGCGCATTACATTGGGTCAGATGACGATCATGCCAGCCCATCCAGTTTAGATGCAGCACGTAAGGCTGCGGAAGATGCGTTTGCTGATGCCTAAACTTGAATTTGCTGCATAGATGTACTAATTGCTCAGTAAAGCAGGAATTTAGCCAAAATGAAATATTTCCTTTTGGTATTAATTATTTGTTATTATTCCAGCCGGAGTAGATCCATGGATCTACAGGCAATGCAAGGAAACAGAGGAGGCAGGATGGAAGTTTCGCAAACTAGTGTTGTGCCGCTATATCCGGCTCGGATGTTTGAATCGGTGCATTGCGCGGCGATCTATTTGAAAGACTGACCGTGGCCAAATCGCCTTCTAACCCATATGCCGCTGGCGAACAGGACCTTGCCGACCTAGCTGCTGTCCGTCGACTGTTCGACTCTTGCTAAATTTCACGAAGAAGGATGTCCCAGGTTTCCAACTCATCGTGACCGAACACGCAAACCTTCGAGATCAATGGTTTCAAGATGCATTGGTGGAGCAACCTTGGACTAAACCGCCTGCTCTGGTGCCGGAGGATTGGCCGTTGCCACCGAATGGTTCATAGCGTCATTTCTTCTTCCGATAAGGAATATTTCATTGAAGAAGCCGGAACCGATGTAATTGGAATTTAATTGATAGTACAACGCGGTCTGAATATCTCGGGCTTCTGATGAAGTCGAACAACCACTTTCTTTTATTTATGAATCATTGGAATCGAATCCGTAGTGCAGTGCGTGGCGCACAAGCAGCCATCGCTTCTGAACCCAAACAATTGGCATCCATTGCTCCTCTGATCGAAGACGCTCTTATCATTTTGGCCAAGCGCCCGTCGAAGGAGGCAATTGGTGAAGTCGAATATTTGTTAAAACGAGCTCAAGAGTTTGTGGTGTCATGGCGCCCTTCGCCTCGACCATCACCAGGTGTTTTTTACGTACAACCCGGATGGGCGAAAAGCACTGATGATCAAACAAGTGAAGCTCTCTCTCTTTTGCAAGAGTTTCGTCAAAGTGATTTAATAGAATCGACGGCCACCGAAGTACCTACGACTATGAAAATATTCATAAGCCACAGCAACGCTGACGCTACGATCGCCGAAGCACTCGTGGAATTAATCCGAGCATCTTTGAACTTGAGCTCCAAAGATATCCGTTGTACAAGCGTAGACGGATACAAATTGCCCGCTGGAGCAGACTCAGACCAACAACTTCGATCCGAGGTTTTTGAGAGCCAAGCGTTTATTGCTCTTTTGAGTCCAGTAAGTCTGGGGTCGATTTACGTTATGTTTGAACTTGGTGCGCGATGGGGAGCCGGCCGTTACTTGGCACCTATCATGATAGGTGGGACGAAGGGAAGCGATCTTAAAGCGCCTTTATCTGCGATTCACGCTATCAGCGGCACCTCTGAGGCGGATATACACCAACTGGTTGAAAAACTTGCCGAAAAAATGGATATCACGCCAGAGAAACCCTCTGGATACAGCAAGGCTCTTCGGCTTTTTACAAAGGCCGCTGCTGCAAAATAGTTTCAGTATTGAGGTAATATTTTGCTGGTTATCTGCTATCTGATGATAGCGAGTTGTCCAACTTATGAGTTACAGCATAGTTTGCAATATGCAATCGGAGCACGGGGACGCCGGTCAGCTTCGCAACAGGTAGCGCATTTGCGGCAGTAGGATACCTGTGAATTCGTCATAGCGGCGGTCACGCTCTGCGGGCAGCTCACGCAGCCACTGTTCGATCCTCGCTGCCTGTAAGGTCGTGGCCGACGGCACAAACGCTCTCCATCCGAATAGAAACAGGTGATGGAACGGAGGGCCGTTCCGGCGTCTGCGAGCCATTGCGCCACCCAGCACGCAGAAGGCATCTTGACAATTGGAAGCCACAGGTCGGTTGTCACGGAAGCTGAGCAGGACTGGCAAGATTCCTTTTTCGTCCCAGAATGCACTGTCCAGTGCGGCATCAAAATCACTGTGCCAAAATCGGTATCGCGTCAGTCCGTACAAGGCCGAAAACAAGTTGTCGCGCAGGCTGGGGGATGGCGATTCGTAGTAGCGCAGGGCCAGCGTCAGTATATTTTCAAGTGCCACGTGCCAACTGCCCTGTAGCTCGTAGCTGCTGCGGTTCAGGGCAGCTCGTTGGATACGTTCCCATTGACCTTGGCGCACTAGCGCCGCATCCACCTCCGCCTGATCAAGCATGCAGTACTGTCCACCTCGCACGTGCTGGCGACCGAACTGTTCCATGGTCTGGACCGTCAGGGCATCTTCGATGCGCGCGGCCTCGCTATCTGATGTCAAACCGGTGTTGGCGCAGCGCATCACTCGCAGGGGCTGGTGCAGGGCTGTCCATTGCGAGCCTACTCCGGAATGGTGTTGCTTGAAGCGAGCCTCGACATTGCGCGTCATTCCGACGTAGAAATTGTTATTCGCCAGTTCCAGCACGTAGAGCCACAACGTAGTAGGGTTTGAGCGCACGGAGAGCTTGGTAGGCTCGACGGCGACAGGATTTCGGCGCGCTAGTCCTATCGCTAGGAATTCTTGCGCATGCGCGATATCGATGATCTGACCGAGGATGGAGCGCTTCCATCCCTTGGGAGCCGGCCCGGCGACACCGAGCAGGCAGAGTTGTTCACGGGTCCAGCCTCCGCGCGCGC
Source organism: Collimonas arenae (assembly GCF_000786695.1). Lineage (NCBI taxonomy): Bacteria > Pseudomonadati > Pseudomonadota > Betaproteobacteria > Burkholderiales > Oxalobacteraceae > Collimonas > Collimonas arenae. The sequence continues at coordinate 3,164,952 of NZ_CP009962.1, read as the reverse complement.
TGGCGCCAGAGAGCAGAAACTCTTCGGTGATCTGTATGGTAGTACGTGAATGTTCGTTTTGATTTTCTGTCATTCTATGCCCTCACATTTGGCAAAAATATCTCAAATATAGGCGTCGTCGCGGGGTGTGTATAGGAGGCGGAGCTGATGGTCGCTTGCACATCGAACCAAAGGACAAAGAAGGCGGAGGAGGGTATTCCATCGCCGGATCTGTGGGATACCGTCTGTAGACCTTCCTGGAGAATGCGCATTACATCGGGTCGGCAGACTATGATTCCAGTCAAACTAGGGTAGATACGGCACGACGGGCTGCAAAGGACGCGTTTGCTGATGCCTATTGAGATTGTGATAACGCAATGAACTGCCAATTCAAATGCCTGCATAGCCCATCAAAATCTGGGAAGATAGTCTTGGCATTCACTCCCAATCTATCCAACGAAATTAGAGTTTCATCACGATACTGCGCCGGAATGGTGTATTGGTAGAGATGCTTTTTGATTTCTGAGTTGGTTTCGAGCGAGACAAATCGTTTGGATGATTTTGAGTATCGGTGCAGCGTAAACCAACCATGCTGAGCAATAATTCGATTATTGTTCATACGCGGCTGAAAAACTTGTGTTTTTGAGCTTGCAAACGGATTGCTTTCAAATACGTCCTCATCCAAAAGATCATCCGCGATCAACGCATATACGTAGACGTCGCCTGGACGCCTGTCTGAGCAGGCAAACCAAAGTGCGGCAAGTGGATTGCTTGTCCAATCAAGCAGGCGGGTTTTAAGCCCGTAGTGTTGAGCGCGAACTAGAATATCGAGATCTGTTTCATTTGAATCAGGCAACATTGACGAACCTTGCAATCTCAATTGCTTGAGAATTTCTTTTTCCATCACAGTAGTATCAATTTTCGGATCAAGTCTCGCTATTGAAGGTAATAAATTACCGGATATGGACTGTCCGCGGAAGAAAACGCGATTGGCAACGAGGTCGAATATATCGATCTCTTTGATAAAGGAAAGGCAATTGCTCAGAATGATTTTTTCCATAATTTTCTTTTCCCTTGATATGCGTGTAAGTGTAATTTGACTAACTTCGGCAAGTGTTGTGGAGAATATTTCAGGTGCAATCAAGGTACAAGCAATGTGGCTCAAAGAGGAAAAGGTTCTGGGGCGAGTATCAAAATTGCGCAGTAGTACATGCATATGACGGTTAAGCCTGGTTCCTACCGAACGCATTCCGGGGTGTGGGTACGGCTTTGGAACATTCGATCTTAAATCTACGTGATTCTGCTCACTGTTCTGTCACGCTGCCCCGAATTTTGTAATGGCCGTTGAGAATTAGGTGTGAGCTGCCTACGAGGACGCCTTATCCACAATTCGGAACCTCGTAATTGCTTCCATTGACCAGCTATTTCCGTTTCGTTGCAACTGACCTTGTGCGTAAATTTGCTTACCTGTGGTATGAGCGTCAATGGCTTGCAAATACCAATCGGGTCCAAGTGTCATTTTCACTTCGATTGGGCCATATTCGCGATGGAAAATTTTCAAAGCAACGTTTCGTCGTGAATCGTTATCGTTTGGATTGTTCACGCAATGTAAGTTAATTACGATCCCAGTAATTTCATCGGCCCGCGGTTGGACAATCTTCAGCTGTTCGGCAACGTGTTGCAAAATGCTGACCTCTGCCTCGCCAATTACCCGACCCCGGAAATTTTTTACATCATCTGACGGCGAGATAGATGTCGCCCATTGGATGTCAAAATTAAATGGGATCTGGCCAAGCAGGCCTATTTCAGCAAGTGCGTCACACATCCTCGCGTTTAGGCCGGTATCGTATGACGATATAAGTGTGGTCGGATCGCTTGTCTTCACCGCTTCATCTAGCAAAATCAAGCCGCGCACTATTCGCTCAACAATTTTCCGCTGTTTGGGCGGTTCAAACAGATTGCCGGTCTCTAATGGCTTGGCTACGGTGGTTGCTACTTCAAAACCAAAACTCCCTTTGAAGGTGTGGCAAAACTCGAACTTGTCAAACAATGGTGTAGCGCTCGACAATGGATTTTCATAGTGCGGCTTTGCATCAATTTCGGAGCATGCCGAATAAACTACGAGATTTCGAATGGCCTTTACATGGCGAGGGGCATCGTCAATGGGGATGGAGGATGCCGAGCTTGGCAGCTGAAGGCGAATCAGCAGTGAGTCAGAGTTTAGGCCCGCTATCTCAGCGAACATATTGGATAGCGTTTTGCCTTCAATCTGACTTAAAGAAACGACCGCTTGTCTAATCCGTTCACGGAAATCAGAAAAATTCTCCGCGGCCGGTAGAATCAGTTGCAACGCATCTTCAGAGTCTTTTTTGAGATCGTATATTTGCCATTTTTTGTTTTCTACGAATGCAGATATCCAACCCGATCGGCTCAAGTACGAGCGAAGATCGTAGAGGCTAATTCGATCTAGTAGTTGGTCAATATTTCTATCGGCATTCATTGCAGTGTCTCACCATAAATTTTATGCTTCATGTCAGTTATGGATTGACATGTGAGCAGCTGCGACCGAGGAATTCTGATACGAAGAGAGGAGCTATTTGTAGTCGCGGGGCCATCCACGAAGAAATAATAGCAGCACTTCTTAATTACGAGTTCATCCTCGCAAACTTTGAGCCATTGTGTTTGATCACGTGGGAGGCAGCACAATATCAGTACGCACGGCGTTGTTGCATTGTCGCGGCGAAAAACCAGTCTGTTATATGCGTCTGCCTCAAGGTCAAAAACTATATGTTCCGCTTCGGCGATCCATTTGACGCTCGCCTTTAGCTGTAGCTCCAAAATAACACCGAGGTCTATTCTTTTGGAATCGTGTTTTCCTATCCTTCTAACTTCAAGATCGACACCAAAGTCATGTGAAATGGTGTTCGGTACATGCCCCGCATTGGCTATGATTGCGCTGACATATGAGGTGCTAATCAACTCTTCAATCGTTTGTATGGGAAGCATGCTTTTCATTGATTGGCTTGGTTACGGGCAATGGTGGCAAGTCTCGCATGTTTGTGCCCCAAATCATTTTGGCAATTATTGCACAATTGAAATATATTATCAAATAACTAAATTTGATTGTCTTGGTACAAGTGATTTGTTGTTCCGAGGATTACAAAGAGGTCGGAAGCCCAGGCAATTGGGCAATAGGAAAACCACCGAATTTCCCTCATGGCGATGGTTCTATCATCGTCGCCATGAAACCTACCGCCATTCCATCTCCTGGTCTGTGAAATACCTTGTAAATGGCTTTCTTAGAAAATGCGTATTACGTCGGGCCGGCGGAGTACGCTTCCGTTCCGTCTGGGGTCAATGCTGCGCGCTAGGCAGCAGGGGACTGGCTTGCTGATGCGTAGTGCAGAAGCCCGTTTGCCAGAAGTCTGTCCCTTATGAGAGGTCGGACTTGTCCACCATTAAAGCAACATCGAGACAAGACTATAAATGTGGCGTTATTTTTAGGACTGGTCCTATATCGTTTGTTTTAAAAAATACATTAACCCTTGTAGCCGCAGTGCCGCACTTTCTTCTTTCAATAGCTGGTTAAGTAGCCAGCTTGCAAATTTTAGACTATGGAAAAGTGGAGGCAATTCATTGGCTGTACAGAGCGTTGTCCAGAGAAATGTTCATCATGCATAAGTTTTTCTTTTGTCAGGCTAAGTTTAATCTAGATTGTTAATAGGTTGGAAATAGACGATATTTAGGGGGGGGCAAAATTGTCGAGTTGTAAATTTCACATATCAAATATAGGGCTATTCCACGATGCATCGAAAAACCATCAACAGAATAAAATTGCTGTCATTGACAGCCTGTTTTGTCACATACCATAGCTATGCTGCTAGCAACATTGACAAAGCAAGTGTTCAAAACATTGTGGATGCTGCTATTCAGCCGCTGCTACAGAAAAACGCTATTCCTGGGATGGCCATTGCGGTCACCGTCGATGGCAAGAACTACATTTACAACTACGGTGTGGCCTCCAAGGAAACCAGGCAAAAAATTACCGATGAGACCCTATTTGAGGTCGGCTCATTCAGTAAGACATTTGCTGCAACCATTGCTTCGTATGCGGAAATTGATGGCAAACTTTCACTCTCTGATAGCGCCAGCAAATATTTGCCATCTTTGCGCGGCGGCAATTTTGACGCTATCAGCTTGTTGAATTTTGGCACGCATACTTCCAGTCTACCTTTGTTCGTACCTGACTCCATTGAGAACACAGATCAGTTATTGGATTACCTAAAAAAATGGCAGCCTTCTCATGCTGCAGGTACGTATCGAAATTATTCAAACATAGGTATTGGCATGCTCGGCATGATTGCGGCCAAGAGCATGAATGAGTCATACGACGACGTACTTGAAAAAAAATTATTTCCTGAACTGGGTATGACGCACAGTTATCTCAATGTGCCGGCTGACCAGACTAATAATTACGCACAAGGCTATACAAAAAAAGATGAGCCGGTCCGTTTGAACGTGGGGATGTTGGCCTCTGAGGCCTATGGGGTGAAATCGACAGCGGCGGATTTAATTCGGTTCATTGACGTGAACATCAATGCTGGTAAGCAAGGCGGAAAATGGCAACGTGCGGTGGCCGCCACGCATATTGGATATTTTAACTCGGGCGCTATGACGCAAGATTTGATGTGGGAGCAATATCCTTATCCGGTAGAACTGAAAAGGGTATTGGCAGGGAACGCGGCTACCTACACTGATGCTGTAGCAACCAAACTAAACCCGTCGCTGCAGCCACAGGCGGACGTGCTGATTAATAAAACCGGCTCGACTAATGGCTTTGCAACTTATGCAGCTTTTGTTCCTGCTAAGAAAATAGGCGTCGTGATATTGGCAAATAAAAATTACGCTATTGATGAGCGGGTAACTGCTGCGTATCAAATATTGACCCAGCTAGATGATCGTACAGCATCAAAAAGCAAATCGCCGGCGAAATAGGTGGCTTGTTTAAAAATGAAAAAAGCAATACTTGCATTTGGACTGTTGGGCGCACATGCAATTACGGTGTGCGCGCAAGCCGACGTCGTGACGTATGGCGTGGTAGATATCGGTGTCGCACACGAAAAGAATAGTAGCCTTAACGGATCTGTTACTAGAATGGACAGCGGCATTTTTAATGGCAATCGTCTTGGTATCAAAGGGGCGGAAGATTTCGGTGCAGGCGTTTCCGCCGTCTTTACCCTTGAAAGCGGTTTTACAGCTGATACCGGTGTCTTGGGACAAGGTGGCTTATTGTTCGGACGCCAGGCATGGGTTGGGCTGAGCGGCGACCTTGGCGTCATCCAGCTTGGACGTCAAAGAAATACTGTTTATGCGAATGCGTACGTGTTTGATCCGTTTGCAGATGCCTTGGCTGGAGATTCTGCTCGTTTGTTCAACTATTCGGGCTATCGCAGCAATAACATGGTTAGCTACGGCTATGAAAGCAACGGTCTCCGCGGGCAATTGCAATACAGTCTGGGTGAAGTCGTCGGCAATGCTGCTGCAAGCAGTACGCGCGCCGGGTACGCAGGCTATAGAAAGGGGCCGTTGGATGTCGTATTGACGCACCACAGGACGAACAATACGGCAGGTAACACGGGTAAAGCGACTCTGATTGGCGGCAACTATGACTTTGGCATGATCAAAGCGTTCGCTGCCTATGCATGGAATAAAGGCGTCAGGCAAGACGGTAGTATTAGCCATGGTGCCGACATACGTAGTGGGCTGATAGGCATAACAGCCTCAATCGGCGATGCGAGTACTGTTATGGTCTCTTACATTCGGTTGTGGGATAAGGTCGTCAGTGACGCGAATGCCAGCCAGGTTGCCATCGGCTATGTACACGATTTGTCCAAGCGTACGGCGTTATATGCCAGTCATTCGCGCTTAACGAACGAGAGCAACGCCAGCTATTTGGTAGCGACAGAAGGTTTGACGGCTCACTTGTTCAACGCCGGTATCCGTCACAAGTTCTAGGAATTCATTATTGGATGGAAAGTGGTTGCTCTAGCTGGCAATGGAAATCGAAGGGCCATCAAATAGCATCCGATCTGTTTGCATTTTGTTTGACGAGGGGCAAACGGGCATTTAAGAGTTAAGACATATTCTGAAACGCTCGTGAAAGGGACGGTAGTTCGGGGTGGCAATCTTCGCAAGATCAATCCCAACACAGGAAAGAGAAACACAGTTGTGGATATTGTCGGCTTTTTCCGCAACTACATCGGCCTGGATTATATATTTTGAGTAGAGGATGAACCTTGCTTTACCAGTAATGCTCTGCGACTAGTGCATCACTAGGCGACTTTATATTTTCTTTAAATGAGATGGTATTTATGAAATATTTGCAATATGCAGTGACAGGATTTTTTGCGTCAAGCCTTTTTGTTGTTTCGGTTCAGGCCAAAACGATTTGTACTGTTGTTGCCGATGCAAAGACAGGTAGTGTCCTACTGCAACAAGGTAGTTGTAACGAGCGATATACACCGGCCTCGACATTCAAGATCGCTCTGAGCGTGATGGGATTCGATGCTGGATTCTTGAAAGATGAACATACGCCGACCTTACCGTTTCACGAAGGCTATGTGGATTGGGGCGGTGACAACTGGCGTCAGCCGACGGACGCCGTGAGATGGTTGAAATATTCAGTTGTCTGGTTCTCGCAACAGATAACTCATTCCCTCGGTGAGCCGCGTCTGCACAAATATGCAAGCGACTTCGACTACGGTAATGCCGATTTTTCAGGAGACCCAGGTAAAAACAATGGTCTTGAACGTGCCTGGATTAGCTCCTCATTAAAAATTTCACCCTTGGAGCAGGTCGCGTTCCTGAAGAAGTTGCTCAACCGAGAGTTGTCCGTGACACCGAATGCCATGAGCATGACACTTAAGGTGGTGGAAAAGACTACGCTGTCCGGTGGCTGGGAGGTTCAGGGCAAGACCGGGATGGCTTATCCAAGGAAGGAAAATGGGGAGTTTGATGAGAGTCGTCCATACGGCTGGTTTGTCGGCTGGACTACAAAAGGTATGCGCCCCCTCGTTTTTGCGCATCTGATCCAGGACGATAAGAAGGAGTCCGGTACAGCAGGTGTGCGGTCACGCGACGTCTTTTTGAAAGAATTACCTGCATTGGCTGATTCTCTGGCCACTAAATAAGCTTATCAGGAGCACTAACGTTTCACACTTAGCATTCCGAATGCGGCAGTGCCTGATACTTATGCCCCTTTCTCCACTGGATCACTCATGATGCATTTTATAGGCTCCCTGATATTATTTTGCTTAGCCTTCAACGCCTGTGCTGACAGTAAAATCACTCAGCAGTTGAACAAGCCGGTGCCCGGCGGCGTGGCAGTGGTTGATCTTGGCCGGGCTGTCCAGATACCGAAAGCCAGCTACCAGAGTAGGCCCGTGCTGGTGGTCAAGGAGCAGAGCAATTGGTTAGCAATTGTAGGTATTCCTCTTACGGTGAAACCTGGTATTCAGCAGATCAGTTCAAATGGCCACAATTTCAACTTTACCGTTGCCAACAAAAAATACCCGGAACAACGCATTACCTTGAAAAACAAACGAATGGTCAATCCCGAATCCGCTGATCTAAAGCGTATTGAGGCAGAGAGAGCGGTGCTGATTCAGGGATATCGAACATTCAATACCGTTACACCTAGTAATGTGTTGTTGGATAAACCGGTAAACGGTCCGCTCTCCAGCAAGTTCGGTGTACGCCGTTTCTTTAATGGCGAAGAACGCAATCCCCATTCTGGGCTTGACTTTGCCGTACCGACGGGCACGCCAGTAAAGACACCCGCAGATGGAAAAGTGATCTTGGTGGGCAACTATTTTTTCAATGGTAATACGGTCTATGTCGATCACGGGCAAGGTTTTATCAGTATGTTTTGCCATTTGTCGAAAATTGATGTGCTGGTCGGGCAGTCGTTGGTTCGCGGGGAGTTTGTCGGCAAAGTCGGTTCTACTGGACGTGCGACCGGACCGCATCTTCACTGGAATATCAGCCTGAATGAAACACGAGTGGACCCAGCGATCTTCATCGGGGCATTTCAGCCATGAGCTTTTGAGATTTTAGTGTCCTGAATGGCCACCAGTATCATAGGCGCTCCTCAGCCTATAATTAAGGCGCGAAACAGCGCGCAGACGCATTCAAGATTGAAGTCGTCAAGCAAATGACGGATCTGCATCAATAGGGAGTCTAGTCAAAAGGCAAAGAAAATGCGTCGTAAATTTTCAAGTCTGCTTGGTTTAAAAAGAGGAATGGTCGGGAGAATGTTGCTTGTTGCGGCGTTTGCGGGCAGCGTCGGAGTTGCCACTGGTACCAATCCAGCTGACCCGTCGAAAGTAATCAAGATGAGCTTTGAAGCCGCGGACGATGGATTCGACATGATCAGGACCGCCAATTTCTATTCAGGTAGCGTCAGCGAGGTCATCTACGAAACCTTGCTTACTTATGACTATTTGGCGCGGCCAGCCAAACTGGTGCCCGAAACCGCGGAAGTCATGCCGGAAATCAGTGAAGACGGCAAAACCTATACGTTCCATATCAAAAAGGGTATTTATTTCTCTCCCGACCGGGCATTCAAGGGTGTGCGCAGAGAGCTCACCGCCGAAGACTATATATACACATTCAAGCGCGTGCTCGATCCGCAAAGCCGCTCGGTACATGCAAGTTTCCTCGCCGGGAAAATTGTCGGCCTTGATGATTTGGCTGCGCAGGCCCAGAAATCCGGCCATTTCAGCTACGACGCCCCGGTTGCCGGTTTGCAGGCACCAGATCGTTATACCTTGCGTATTACCTTGAACTCTAAGGACTACAACTTCCTCAACATCATGGCCTATGTCGCCTTTGGCGCGGTGGCGCAGGAAGTCATCACGACTTACGGCGCGCAAAGCGGACAGCATCCGGTAGGAACTGGCCCGTACATGCTGCAAACCTACGTACCACGCAGCAAAATCATCTTAGTCGCCAATCCCGAGTATCGCGGCTTTACCTGGGATTTCAAAACTTCCACCGACGCCATCGACAAACAAATCATCAAAGACATGCAAGGCAAGAGAATGCCACAGGTCGGAAGAGTCGAAATCAACATTATTGAAGAAGAACAGTCTCGCTGGCTGGCATTCCAGGGTAAGCAGATCGACTTCGATAAAATGCCGCAACTGGCCGCGCCATCCGTATTGGATGGAGACAAACTGAAGCCCGAATACGTCGGGCAACGAATCCAGCTACAACGCATAGTGGACGCTAGCACCTCCTTTACGATCATGAACTACAGGGATCCGATCATAGGCGGCAATAGCCTCGACAAGATTGCTCTACGGCGCGCGATCGTTATGGCGTATGACAACAAGCGGGAAGTTGATTTACTGAATAATGGTCAGGCCACTAAGCTGGAAATGTTTATTCCGCCAGGTGTGGTTGGCTACAATCCAAATTATCGCAGCAGCGTCGCCTACGATCCCGTGCTAGCAAACAAGCTGCTGGATTATTTCGGCTACAAACACGGTGCCGATGGCTATCGCAGCATGCCTGATGGCAAACCTCTGCTGCTAAAATTAGCCCGCGAACAAGTAACATCTTCTCAAGAAATTTCCGAGCTATGGAAGCTTGGCCTGGACCAGATTGGTATCCGCTCTGAGTTCGTCGTAAATAATTTTGCCGACAATGTGAAAGCCGCCGTCCAGTGCAAGCTGATGTTGTGGAACGTCGGCTGGACGGCGACCTATCCGGAAGGGCAGAATTTCATGCAATTGCTCTATGGTGCCAACATTGGCCAGAACAATCTCGGCTGCTATGATTCGCCGGTCTACAATGCGCTGTACGACAAAGCCGTTACTCTGCCGCTAGGCCCTGAGCGAAATACGATCTATCTGCAGATGAATCGCCAGATCGAAGCAGATTCGGCTTTGGTGCTGAGAACCACCCGGATACGTAGCTGGCTAGCACGGCCATGGGTCAAGGGTTTCAAGAAACACCCGATTCTGCATTCCGAATGGCCATACATCGATGTCGACAAACATTAACTGGTGTTGCCGCAGATGCGTACCTGATCCAATGTTGGCGCGGTTTTCGATGCGAATCAACACAAATTAATCTTTTTTAGTTGCGCTGTTCTTATTCAGGAGGCATATGGGAAAAGACTTTGGCGTACACCTCAGGATAATCTGGATGCTGTTTCAACTCTGCACATTCCGGAACGCTCAGTGAAAACGGTAAGACGCCAAATCCGGTTTCAGCTGCCGCTTTCACTTTTATCATCGCTTCGTCAATCATCCCCATTGCAACTAAAGCCGCCAGATGTATCCCATGAATGCTGTCATACTTTTCAATGACTTCCAGAGCGCCTACATGATCACCGCAACGCGCAAGTATGTATGCCACGCCCCTCGACGAGAGGGCGTACGCATAGCGATTTTTTTTCACAAAATGACGAGCGGCATGCGCCAATTCCGGCTGTGGATCGATCCAAGCTAGCGTATAGAGCAGATTTATATAAGCTGTAGGACTATTTGGATGAGACGAATATGCGCTTCGTGCCTGAGCAAGCACTTCGGCTTGATCCATATTCGCACAGGCGTAGGCACGTACTAGTCCGACAGCTATATTCGGCGAGAAAGGATTGAGTTGAGCGGCAGACTGTATAACACGGATGGCTTCGGATGACGCATTTGTATTTACTAGATGAAAGCCATAACGATAATAGGCGACATCATCGTCCGGAGACATTTGTAGCGCTTGCTTGTGCGCGACCCTGGCTTCATCGAAATGCCATTTGCAATCATAGAGGTAGCCTCTCTGTGATTGCAGACCTTGCAAATAGGGTTCGGCATCTTGAACTAATTTTAATTGGCTAAGGGCATCGTCAATTTGCGAGCGCCGTATATTCCCATCAAAAAATGCCCTCTCTGCTACGTATTGTGCGAGCAACAGCTTGGGAAGCATATAGTCTGGAGCTTTTGAAATGACATTTTTGAGTATTGACTCCGCTTGGGAAAATGCATCCTGCGAGCGATTTTCCAGTAGTTGCCGGGCATGGATGCAAGCCTCGACTAATGCGGCAGGAGGCTTTACCACATCAGGTTTTTCGGGGGAGGGAGTCGTCGCGGGGACAAGGAATAGTCGCCGCACCTTATCCGACAAAATCACCAGGCGATAACCTTGACCATAAAAGGAATCGATTTGCACTACACCGGTATAAGAGAGGGCTCGGCGCAGTCGTGTAATACATCGCACCAAACCATCATCTGACATGCGCCCGGCCCAAACATTTTTTGAAAAATCCTCCTTTGAAACCACTTTCGGCCAGGCACTCAACAACAGGCGAAAGGCTCCGCGTTCCTTGGGAGGTAAAAAGAGAAGTGATTTCTTGTAGGAAATAAATCCATCCCGGTCTACATCGAACCCGGCAAATGATGGATCTATATCGGCAAGTGGGCTTGATGAATTAATCATTTTCTGTCACCCACAACATTTTCCGTGATCTGCGCAATAATTAACGATTAAATTATAGCAAAATTGCTTCAATTTAATTGTCAATTATTGTTGTGTTTTATTCAAACTATCTATCGATTTTCAAGTGGAAATGTCCCAACCTATTGCAGCAAAAAACGACCCATGTGCCTTAGCTGCTCAAATAGCTAAATAAGAGGAAAATCCCCACCTTTTGATCATGGCGATGGTTCTATCATCGTCGCCATGAAACCTTCCATTATCGCTCAAGACATCCAAGCCATGGTCAGCCACTGGCTGGGTACGCCGCCCAATGGCTATCTCGGCTCGAACTACGGGTGCTGATCCCCAGTCGCTGCTACAAAACCCCATGGCGGCCGGCATCGGCGATGACTTCATCGTTAAAATGCGCGGCGATGTACTCGCGCTTGATGCTATGCCGTCTGGCGCCGTCAATGTTTTCTATGTAGATTCGGAGCCAGATCGCCGCGAATTGATTGTTGATGTGGCCGGCTGGCAGGAACGCGTCAGCTGATATGGCCTATTCAAAAGAGGATTTTGATCGTGTGATCGTCAATTCGGTATCGCAGTTTCCCGAATTGGCGGCGCTTTACCAGGTGGGCGATCCGCGTTTGCTGCAAGCACAGTCGGCGATCGCGCAAATGATGGCCATGATGTCGCAGCAGTTGGAGATCGGCGCCATGGAACCCTTCGACAAGGTGAGGGATTCGACGATACTGGCTGATGCCTCGTTGAAGGGCTTGATGCCGATGGCAATCCCCGCGCGAGTGAGAGTGCGGGTTGAGAATCCTACAGGGGCGCCGTTTTCTATTGCCGCTGGCCGTGGGTTGCTCGATTCTAGTGGGCGAATGTATGTCGCCGATTTACCGGTGACGGTGCCTGCCGATGGCGCGGGATATGCCGAGTTGCTGCAAAAGCAGGTACGTACTATTGCGCATACTGTCAGCGTTTCGCAACCATTCTATAAAATCGAGGTGTCGCAACCTAGCGATGGTCGGTTTATCAGCGGTATTTCGATTGCAGATGCGTCCGGCACACCGTATATCTACAGTGTCGAATTTACGAATGTTGCCAATGGCGACAAGGTATTTCATGTGGAATGCGATGAATGCCGGCGCCTGTTCGTGGTGTTCGGTTACGCCGGTTATGTCGGTTATCAGCCGAGTGTCGGCGAGGTACTGACCCTGACGGTGTATGAGGCCACGGGCGATGTCAGGCCGGATGCTGGCAGCCCGTTTCGTGCTGGACTATGCCATTGCGCCGCAAGACGGTCAGATCAAGATAACGATGGATTCGTTGTTGATCCCTGGCGCTGCGCCGATTGATATCGTGACGCTGCGCGAACTGTGCAAATACCCGTCGGCCTATGACTAGGCGGCGGTGTATTTAGGCGAATTTGATTTCCTGGTTCGTCGCAACATCTCCGGGTTGAAATTTCTGTCAATCTGGAATGAGACGATTGAAGAATTGATACGTGGGCCAAGTCTCGACAATATCAACCGGCTATTCGTTTCCTTTGTTCCACCCGATGGCGCCACGTGCGCTGCCATCGAACAAGAAATAGTACGCGCCATCAAGTCCGCGGACGACTCTTATCGGATCGTATTCGTCACTCCGGCCATTCTTGACATCGGATTGACGATCGCTGCGGAGATTGCCCGTATCCATGATGCCCAGGCCGTCAAAAAGCAGATTCTGGATGTGTTACTGAATGAATATGGCGAGAAAGCGGTACCGATTCGCGCCGGCATGTTGGTGGTGAAATACAAGGTCATCTATGAGCTGCTGAAAAAGAGTGTCCAGGCGCTGCAAGATTCGGGGAGCGACTTTTCCGTCGTGATCGCCCCTATGCAGAGTAAGCAGCTACCGATCTACATTACAGAAGTTGATAACGAGCGTTTTGTTATTAATGCTGGCTTCGTGCGCCTCTACAATGCCGCCTGGTCAGGCGAGTCTGCCGGACCTGCCGCCGAGTCTGACCGTGAACCCGCCGGCATTTCGCTTGCTGAAGTTGCGGAAGTCGAAATTCATAACGCCTCTAATTGTCGAGCATGGGCAGAAATGACATTGGGATTACGAAAACACTATGAGGAAATAAAAAGGGAAGCCGCACGTTGATTTTGTTTTATTGAAAAAGTTATTTTTTTACGAATCTATCCTGCGTATCTGCCACAAAAAGCCTTTATACGTATGCATCGATCACCGGACTATTTTGACTCCGGAGTCTCCAGTAGGAGCAGTGTGATGCCGCATATCACTATAGCAAGGATATGTGAAGTGAAAGCAACAGATACCGGTTGAACGCCGGCGAAATTCCGGCGGTTGCAAACAGGAAAGCAACGAATGCCGGCGGCTTGCCGGCCATTTAGTTAATGATTGTTTGGCCCTCTTTTTTTTCTAAAAATCCCCTCTACACTCCCAACCATTCATAGCGTCGTCGACGGGTGATTCGCCTGGGAATAACTCCTTGGAGCTCCGTAAGCGTCGTGTCGCACGTTCAATTTCTTAGGGAAATTGGATCGAGTCGCCACCAGCAAAAACACCATTTTTCGGGGCTGGCGGAGTCTAATTTTCAATCTTATTGCGCGTATCGCAGGAGTGTAAAAATGAACAAGATTTATCGGGTTATATGGAGCAAAATCACAGGTGATTATTGTGTTGTTGGTGAACTTGCAAAGAGTAAAAGTAAGGGCGCGGCTGATATTTCTAGACAAAGAGATGCCAAGTTATTCGAGGCGCGGAGGCATGGCTTTCTTGTGAGGCCGATTGTTGGGGGTATTGCATCTATCTTCTTTTTGGGAAGTGGGGGCGTAGCGTGGGCCGGTACACTGAGTAATTGCTTGGGAACCAGCCAAGAGCCTGGTGCGGCCGCCAACACCAATGCATATTCTATGCTTGGTGGAGCCACCGCTAGCGCTGCGCAATGGGCATTTACCGTCTCCACCGGGGCGGAAGGGAACTGTGGTACCGCCTCCACTAATACCGGCTTGATACTTGCTGAGTCCCCTAATGCTAGTGCCGGTACCGCTGGCAGTCTAGCATATGTATGGGTTGGTTCCAACGCGAATAACGCCGCCGGAGCTATTACGCTATACGGTCCATCAGGTATAAATTTAAAAGGCAACACAGCTGTGACCGGGACATTTTCTAGCAGTGGTCTTGCGACGTTTTCTAGCGGTGCCAGCCTAGCCGGGAATAAACTTACAAATGTCGCCGCCGGTACGGTAGCAACTGATGGAGTAAATTTTGGCCAACTAACTTCGTTGTCGACTTCAACTTCGACTGGCTTGAGTACGACCAACAGCAATGTAACTTCGTTGTCGACCTCGGCCTCGACCGGCATTACCTCACTGTCGACTGGTCTGAGCACAACGAATAGCAACGTGACTTCCTTGTCGACGTCTGCCTCAACCGGCATCGCGTCGTTGTCGACTGGCTTGAGCACGACCAATAGCAACGTGACGTCGCTGTCGACCTCGACCTCGACCGGTATCAGCACCAACGCCAGCAACATTGGTTCGCTGTCGACGGGGCTGAGCACAACCAACAGCAACGTGACCTCGCTGTCGACCTCGACATCGACTGGCATCAGCACTAACGCCAGCAATATCGGTTCGCTGTCGACTGGCCTGAGCACCACCAACAGCAACGTAACCTCGCTGTCGACGTCAACATCGACAGGGATCAGCACCAACGCCAGCAATATCGGTTCGCTGTCGACTGGCCTGAGTACCACCAACAGCAATGTGTCGTCGTTGTCGACGTCCACGTCGACCGGGATCAGCACGACCGCCAGCAATATCGGTTCGTTGTCGGCTGGTCTGAGCACCACCAATAGCAACGTGTCCTCGCTGTCGACTTCAACTTCGACTGGCTTGAGTACGACCAACAGCAATGTAACTTCGTTGTCGACCTCGGCGTCGACCGGCATTACCTCGCTGTCGACTGGTCTGAGCACAACGAATAGCAACGTGACTTCCTTGTCGACGTCTGCCTCAACCGGCATCGCGTCGTTGTCGACTGGCCTGAGTACAACGAACAGCAACGTGACGTCGCTCTCGACGTCGACCTCAACCGGCATCAGCACCAACGCCAGCAATATCGGTTCCTTGTCAACGGGGTTGAGCACAACCAACAGCAACGTAACGTCGCTGTCGACCTCGACCTCGACCGGTATCAGCACCAACGCCAGCAACATTGGTTCGCTGTCGACGGGGCTGAGCACAACCAACAGCAACGTGACCTCGCTGTCGACCTCGACATCGACTGGCATCAGCACCAACGCCAGTAACATCGGTTCACTGTCGACTGGTCTGAGCACGACCAATAGCAACGTGACGTCGTTGTCCACGTCAACCTCGACCGGTATCAGCACCAACGCCAGCAATATCGGTTCCTTGTCCACTGGTCTGAGCACGACCAATAGCAATGTGACGTCGTTGTCCACGTCGACCTCGACAGGCATCAGCACCAACGCCAGCAATATCGGTTCCTTGTCAACGGGGTTGAGCACCACCAACAGCAACGTAACGTCGCTGTCGACCTCGACCTCGACGGGCATCAGCACCAACGCCAGCAATATCGGTTCGCTGTCGACCGGCTTGAGCACCACCAATAGCAACGTAACATCGTTGTCGACCTCGACCTCAACCGGCATCAGCACCAACGCCAGCAACATTGGTTCCTTGTCCACAGGCCTGAGCACGACCAATAGCAATGTGACGTCGTTGTCCACGTCGACCTCGACAGGCATCAGCACCAACGCCAGCAATATCGGTTCCTTGTCAACGGGGTTGAGCACCACCAACAGCAACGTAACGTCGCTGTCGACCTCGACCTCGACGGGCATCAGCACCAACGCCAGCAACATCGGTTCGCTGTCGACCGGCTTGAGCACCACCAATAGCAACGTAACATCGTTGTCGACGTCGACCTCAACCGGCATCAGCACCAACGCCAGCAACATTGGTTCGCTGTCGACGGGGCTGAGCACAACCAACAGCAACGTGACCTCGCTGTCGACCTCGACATCGACTGGCATCAGCACCAACGCCAGTAACATCGGTTCACTGTCGACTGGTCTGAGCACGACCAATAGCAACGTGACGTCGTTGTCCACGTCAACCTCGACCGGTATCAGCACCAACGCCAGCAATATCGGTTCCTTGTCCACTGGTCTGAGCACGACCAACAGCAACGTGACGTCGTTGTCCACGTCGACCTCGACAGGGATCAGCACCAACGTCAGCAATATCGGTTCGTTGTCGACTGGCCTGAGCACGACAAACAGCAACGTGACCTCGCTGTCGACGTCAACGTCGACAGGGATCAGCACCAACGCCAGCAACATCGGTTCGTTGTCGACCGGCCTGAGCACGACCAACAGCAACGTAACGTCGTTGTCGACTTCAACCTCGACCGGGATCAGCACCAACGCCAGCAACATCGGTTCGTTGTTGACCGGCCTGAGCACGACCAACAGCAACGTAACGTCGTTGTCGACTTCAACCTCGACCGGGATCAGCACCAACGCCAGCAACATCGGTTCGCTGTCCACTGGCCTGAACACAACGAATAGCAATTTGACTTCACTGTCGACGTCGACATCGACGGGGTTTGCGTCCTTGTCTACTGGTGTTGCAAATTCAGTTCAGTACGATAATCCTGGTCACACCAGCGTTACATTGGGCGGAGTCGGCGCAACTACACCGGTGACGTTGACTAACGTTGCGGCTGGCGTGAACCCAACAGATGCGGTCAATTTCAGCCAGTTATCATCTTTGTCAACGTCGACCTCGACTGGTATCAGCACCAACGCCAGCAACATCGGTTCGCTGTCGACAGGTTTGAGCACGACCAACAGCAACGTGACGTCGCTGTCGACTTCGACGTCAACTGGTATCAGCACCAACGCCAGCAACATCGGCTCCTTGTCGACTGGTTTGAGCACGACCAACAGTAATTTGACATCGCTGTCGTCGTCTGTGGGTTCGGTCACTACGCAAATTGGATCGTTGTCGACTGGTCTGAGCACGACCAACAGCAATGTGACTTCGCTGTCGACGTCGACCTCAACCGGGATCAGCACCAACGCCAGCAACATTGGTTCGCTGTCCACCGGCCTGAGCACGACCAACAGCAACGTGACTTCGCTGTCGACTTCGACGTCGACTGGCATCAGCACCAACGCCAGCAATATCGATTCGTTGTCGACCGGCCTGAGCACGACCAACAGCAACGTGACCTCGCTGTCGACGTCAACGTCGACAGGGATCAGCACCAACGCCAGCAACATTGGTTCGTTGTCGACCGGCCTGAGCACCACCAACAGCAACGTAACGTCGTTGTCGACTTCAACCTCGACCGGGATCAGCACCAACGCCAGCAACATTGGTTCGTTGTCCACTAGCCTGAGCACGACCAACAGCAACGTGACGTCGTTGTCGACTTCGGCATCGACCGGGATCAGCACCAACGCCAGCAATATCGGTTCGTTGTCGACTGGCCTGAGCACGACCAACAGCAACGTGACCTCCCTGTCGACGTCAACGTCGACAGGGATCAGCACCAACGCCAGCAACATCGGCTCGCTGTCGACTGGCCTGAGCACCACCAACAGCAACGTCACGTCGTTGTCGACGTCGGCCTCGACCGGCATCAGCACCAACGCCAGCAACATTGGTTCGCTGTCGACTGGTCTAAGCACGACCAACAGCAATGTGACTTCGCTATCGACCTCGACCTCGACTGGCATCAGCACCAACGCCAGCAACATTGGTTCGTTGTCCACTGGCCTGAGCACCACCAACAGCAATGTGACTTCGCTGTCGACGTCGACGTCGACAGGGATCAGCACCAACGCCAGCAACATCGGTTCGCTGTCGACTGGCCTGAGCACGACCAACAGCAATGTGACTTCGTTGTCGACCTCGACCTCGACAGGGATCAGCACTAACGCCAGCAATATCGGTTCCTTGTCGACCGGCCTGAGTACGACCAATAGCAATGTGACATCGCTGTCGACTTCTGCCTCGACAGGGATCAGCACCAACGCCAGCAACATCGGTTCGCTGTCGACGGGGCTGAGCACGACTAATAGCAACGTAACGTCGTTGTCGACGTCAACCTCGACCGGGATCAGCACCAACGCCAGCAACATTGGTTCGTTGTCGACCGGCCTGAGTACGACCAACAGCAATGTGACATCGCTGTCGACGTCGACCTCAACCGGTATCAGCACCAACGCCAGCAACATCGGTTCGTTGTCCACTGGCTTGAGCACGACCAACAGCAATGTGACGTCGTTGTCCACGTCGACCTCGACCGGCATCAGCACCAACGCTAGCAACATCGGTTCGCTGTCCACCGGCTTGAGCACGACCAACAGCAACGTGACGTCGCTGTCGACGTCGACATCGACAGGGATCAGCACCAATGCCAGCAACATTGGCTCGCTGTCCACTGGCCTGAGCACCACCAACAGCAACATAACGTCGTTGTCGACTTCAACCTCGACCGGTATCAGCACCAACGCCAGCAACATCGGTTCGCTGTCCACTGGCCTGAACACAACGAATAGCAATTTGACTTCATTGTCGACGTCGACATCGACGGGGTTTGCGTCCTTGTCTACTGGTGTTGCAAATTCAGTTCAGTACGACAATCCTGGTCACACCAGCGTTACATTGGGTGGAGTCGGCGCAACTACACCGGTGACGTTGACTAACGTTGCGGCTGGTGTGAAGCCAACAGATGCGGTCAATTTCAGTCAGTTGTCATCTCTGTCGACATCGACTTCGAGCGGCCTGAGTACGGCGACAAGCGGCATCGCTTCCTTGTCGACAGGCTTGAGCACGACTAACAGCAACGTGACGTCGCTGTCGACCTCTACGTCGACCGGGATCGCTTCGCTGTCGACTGGTTTGAGTAGCACCAACAGCAATGTGTCATCGCTGTCGACAGCAACTTCAACTGGCCTGAGCACGATTAGCAGTAACGTCACGTCGCTGTCGACATCGACGTCGACCGGTTTGAGCACTGCGGCAAGTGGTATTTCTTCGTTGTCCACCGGTTTGAGCAGCACCAACAGCAACGTAACGTCGTTATCGACGGGATTGTCGTCCTTGTCGACGGGGCTAAATCAAATTGGCTCTCTGTCAACTGGCCTGGTGGCTGTGGCCGCTGGAAATGCAGCGCTGAAGCCGTTGGCAGATGCGTCGAATGCTGCTGCCGCGAATGGCGCCATGCTGGGTGGAACCATCATGGGTGGTTCTAACGGCGACGGCACAGTCCAGACCCTCGGCACCAATGGTGCTGTCGTGAAGACGGTTACACCATCGACCTGTACCACCGTCAATGGCATTGATGCAACTGGAACAGGCCTGTGTGCGCAAGCGACTAAAGATGGCGCCACAGCGCTTGGCTCCAACGCGCAAGCGACCGCTACCAATACCACCGCGGTTGGTTTCCGCGCGCTGGCCTCCTCGGCGGGTGCGGTGGCGCTCGGCTATAACGCCCAGGCCACCGGTGATCCTACTGTGGCAATTGGCTATAACTCGCTTGCCGCCGGCAATAACTCGGTGGCGATGGGGGCAGGGGCGCAAGCAACCGGCACCAATTCCGTAGCGCTGGGTGCCGGTTCCATAGCCGATCAGGACAATACGGTGTCTGTAGGTGCTCCTGGCAGTGAGCGCCGTATCACCAACGTGGCCGCTGGCGTCAATCCGACCGATGCTGTGAATGTATCGCAATTGACTAACGTTCAAAATCAGGTCGGCAATGTTCAACGTATCGCCTACAGCGGGGTGGCGATGGCGGGAGCGCTGGCTGGCATACCACAAGTAGATTATGGCAAGACATTCGCGTTGGGTGCGGGGATGGGAAGTTACGCCGGATACACAGCGCTTGCGATTGGTGCAAGTGCTCGGGTGAATCAAAACACCGTCATCAAATTGGGCGTAAGCACAACATCTGCCAGCCATACGTTGATTAACGCCGGCGTTGGATTTTCATGGTGATCAGGACGTCAGTCTTGACGCTTTGAAGCTTGTCATGGATGCCCCATCGTAATAATGCAGGTGTGGGGCTGATCATGATCGAAAGTTGTTCTTTGAATTTATTAAAGCACAATTATTTGAAAAATTGAATGGCATTGGAAGTGTCGCCGCAAAGAAGCATTCATGACTTTAATGCGGCGATTTTTTAGATATGTAAATTAGTATTGGAGTTCATCATGATTCTTCGAGACGATCAATGGAGAAGACTGGAGCCGTTAATGCTCGGTAAATACGGCGATTCGGGAGCTAAGGGACGCGACAACCGTCTATTTATCGATGCAGTACTTTGGTATGTGTTGGGAGAAAAGGGGGGATTGTGGAGCAAGTTGCCCTCGAAATTCGGGAAGTGGAATACCGTTTATATGCGCTTTAAGCGTTGGAATGAAAGTGGCATCTGGCAGCAACTCGTTGAAGATATAGCTGATGACGACGAGTTATATGGCGCAATCAAAAAAATCGCTGATTTAGGGGAGTACAGAAAAGTAAGTAAGGTGCGGAAGGCATTAAGGAAAACCAATCGGGAAGTTTATAACTCAAGTTTCGCCCAGGCTCCTATCAATGAAGAAGTCAGTTCTGAGACTGACGTTTCGACTTTGCACTGGTTGTCATTAGTAGGTTAGTGCTGAGATACAGGGCCAATTGGGGAGTTTAGGTTGACTGCCCGTTTTTACAAACGAGTCCTTGTCGCGCCCAGCTTGGCTACGATATAAGCTGTCTCGGCATGTTCGAGCAGGCCGAAGTTGTGCTGCGAGATGTGCTGCCGTTGTTGGAGTCCAACCCGAAAACCTACTACCAGATCAAATTGGAATTGGCGTTTGTGAAATACCGTCTGGGAAAATATCATGAAGCTCATTTGCTGCAAAAGTCACTTCATGAGCCTGAATGGTGTGAAGTTTGGACGCGGTTGATCTCATTCAACGGGGACAATAGCTGGTTCTTGCCATGCAAGGACAAGGTTCTCTGCGATCAATCGGTGGCAGGAAAAAGTATTTTGGTCGCCGGCGAAGGGGGTATCGGCGATCTGCTGCAATTTTCTCGATACATGGAAAATCTGTGGAAAGAGGGGGCTACGGTTATTTATTGCCAGGCGCTGCGAGCACTTCATGGCCTGCTGAAAAGTTGGAACATCTCGACTTGTTCATTTCGATTGATTCAGCACCTGCGCATCTGGCTGGTGCGCGTAATCGTCCTGTGTGGCTGTTGTTATCGCAGGCGTGTGATTATCGATGGTGCGACTGGCCGCGCTTCATACCTTGGTATTCCTCTATGCGCCTGTACCGCCAAACTACGCTGGGAGATTGGTCGCAAACGATTGCTGAAATGAGCGCGGTATTGCTTGTAAAAGACGACAAGTCAGGTCGGTAATGATAGAAATTTTGGAGTGGCACCTTATTCTAGCGTGGACAAATACTTCCAATCGTCGGGGATGGCTATTAAGAGGCTAGTTAAGATTGTCGCGAGCGGAATGTTTTTTTTCAGTGATGGGGTGATTTTCTGAGCGGCTCAACTCAGCAACCCTCATCAAAGTACAAGAGTTTGCCAGGATGACCATCCAGGGATGGCGTTCCCCATGACCGCCTTTTCACATTTCACTCCCCTATGAATCATAATCCTTACGCATGCAATAAAGTTCCAGAAATCACTCCGTGCAAATGTTGCGCTCAGACTTCAACGCTGGTTGGCGTGGTTGATTTTTCCAGATGCGGCGCGGATGTACATGCGGGTAAGAAGGTTGATCCCTATGCGGGCTGGCCGGTGTACTTTTACCGCTGCGGTGCTTGCGGCTTCACCTTCACCCGGGCGCTCGACAACTGGAGCGCCGAAGATTTTGCTACGCACATTTACAACGACGACTACGTCCGCCATGATCCGGATTACCTTGGCGCCAGGCCACGCTCCAATGCTGATCTAATCATGCACAACATGGGGAGCGTTAGGGAGCGGACCAGCTTGCTCGACTATGGTTCAGGCATGGGCTTGATGACTGAAATTCTCGAACAAAACGGCTTTGACTCCGTTGCCAGCTTCGATCCGTTCTCCTCCACCCGGCGTCCTGATCGACAGTTCAACATGGTGACTTGCTTCGAAGTATTCGAACACGTGCAGGACCCGATAGCCCTCGTCAAGGACATCAACAGATTCCTCAGCCCTGATGGCGCGGTGCTGTTCAGCACTTTGCTCTGTACACCACAAGCGGTTGATGGAGACTTGCACAACTGGTGGTATTGCGCGCCTCGCAACGGCCATATTTCCTTCTATACGCTGGAGGCGTTGACCGCGCTGGCGGCGCGCTTCGAGTTGCGGGTTCTCAGCTTTAGCGACGGTTTGCATGCAATGTACCGACCACAGATCGCGGAATGGCTGAAGCCATTCATGCCGTCAAACGGATAAGTAAGCAAATACCTGCGGTTCTAGTTGGAGAACCTTTTAATGAGGTCGAAAACATTGACCCGAAAGCCGCTGTGAAAACGATCAGGCGAGTAGGGTGCTATTTTCGATAAATACAAAATTAAAATAAGTTGTTGAAGTAATGAAAATGAATATCAAATTACATGCGACCTCAGATATTAGTCCACACGTCGCCGGATTTATAGTTGATCAGGATGGCTTTATTTTCTTTAAAGATGCTTTTCTCTTCCTGTCACCAAAAGAACGCGGCGTATTCCGCTTGTTGCTTGAGGCATGGCCGAAAGTGGTTTCCAAAGCGGAGTTTTCTAAGAGTATATGGGCAGGACGCATGTCCGACGACGCCCTTGTCCGTTGCATAACCAGACTTCGCTGTTCGCTGTCACCTTTTAAATTGATTCGGATAAATGCATTTTATAGGGGGGGATATCGATTAACAATTTTGCCTGAAGAGGTGGCGGCAAGCGCCTCAATTGTTTCGTCGTCAACTATCCATGCTCGCCCATTGGATCCTGAAAAAAATGATCCTGCACTGATTCAAGCGTGTATGCACGCGCGGCAATTGCTTGAGCAACGCTCCCTGGAAGCGATTGATCGAGCTGAACTGGTTTTACGAAACACAATTGCAAGCGCACCCGATTGCGTGGCTGCTAAATTACTTTTGGCGCAGTGTGCAGTGAGTAAAATAAACTACGGTGCTGACGTAAATCGATCTGTAATAGATAAAGGCTTGACGATGCTTGAATGGGTTGAGGGTATAGCGCCTCAAACATCTGGCTTGCAATCGCAAATAGGACATTTGTTAGATTGTAAATGGGATTTTCACGAAGCCCGTCTTCGGCATAAAAGGGCGTTGGCCATGTTTCCCGACGACGCCACTGCAAACCTGAATTATGGATTGCACCTGCTCATTGAGGGTGCTTATTCGGATGCCGTAGCCGTATTTCGCACCGCAGTTGAGTTAAACCCTTTCTCGCCGCATTTGGCCGTTATGCTCGCTCGTGCAGGTGCTTTAGCCAGCGGAGATGTGAACGAGGCTGTCACATTAGCTCGAGCCGCATACCTTTCTCATAAAGACAGTGTGCAAACTTATTTATATTTGCTATGCACATTGGCGACGAAGGATCCGCAACCTGAAATTGCACATGCGGCACGGCATTTTGCACGAACCCGTGCAACGTGGGCGCTTGCGTCCGGAGCTGTCTCCTATATTCTTGCACGGTGCGGAGATCATGCCGGGGCTCTTGAGATTGTTGAAAAAGAATCTAAAGAAGGCGCCAGCATTCACGCCATATATACGGCAGCACTACTGTCGATGGGGATGCTTGAAGAAGCAATGACGAGGGTAAAGAAGGCGGTGGCCTGTGGCTGTGGATCATTGCCAATAATATTGAATATGCCGGAAAATCTCGGGCTGCACAAACATCCTGATTACCCAGAGGTACGTTTGAGTGTATTTTCCCGTGTCGCGAATATGTAGCAATCCCCCATTCCATACCCATGCATTATTACTTGGCGTGCTTGCGCCGAAACGCATCTTGGATATCGGCTGGCCGTTCGCCAGCACCCTTGCATCGTGGTCTTCCTCAATGAAATAGAAAAGGTGTATCGCGATGTGCTGGAAATTAAGGGAAATCGCATTGAGACATCAGACGTTGGAGCGTACGGAAAAAGACGTTTATTTTTTCATGTAGGTTTATTTGAAAACAACTGAAAATAGACATTTTTTGACATTGAGTTCCATGAGGCGAATTCGGTAATGATATTGCTGCTGGTAATCGGATTATCAGCGCACCGTTGCATATGCCGTTTCACTCATTGTGGTTGATGAAATTATTGCCACCAACATGAAGAAATTTGTGTAAGAGGCTTCATTCATTATCTATTGTCCCCAAAAAGACAAAAATAGAATCCCCCCCCCCGCCCACTCACAAGTCAAATTTTTACGTCATTTAATGTAAGTAATTGTTCATTAAATTTCCTTGTTAGAATTCGATTTAATTAACATAAGTTCACCAATGGTTTAGTCAAAAACAGTTAGAGTTCATCGTTAATATTTTTCAACGTAACCATATTTTCTGGGGATACTAATATGAGTGTGAATCTCTTGCAGCTTGCGCAAACCATACTGGGTGGACAAACAATTCAGCTAATAGGCGCCCATTTCGGCATTGATGCAAACAAAGCCAAAACTGTTTTTGACACTGTCGTGCCAACATTGATTGGCTCTTTGGTGAAGAAGGCCGAGACGCCGGAAGGGGCTCGCGCATTGTATTCTTCGATCATGTCATCAAAAGTTGATGCCAATATTGGCAGCAATTTGACCAACGTGTTCAGTAATCCGGTAGCACTGAATAATTTGGTCAAAGTCGGTGGCGAGCAATCTGTCGGCTTGCTCGGCGGTAAAGCTGAAGATGTGGCAGCTGCTGTCGCTCAGCACACAAACGCTCCTGTCAGCACAGTAGAATCAATGACCGGCTTGGCTACGGCCACTTTGTTTGGCTTGATCAAAAATCACCTCCAAGCCAGCAATGGCCAGCAGCATGCGCTCATTTCTACGCTGGCGCACCAAGTGCAGTTCATTCATGGGAAATTGCCAGAGGGCGTATGGGCGGCGTTGGGCTTCGGTGCCGTGACAACGTTCTTCGAAGGTATTGGCGGCAAACTCAAAAATGCATTGTCGGCATTTCACGTAGAGATGCCGCAAGCTATGCGCCATAACGCGAGTGTTGTAGCGCCGGATGAAAAGAAATCAGGTCTTGCCAAATGGTGGTGGCTCATTCCATTGTTGGCCTTGGCTGCATTATTGTTCTTCCTGCGCGGTTGTAATAAAGAGGCGACCCCAGCAACAGCGCAAGTTGCAGCGCCTGCTGTTGCATCTGCCCCTGCCGTACTCGTGAACGAGCCGTCACTGTCGTTAACAACAGACAAAGACGGCAAAGCCGTCGTTACTGCGACGGTGGGTAGCGAGGAAGAAAAGGCCGCAATTTTGAGCGATTTGAAAAAGGTCTATGGCGATGCAGTTACCGCCGACATCAAAGTCGATTCGACGACCAAGCCTGCCGGCTGGCTGGAGAAATTGCCTGATTTGTTGACGAGCCTCAAGTTGCCAAATGCAGAGTTGACTATCAAGGGCAATAATATTGAGATCGGCGGCGCTGCAACAGATCCTAAGCTGGCTTTGCTTGATAAGACAAAAGCACTTTTCGGTGCAGGATATGTGGTTTCACAGTTCGATCTTTCCGAAGCCATAGCCAACAGCAAGAAAAAATTCGAAGATGCTCTGGCAGCGCTTAAACCGGGTTCTTGCACCACATCCGATGTGGTGGGGGCCATGAATACTTATGCGTTCAATTTTTCTTCTGGCTCTTTTGAAATTCCAAAGGAAGATGCTCTGGAATTCGGTAAGGCCGTAACTGCTATTCAGAGTTGCGCTAAAGATGCCAAGTTAGAAATCGATGGCCATACCGATAATGTCGGGGCACCTGCGACCAATATGGAATTGTCGAAAAAGCGTGCTGATTCTGTGCGCGATTTCTTTGTGTCAAAAGGTATTGCTGCCAGCGTTTTGACCACTAAGGCATATGGTGATTCAAAACCTGTTGGTGACAACGATATCGCTAGTGGCCGTTTCAAAAATCGTCGTATTGAATTTAGCGAGCAAAAGTAATTAATTTTGGATTTGGATTCAGCCCGCGCCGAAAGGTTAGCGGGCTTTTTTTATTGAAGCGTAGGGGAGTTGTCGCATTTTTTTCGCAACTTTGTCTATTACCATTACTCTGATGCGATTGATTTCATCGCTGGAGTCGTTGTATGCGGTAATTTAAATATATAAATTATTGTTGAAGAATGTTATCCACAATCCTTTTTTCTACTGCTTCCAGAACAAACATGAAGTCGGCGTTGCGCACCCTGTGTGCGCGTGTCAGTCACGTCTATCGCGATAATGACTGGCTGTTGGGTAAAGTGTTCACGACGCAACAAGCACCACTCAGCGCCTTGCTGGCATTGATCAAGAGAATTCTGGCTCGCAGCCGAAAGACAAGGACAAGTTGTATGCGCTGTATATGCCGGAAGTAGAATAAAAGATATTTTTCTTTTTCTTCGTATATGTTCAGGACGATAGCTTGATCAGGTCGAGCAGCGATCCATCTCTTTTCAACGTCGCCAGGACGATATTCGAATTTGTCGACATGACGCCGGGCGCTTTATGGAGCTGGTTTTGGACGAAATCGGAATAATGATCCAGGTTCCTGGTGCGGACTGTCAGCACGTAGTTTGTTGATCCCGTTACGATCCTCGCCTCAACTACTTCGGGCCAGCGGCCCAGAGCCTGAACGAAATTTTCATGCCAGCGATCGACGTCGTGCCGCATCGATACATGCACTATCGCTTCAAATTCCAGGCCGCATTCCTTGGCCGAAATTGCGCATCGGTATCCGGCGATCACGCCAGCATCTTCCATTAATTTCACCCGCCTGAAGCAAGCCGAGGCAGACAAGTTCACCGCATCGGCCAGTTCTTGATTGGTGGTTTTAGCATTCTTTTCCAGATGGCGAAGGATGCGCAAATCTGTCAGGTCGATATCCATATTGAAAATTTCACCAATAAACTAACAATTTACGAAATGGTTTTGCGTATTTCATTCAATGTGCGCTGCAGAAAGGAGAAATATTGAGCATCCTCTTTGATACCATATTTTTCACATAAAGAGATGCCTGCTCATCAAAAAAACCGGTCATGTCCCTTCGCCGCGTCAGCCGGACGCTCATCGAAGGTCTGCCGTCGATTGCGAAAGCGCGCGTCCGTTTTTTCATCCGCGGAGACCGAAAACCAATGTTCAAGCACATCCCTCCTTATCCAGGCGACCCGATCATGTCGCTGTTCGAGGCATTTCAAAAAGATCATCACCCACGCAAAATCAACCTCAGCATCGGCCTTTATTACGACAACGAGAACAATATCCCGGTCCTCGAGTGCGTACGCCGGGCGAAGGCGTTGCTCGCCAATGAGGACAAGCCGCATACCTACTTGCCGATGGAAGGGATGGCGTTGTATCGACAGATGCTGCAAGAAACCGTGTTCGGTAAGGACAGCCCAGTCTTGCGCGACAAGCGTGTCGCCACCATCCAATCCGTCGGCGGTTCCGGCGCGCTGCGTATCGGCGCCGATTTCCTGAAAACCTATTTTCCCGGCAGCGCGGTATGGGTCAGCGATCCGACCTGGGACAACCATCAGGTCATCTTCGCCGGCGCCGGCCTGGAAATCCATGCCTACCCCTATTACGACGAACTGACCAACAGCCTGAAGTTCGAGCAGATGCTCGGCTGCATCTCAACCTTGCCGGCGCATAGCATCGTTCTGCTGCAACCTTGTTGCCACAATCCGACAGGCATCGACATGTCGCGTGAGCAATGGCTTGAGCTGATTCCTGTGTTGCAGCAGCGGCGGTTGATTCCCTTCATGGATATGGCGTATCAGGGATTCGGCGACGGCCTCGACGAAGACGCCTGGGCGATCCGGACGATGGCCAATGCCGGCATGCCTTTCGTGGTCAGCAATTCCTTTTCGAAGAATTTTTCGCTGTATGGCGAACGCAGCGGCGGCTTGTCGTTCGTCGCCGCGAGCGAGGCTGAAGCGACCACGATCCTGGGGCAGTTGAAAGCTGCAGTGCGCCGCATCTATTCCAGCCCGCCGCTGTATGGCGCAAGACTGATTTCCACGGTATTGGGAACGCCGGAGCTGGCCGCTCAGTGGGATGCTGAAGTGGCGCAGATGCGGATTCGCATCCGCCATATGCGAACCTCGCTACAGCAGCTCCTGCAACACAAGTTGTCGGAAGCAGCGGCTGGCTATCTCACCGAACAACGCGGCATGTTCAGCTACACCGGCTTGTCCGCTGCGGAAGTCGATCGCCTGCGGGAAGAGCAGGGCGTCTATCTGTTGCGCTCCGGCCGCATGTGCGTGGCCGGCCTCAATGAGGCCAACATCGAACACGTCGCCGCATCGATGGCCGATATCTTGCGCGCCCGCATCAATCCCTGATCGCTTACGCAGAGCCGTCACTCAATAAAAAACAGGAGACCATGCATGCCTCAAATCATTGAAACAGGACTGCCGGCACCGTCGCAACCGTTCTCATGGGCGACCCATGCCAATGGCATCATGTATACGACGCACGGCCCGGTTGACGCCGACGGCAGGATAGCCGGCGCCGACATTACCGCACAGGCGGTGCTTACTTTCGACAATCTGGCGATGACGATTGCCGCCTCCGGCGCCGCCCTGGAGGACGTCGTGCAGGTTCTCATCTACATGCGTGCCGCCCAGGACATGCCGGCCATCGATGCCGTCTATCGGAAGTATTTCTCCAAGCCCTATCCAAACCGCAGCAGCGTCGCGGTGCAAGGTTTTGTGCATCCGGAGATGAGGATCGAGGTCATCGCCTACGTCAGGATTCCGCCGCAACCGGCACAGGCATAAGTGCAGGAACAAGTACAGAAATAAGCATAGAAATAAACACAGAAATAAGTACGGGATACACAGAAGCCCTGAATCGTTTTCGTTTCTCCGCAACAAAAAAACCATGCGGAGAAATTTCACTAGAAGTAAACAGGAGGAGACAAGTATGAAGACATTCCCAGCACAACTTGCCATAGGCATGCTCATCGCTGGCAGCGCATCAGCACAAACAGCTGTGACCATCTACGGTATCGCAGATATGTCGTTCGATCGTTTTTCAGGCAGTAACGGCGGCCTCCAATCAAACGCTACGGTGACGCGCCTTGACTCGAACGCCGGCAACAACCTGGCCGGCAGCCGGCTAGGCTTCAAGGGAAAAGAAGATCTGGGTGGCGGACTGAGCGCAGATTTTAAACTGGAAATGGGTATCCAGATGGACACCGGCGCCTCCGAGCAAGGCAGCAATGAGCTGTTCGGCCGCGCAGCAAACGTCGGCTTGAATGGCGGCTTCGGCTCAGTCCATCTCGGACGCCAGGATACGCCGGCATTCGAGCTGCTCAACAATATCGATCCAATGGGCGTCGGTTTGGCAGGTTCGTCCGGGAATATTCAAATCGGCAACAAAGCCCTGTTCCCGGTAGGCGGACTGAAGGGTGTGCCGGAGCAAGGCTGGATCGGTCTTGGCGCAATCCGGGCGAACAATAGCGTCCGTTACGACACGCCGAATCTGGGCAGATTTAGCGGCAGCGTATTGTATAGCCTGGGTGAAGTAGCCGGATCAAGCCAGGGGAGTGTCGGCGTGATCGGCCTCAATTACAAGCAAGGTCCGCTGTACGTCGGCTATGTGCATATCGACGATCATGGCGCCGGAGTGGTCAGTCCCGCCACTGTAGATTTCAATCAAAAAAGCGATGCCATTGGCGCCACTTATGACTTCGGCCCAGCCAAATTGCACGCGCTGGTCGCCACCAAAACGGCGCACTCTGCTGGCGTTACCGATAAAGCCAATTATTATCTGCTGGGCGTTAGCGCCCCGATCGGCAGCAGTACCCAGGCACTGGCGAGCTGGAATCGCTCTTCCGGCCGTAATTCCAATGCAAACAGCGCCGATCAATACGGCCTTGGTCTTCTGTACTCCTTGTCGAAACGGACCACGCTGTACACTTCCGTTGCCAAGATCATTAACAAAGGCAATGCAGCTTTCGGTATCGACGGCTATGCCAATCACGACGGCGCCGCTTTTGACTACTCAACGTTGTTCAACATGGGCATTACCCATTCTTTCTAAATTGGATGATCCCGCTGCAATCTACAAGTTGCAGCGGTCTAGTGTTTTTATAACTATTTGGAGACGTTCATGCAACTCACGAAAAAAATCGTTCCACTCACTGGAGCAATTGCCTTTGCAATAGCAGGTATGGCATCGGCGCAGGAACAGGTCGTTCGAATTGGCCATGTCGGCCCGCTTACCGGTGCTATCGCCCATTTGGGCAAAGACAACGAAAATGGCGCCCGCATGGCCATCGAAGAGTTAAATGCCAAAGGTATGACGCTGGGCGGCAAGAAAGTGAAATTCGAGCTGGACACGGAGGACGATGGCGCCGATCCCAAGCAAGCAACCACAGTTGCCCAGAAGCTGGTTGATGCCCACGTCAACGGCGTTATCGGCCATATGACTTCAGGGACTACGATTCCTGCATCGAAGATCTACTACGATGCCGGTATTCCGCAAATCTCGCCGTCGGCAACCAATCCGAAATATACCCTTCAGGGCTTTAACACCACCTTCCGCGTGGTCGCCAACGACGGCCAGCTGGGCGGCGCCCTGGGACGCTATGCGGCGCAATCTCTAAAAGCCAAGAACGTTGCCGTCATCGATGATCGTACGGCTTACGGCCAAGGCATTGCGGAAGAATTCACCAAATCGGCAAAAGGCGCCGGAGTACATATCGTTACAACCCAGTTCACCAACGATAAGGCGACCGATTTCACCGCCATCCTGACCGCAATCAAGGCGAAGAATCCGGACATGGTGTTTTTCGGCGGCATGGACGCGGTTGGCGGCCCGATGCTGCGACAGATGAAGCAACTCGGCATCAAAGTCAGATTCATGGGCGGCGATGGCTTGTGCAGCGCCGACTTGCCGAAATTGGCCGGCGACGGACTGGAAGACGATAAGGTAGTCTGCGCGGAAGCCGGCGGGGTCTCCGACGCCGACAAAAAACCGATGGAGGATTTCAAGGCCGCTTACAAGAAGCGGTTCGGCCAGGACGTGGTAATTTACGCCCCCTATGTTTACGATGCGTTGATGGCCATGGCCGATGCAATGCAAAAAGCCGACTCCTCCGATCCGAAGAAATATCTGCCATTCCTGGCCAAGATCGCTCACAAAGGCGTGACCGGCATGATTTCATTCGATGCCAAGGGCGACATCAAGGACGGTTCGTTGACTTTATATACCTATAAGGGTGGTGCGCGCACCAAAATAGCAACAGTCAAGTAATCGATTCAAGCCTGTGTATTCGTGCGCCCGTTCAGTGCTGCGAGCTTTAAGTGCATCATTGTACGGGTCAATCTTTCGGCAAGCCCATGCCCCGCTTCGGAGCCCGGGAAGGAGATATGTGTGGCGCATCGTGACAATTTATTGCTCCAAACCTTACCAAATTATGGTTCCAGAAATGGGCTCGCCTTTTTAGGGTGTCAAATTTAAAGGACACAAACAATGGCTGAAAAAATAAAACTGTGGTTCGAACTCTACTGTCCACAAGAAGGATATGTCAACGCGCTGGATAACCGCTTTGGTCGGCTACCGGAATTCTTTGCGGACAAGCGCATATACGAAACCGTAAGGAACAAAAACGCCGATGACGTCCTGCCTGTCGGCATGATCTATTCGGGTGGACAGATTACCTCGCGATGGTCAATACCGAGGCACCCTAGCTGGTGCGGCAGCGTTCAGCACACGATCTATAGATCGAGGTCTTCGCAAGAGGTGATCTAAACATCCCAGATGCCTGCACGGCAAAAGCAAATGCCCCGTAGAACAATGCATCAGGAGTGTTTTGAACGCGCTGCGTTCTGCGCATCAGTTGAATCAGATTTGCCCTGCAATCTGCGTTTAGCACGATCTGGGCGATTGACTTCCAGAACTTCGACTCCTTGCTCGCGCCATCTCACTTTACGTACCGACTGCGCTGGCGATTAATGGCGTGGAATTGTTTGTCGCTCGTGAGACCAGAAAGCTGAAAAACGAGATATCCCCAAATCCCTGACACCCACAAAAAAATGGCGGCAAATCCAATAAACCCGGATTCGCCGCCACCCTTGCTTAAGCCGCAATAGCTTCCGTATGCGAACTAGCGCTTGCCGCATGACGCGCATACACTGCGCTCGCAAACGCTCTTCCTTGCGACAACGAGCGCAGATCGGTCGTATGGCCGAACAGTCTCGCGAGCGGCACTTCACCCACGATCTCGACACGGCCGGCATGGTCTTCTATGCCAAGCACGCGGCCGCTGCGCCGTTGCAAGTCGCCGATGACGTCGCCGGCATTGGCAGTTGGCGCATCGACTGTGACCGTCATCACCGGTTCCAGTAGCACCGGGTGCGCTCGTTTCAGGCCTGCCAATACGCCGTCTTTGGCCGCGACCGTAAAGGTCATGTCGCTGCTGTCGACAGCGTGGTGGTCGCCATCGAGCAAGGTGACCTTGACGCCGGTGACGGGCTGGCCCAACGGACCTTGCGCCAATGCCTGCCGCACGCCTTTTTCCACTGCCGGGAAGAAGGCAGACGGAATGGCGCCGCCTTTTACCGCGTTTTCAAACGCAAATGCGCCGTCAAACGGTTCAACGCGCAGGACGACGCGTGCATACTGGCCTTTGCCGCCGTTCTGTTTCGAGACTTTGCCTTCGACTTGTACTGCGGGGCCATCGATGGTCTCCTTATATGCTACATGCGGCGCGCCGGCTTTCACGTCGACGCCGGCTTCCCGGCGTACCCGTTCCAGCACCACATCGAGATGCAGTTCGCCTTGGCCCCATAGCACCGTTTCACCGGTTTCCGGATTGCTTTCCAGCCGCAGCGAGGGATCTTCGCGGCGGAAGCGGTCCAGTGCGACGATCATCTTGGAGCGATCGCCGCCGTTGGCTGGTTCGACGGCGAGTGCAACCACCGGCTCGCCAGCCTGGATTGTTTCCAGCGTGAGCGGGACTGCCTTCGTCGATAGCGTTTGGCCGGTCAGCGCATCCTTCAATCCTGCAATCGCAATGATGCTGCCGGCGGACGCCTCTTCGACGCCGACTCTTCGGTCTGCATGCACGACATATAAACGGCCGATCCGCACCGGGGCGCCGAGCGTCGCATTCCATACGGTATCGCCTTCGCGTAGCGTGCCGCCATAGAGCCGCACGAACGACAGCGATCCATGGTCGTCATGGATTACTTTGAATACCAGGGCGGCGAGCGGGTCCGACGGCGAGGTTCCCACGCTGACGCTAGCACCAGCCAGCAAGCCGGTTGGCGCGGCGCGCTCTTCGGGCGATGGCAGCCAGTCAACGATGGCGTCCAGCAGCGGCTCGATGCCAGCGTTCTTGTAGGCCGAACCGGCGAACACCGGCACCGCACGGCGTGCGATGGTCATGGCTCGCAGTCCGGTCGCAATCTCGATAGCGGACAAGGTGTCGTTGTCGAGGTAGGCGCTGGTCAACGCATCGCTGGCGTCGGCAGCAACGGCCGCTGCATGCGCGTAGGCATCCAGCGCGATCGCGGCCAGGTTCTGCGGCAACGCAGACGATGTCATCAGGCCGCTGGCGTCCCATGACAACAGTCTCTGGCCGAGCACGTCTATAGCACCGGCGAAGGTGTCAGCGGCGCCGACCGGAATTGTCAGCGGCACGGGCAGGGCGTCCAGGCGGTCTCGCATCTGGCCGACCACACGCTCGAAGTCGGCGCCGACGCGGTCCATCTTGTTGACGAACACGATCATTGGCACCGCATGCTTTTGCGCCTGGCGCCAGACCGTTTCGGTCTGCGGCTGGATGCCTTCGACGCCGCTCAGCACGGCGATTGCGCCGTCAAGCACGCGTAGCGAGCGTTCCACCTCGATGGCGAAATCGATGTGGCCCGGCGTATCGATCAATGTGAAGGTGTGGCCGTTCCAGACAGCGCGCGTGGCCGCCGCGCCGATGGTGATGCCGCGTTCCTTTTCCAGGTCCATGTGATCCATAGTGGCGGCTCCGTCGTGGACTTCGCCGGCGCGATGAATTTCACCCGTTTTAAGCAGGATGCGTTCGGAGAGAGTGGTCTTGCCGGCGTCGATGTGCGCGATGATGCCGAAGTTGCGCGAGTTGGCGCGGAGGGTGGTTGTAGCAGTCATGATGGTACTTTCAAGCATGGCAGGCGGTCGTGGATTGTCCTGGGGGACAGCGCCGCGGGAGCCATGCGACCACCTATTGTTCGTGGCCCCGCGCGCGTTCTACGTCGACTTGCTTCATGATATATATGCTCCTGAGCAGTACTTCTTGTGTGGTGTTGCGAAAATGGGATGCCTGAAAAAGCAAAAAGGCCCGAAGTGGGCCTTTGCGATGGTGCTCGGTTAAGAGCGGATCAACGGGCGCACTTCAGCGGCCCGGAACGTTGCAAGCAACGCGCCGGGAGGGTTGAGGTAAAAAAGAGGATGTCCGTGGATTTCATGTTCGAGATGCTAAGGAGATTTCGAAAGCCTGTCAAATTCATGATAACTATCCCAGTCATAGTATTAACCTTGCCGCGGCGTTTTTTTTAGTTTCCGGAAAATGCAATAAGGCTGCATACAATGATGATGCAAAAACTCATTAGCACTACAGGAAGATGGGTTTTCTCTGCTTGTTTTACATAGCCTTTTTTGACCAGAACAATGGCGCCAAAAATGACAATAACGCCGATGGCGATAATGGGTAGCAGATCGTCATTCATTGAAGCATTCTTCTGTCGATCGAGTATTCATCCACATTTCAGGCATGGTGTTATTTCAAGACCTGTATCAGCTATCAAAAGAGCCAATCCTGTGCATGAAATGCGGACGCACAGTTAAAAATTGAAAAGACACAGGCACGAAGAACCGCTGCCGCCGGACAGCAGAGTAGTGACCTGCCCACCAGGCGTCACCTTACGTAGTAAATTGTTGCCGGTGTCGGCAACATACAAATTGTTCGCGGCATCGGCTGCGATGCCCTTGGGCTGGTTGAATTTTGCGTTGTTGCCGTTGCCATCCGCGCTGCCGGCATTGCCCGCCGCGCCGGCGATGGTGCTGACGATGCCAGATGCAGACACACTGCGTATTAACTGATTGCCGGTGTCCGCTATCCGGATATTGCCTGAGCTATCTACCACGATGCCATTCGGCTGGTTGAAGCTGGCCCGTGTTCCGCTACCGTCATTGCTGCCGCTATTGCCGGAGCTACCTGCCAAAGTACTGACGTCGCCAGCCGGGGTCAGTTTGCGTATCGTGTTGTTGCTCGTATCGGCGATATACAGATTGGTTGCGCTGTCGATCGCAATGCCAAGAGGCAGATTGAATTGTGCGTTGCTGCCATTGCCATCGCTGCTGCCGACATTGCCGGCGCTACCTGCCAGCGTAGTTACGATACCGGTCGGGGTGATTTTGCGCACTGTGTCGTTGCCGGTATCTGCGACGTAGAGATTGCCGGCCGTATCAAGCACCACTCCCCAAGGCTGATTGAAACGGGCATTCCCTGCAACGCCGTCAACTTGCCCGGTTTGTCCAGCGCTTCCCGCCAGGGTTGACACGACCCCGGCAGAGGTGATTTTTCGGATGGTATTGTTTTGAGTGTCGGCTACGTACAGGTTTCCCGAGACGTCCACTGCGATGCCGCCGGGTTGATTGAAGCGCGCGTTCTGTGCATTGCCGTCGGTGCTGCCGACATTGCCTGCGCTACCCGCCACCGTGGTCGCAACGCCGGCAGAAGTGACTTTGCGGATGGTATTGTTGCCGGTATCACTCACAAACAGATTGCCGGCAGCGTCGACGGCAATGCCGATAAGCTGGTTAAAGCGAACGTTGTTGCCGGTGCCGTCGCTACTGCCTGCGGTGGTGCTGGAACTCGTATTGTTGCAAGATGTCGTCTGGTCAGTCCGGCAGCACGCCGCAAGCGTCAAGCCGAGCAGGAAAAGGGTAAATCTGACAGGTAATTGGCGGAGTCGCATTTCAGCTCTGTGGGTCGGGCGTCAATCGGATTGGCGGAAAATATACAGGTTCTTAATCAACGATGCCACTTGCCGCTAGGCTTCCAGATTTGCGGTGGATATTCTGTGGTCATTGACCGGACTTTTAGTTGGTAAATGTGAGTACGGAGTGCTGTTATATAGCTATTCATGACAAATCGATATCATGATATTACCGGATTTCAATGGTTTCTCAATTGCAAGTCTGAATTATTTTTTCAAGGGAATGACATATGGAAAAGATACGCGGTATTGTTTTTGACCTCTACGGAACGCTTTACGATGTGCATTCGGTAGCGGGACTGTGCGACACATATCATCCCGGCCGAGGGCTTGAGATCAGTACTCTCTGGAGGCAAAAGCAACTCGAATACACTTGGCTGCGCAGCTTGATGGGGCAGTACGTCGATTTTGAGCAGGCAACGCGCGATGCCTTGCTCTTCACATCCAGATATTTGACATTGCCTCTGGACGATGCCGCGCGCATGGCGCTTTGCGATGCATATCTGAAGATCAAGCCGTATCCTGAGGTGCCGGAGGCGCTGGACAGGCTACAGGCGATGCATATGCCGCTCGCCATTTTATCTAACGGCTCCGCGCATTCCATTCGCAGCGTTGTGACGGCATCCGGCCTTGCGCACCGCTTTCAGCATCTGATCAGCGCTGACAGCGCGCAAATCTTCAAGCCGCACCACAGCGTGTACAAGCTGGCCGAAGATCAGCTGCAGCAGGATCGGTCAGCGATTCTGTTTGTTTCCTCAAATGCCTGGGATGCATCCGGTGCGCGCCATTTCGGCTATCCGGTGTGCTGGATCAATCGCGCAGGCAATCCCTTTGACGAGCTTGGCCAGTCCCCCGACCATGTCGTGGCCGGGCTGGACCAGTTGGTGCACTGGTTCGAAGAGCGGATTGGCGCGGGTTGAGGCGTTTAGCTCAATAGGCGTTCGCGTTTTTGCTCTTCGTCGAAAAACAGGCGCGATGGCTTGATCAGATCGCTGCGGCTGATGATGCCTATCAGACGCCGGCTTTGCAGGTCGCTGATTACAGGTAGCCGTTCGAGATGATGTGTCGCCATTCGCGCCGCCGCGATGCGGCAGGTTTCGGAAGGCAGGGCCACCAGGCTGTCTGTGATGTGCTTGTGCGCGGGATTGAACAAGGTTGTCAATGGATTGCCGCCATCGACTTGCGGGCCGAAACTGCTGCGTTCGACCATTCCCATCAAACCTTGTGCTTCGTCGACCACCGGATAGCAGCGATGCACCTGTTGCGCGCCGAAATAGCGTTCCAGGGTTTCGGCAATGGTCAGGTTGGCCGGGATCGAGGCCACCGTGTGGCTCATTACTTCATCGACATGCTGGCGCTCCAGCGGATCGACGCCATATTCACGATAGATGTGGTAGCCGCGTCGGGCAATTTTTTCCGTCATGATTGAGCGTTTCATGGTCAGTACGGTAAAGCCGTAGGCAACGCCGGTGGTGAGCAACAGGGGTAGCAGTGCATTGGTGTCATGGGTCAGGCCGAAGGCGAATACGGCAGCGGTCAACGGTGCGCCCAGCACGCCGGCCAGCACGGCCGCCATGCATACCAGCGGCCATAAATGCGCGTCGCCGCCCGGAAGTACCGGCGCCAGTACGGTGCCGAGGCCGGCGCCGATGATCAATAACGGCGCCAGGACACCGCCAGAAGTGCCGGAACCCAGCGCGATGACCCAGATAACCGCTTTGACCAGCAGCAGGCTCAAGGCCAATTGCAAGGCCAGGTTGCCGTCGAGCAGATCGCCGATGACGTCGTAGCCGACGCCAAGTGCGCGCGGTTCAAAATAGCCGCCTATGCCGACTGCGATGCCGCCCAGCGCCGGCCACCACATCCAATGGATCGGCAGTTTGCTGAAAATATCTTCAACGCGGTACAAGGCGGTTGACATCAACGCAGACAAGGCGCCGCCGAGAATGCCTGCTACCGCGCATGAAAACAGGGCGCTGAGACCGATTTCGTGCGTCTGCAAAGGGAACAGAGGACCAGAATCAAGCAGCAGCGGGCGCGTGAAGCCGGCGACGGCGCACGCCACGATCACTGGTAGCAGACTGCGTGGACGCAATTCGAACAGCAACAGTTCGACTGCCAGCAGCACTGCAGCTATCGGCGTACCGAACACTGCGGTCATGCCGGCTGCGGCGCCGGCGACCAGCAAGGTTTTGCGCTCCGCCGCAGTAAGATGAAAAAGCTGGGCGATCAGCGAGCCGATAGCGCCGCCGGTCATGATGATGGGTCCTTCTGCGCCGAAAGGGCCGCCGCTGCCGATCACGATGCCGGACGACAGTGGCTTGAGAATGGCGACCTTGGCTGACATCTTGCTCTTGCCGAACAGGATGGCTTCGATCGCTTCGGGAATGCCATGGCCGCGGATTTTTTCAGAGCCGAAACGTGCGATCAAGCCCACGATCAAACCACCCAGCACAGGCAGCAGGATGACCCACAGGCCGAGATGATTACCCGCCGGCGAACGTACGGCGAAGGACAGCGATTGGTAGAAGAACAGGTTGGTGAATAGCCGGATCAGGTTCAGCAGGGCGTAGGCAGCCAATGTGCCGAATCCGCCGATGACGACCGCGATCAAGGAAATGCGCAGCAGCCGGGTGTCGGCCGCGAAATCGCGTTTGTGGGAATGTAGCTCGGAGGACGTAGACATGGTCAAACCTAGGTATTGATGGAAGGGATTCTGAAAATATCGGTCAAGGTATTCAATTCGGCGTGATGCAGCTCCGCCAGTTTGGCCAGACAACGCTCGCCGTCCGCCAGCAGATGAATATTGACCTGGCGTCGATCGATCTCGCTGGTCCGGCGCTGTACCAGCTTCAGTTTTTCACAGCGGGATATCAGGGCGACTACGCTGTGATGCTGCGACTGCAGGCGTTCGGCAAGCTCGCCGACGCTGGCCCACTCGCGGCCAGGGGACCCTTTGACATGCAGCAGCAACAGATACTGTTGCGGCGTGACGCCTTCTGCCTGCGCGGCTTCTTCGCTAAAGCGCAAGAACTTGCGCAGTTGGTAACGGAAGGCGGACAAGGCTTCGAAGTCCTGTTTTGATAGGGATGAACTTGGCATTGGGTGGGGCGATAACCGTCGTATTGGGAAGAGGGGGATTTGACGAAGGTTGAAAATATATCATATTACGATATATTTTTCCAAGGCATAGATGGCGTCGGATGCGCGGGCATTTGCATGCAAAGTGAAAGTCGGGCGCACATGTCGTATATTGCCATTTGGAAAATAGGTGACAATAATGGACAACTCCCGATAACTCCTATTCGCGCAGGAAAAGACTATGAGCCGAGATCGCACTTCAACTGAAGAGGTATCGATATTGCGGTTTGATGACCGCAAGGCCTGGGTGGCGTGGCTGAAAAAGAACCATGGCACGTCGCCCGGGGTATGGCTACGCTTGGCCAAGAAAAATGCGGAGCGTGCCTCCGTATCCCATCCAGACGCGCTGGAGTCGGCTTTGTGTTACGGCTGGATAGACGGCCAGCGGAAGAGTGACGATGCGGAGCATTGGCTGCAACGATTCACGCCACGCTCGGCGCGCAGCATTTGGTCAAAGATCAATCGGGATAAGGCGCTGGCCCTGATTGCGTCGGGTCAGATGCAGCCGCCGGGGCACGACGAGGTAGAGCGGGCAAAGGCCGATGGCCGTTGGGATGCCGCCTATGACTCCGCCCGCACCTCGACGGTACCCGATGATTTGCAGCTGGCGCTCGATGAAAACGCTGCCGCACAGGCATTTTTTACTACGCTTGATTCACAAAACCGCTACGCCGTTCTGTTCAGGATTCAAACCGCGAAAAAGGCCGAAACCAGGGCCAAGCGGATCGCGGCCTTCACCCAGATGCTGAGCGAGCATAAAAAAATACATCCCTGATGGCATGGAAGCCCGCGCCGACTCAGGTAACGAACACAGCGCCAGTCATGCTTTCGTGTCCGGAACCGCAGAATACGTCGCAATGAAAGGCAAATTCGCCGGTCTTGTCCGGCGTGAAGCGCAAGCGTGAGGTGGTGCCGGGAAGGATATCCGTGCGTACGGCAAAGTCTGGCAAGTTGAAGCCCATGACCACATCGAGCGTGGTGAATTCGAGCGTCACCGGTACATTTTTTTTCAAACGGATCTCGCCCGGAGTGAAATCGAATTTCTTGGCGACGATTTTGATTACCCGTTCTTGCGATTGCGCCAGCACCAGCCCGGTGGCGGCAAGGCTGCTGGCAGCCATACTTGCCAGCAGCAGCCGGCGTTTGTGGAGGAGGTTCATGATCAGCCTTTCAGTACCGGTAGTTCAATCAGCTTGTAGATCATCGGCTGTGCCACTGTGGTGTTCACTTGCCGAAAGCCGAGGCCGCGATAGGGATAGGTGTCGTCCCATGGAAGCGGCGTGCGCTTGGGTTGGGAACCCGGCGCCGGCAAGGGAAAGATCAGAGACTTCGCTGCATGATGGGCGATATGGCCGGTCATGTGGTGATGCTCCTGATGGATATGGCCGTAGAACACGGTCACGTTCGCATGTGTCAGCAGGAGTTCCACTGCCTTGGCGCCGTCGCGTGTGGCCCAGTCCCATTGCGGATACAGGTCGAATAATGGACGATGCGTGAAAACCACGATGCGGGCGTCCGGCGGCAATTGCTTCAGTTCATCGGCCAGCCAGGCCAGCTGGGTCTCGCCAATGCTGCCGGTGGGATCGGAGACGTTGTCGATGACGATGAAATTGACGCCTTTATGGGAGAAGCTGTAGTGTGTTTTACCGAAAAATTCCTGATAGGCCTCGCCATGGTCTAGCGAGGCATCGTGTTCGCCGGGCATGAAATGAACAGTCTTTACCTTGAGCTCGGAGACGATCTCCTTGAATTCGCGCAGCCGTGTGCGGCGCTCTTGCGGATCGTCGGTGGTATGCGTCAGGTCGCCGGTGAAGACGATAAAATCCGGCATCTGCTCCAGGCTGTTCACCGCCGCCACGGCTTTTTTCAAGGTGCCGTGGGCATCCGGGTTGGGGGCGCCTTCAAAGCCCCAGTGAGTATCGGACAACTGGACGAAAAAGAAGTCTTCGTTCTGCATCCCGGGCTGGGCGGCGGCGCTGGCCCAGCCGCTCAGGCCGGAAACGTAGATGGCGCCGCCCATTCCTGCCAGTTTGAGGAAGTTGCGGCGACTGACGGCATTGGCGCTGGTTTGGGTAGGTTTCATGATCCCTCCGTGGTCCGTGTTATGGCGATCACTTGATCGACAAAACCCTATACCGGTGTACCCTTTCATTTATTCCCGCTTTTATTTTTATTTTCGGGAATATATTCTTCGTGTCGGCGGTCTTGTGTTGCATGAACCCTGGAAACGCGTGAATGAGCGACTCGATAAAAAAGAAGCGGTTCCAAACTGTGGTGTTGCCGCACCTGAACTCGGCGTTCAACCTGGCATGTTGGCTCACGCGCAACCGCCAGGATGCAGAGGACGTGGTGCAAGAGGCCTATCTGCGCGCTTTCAGGTTCTTCGACGGCTTTCACGGCGAAGATGGCCGCGCCTGGCTTCTGACGATTGTGCGTAATACCTTTTACAATTGGTATCAGGGCAGCCAGAAACAGCGTCAGGAAACGTCGTTTGATGAGGAGTTACATCAGGCCGCGCCCGGCGACGTCATCGGCCAGATGGCGGCTGATAACGATCCGGAGGCGCTGCTGATGCGCAAAGACAGTGAGCTGCAGCTGCAGCAGGCGCTGCAAGCTTTGCCGCTGGAATTTCGCGAGGTGATGGTAATGCGCGAGCTGGAAGAACTGTCGTATAAGCAAATCGCTGCAATTGTCGGCATACCGATCGGCACCGTCATGTCGCGCCTCGGCCGTGGCCGTAAATTGCTGGCGACGATTCTGGCGCCAACCAGTGCAGCGCCGGTTGCGCCGTCGAGGCAGGAGCGATGATGGATCATCAGGAAGTACTGGAGCTATTGCCCGCCTTTGCAGACCAGGAACTAGGCATAGTCGAGACGCTTGAAATCCAGCGTCATCTGGATGGTTGCGCTGATTGCCAGCGCGAATATGCGGCACAGCGTATCGTCAGCGCGCGCTTTAAAAAAGAGGCCAGCTATTTTGATGCGCCGCCGCATCTGGCGGAGCGCATCATCGCCGCCTTGCCGCAGGATACGGTCAGCACCAGGTTTTGGCATTTGGGCTGGAATAACTTCAACTGGCGCAATTTCGGCGCCGCCATGGCGACAATGCTGGCGCTGGCCTGGAGCGTCGGCCTGTATCTTAATCTGCCGTCAGACCAGGACAAACTCACCGACGAAGTGGTCGCCAGCCATGTGCGCTCGCTCCAGGTCGATCACCTGTCGGACGTGGTCTCGACCGACCAGCACACGGTCAAGCCCTGGTTTAACGGCAAACTGAATTTTTCTCCGCCTGTTGTCGATCTGGCGCCCCAGGGGTTTCCGCTGGTGGGCGGCCGTCTCGATTATCTTGGCGGCCGGCCGGTGGCGGCGTTGGTCTACCGACATGCGAAGCATCCGATCAATCTGTATATATGGCCCACCACCGACCGCGATGCGCCGCCGCAGTTGCAAAACAGGCAAGGCTTTCATCTGGTGCGCTGGACCTGGGATGGCATGAATTATTGGACGGTATCGGATCTGGCAGCCAATGACCTGGAGCAATTTGCCGGCATGGTGCGGTCAATGGTGCGGCAGTAATCCGGCCTTCGGATAGATTTATTTCCTTTGGGAACAAGTGTTCATCTTGCAACGCTGTACAATGCCGGCGGTGTATTATCGACAAGATGTTATCTTTTATCTCACTCCCTAGGAAATATTGATGAAAAAGCTTTTTTTGATTGGCCTGATGAGTTACTGCACAGTTGCTTTTGCTGGCGCTGGCGGCACGTTGCTGGAAGTGCCGGTGACTTATCATCCGGACGCCGGGGTGGTTGAAAAGGTCAAGCAAGAGTGCCAGATCGAGAACATGTTGTCGCATCGTGTCGGCCCGGTACTGGCCAAGTTGAACAAGGGTGGCGATGGTACGGTCGCTACAGGTGCCGATGCAGCCGGCGCAAACTTGCTGCGCTTGCAGATTACGCATGTACTGGGCGTTGGCGGTGGAGCATGGAGCGGTCCGAAAGCCATTACAGTCGCAGCCGATCTGCTCGACGCTGACGGTAAAGTACTGCGTCATACCAAGATCAATCGCTGGTCTGTTGGCGGCATGTTCGGCGCCTTCAAGGGAACTTGCACCATTCTCGACCGCAGCGCTGCCGCCATCGCCAAGGACCTGAGCCGCTGGGTGCGTGATCCTTCTTATCAAGTAGCGGATGAGCCGGAGCCGAAAGAGGCAGAAGCTGCGCCTGTTGCGGTACCCGAAGTGACACCCGAAAAAATCCAGTAGTTTTTTTGCGGTGCGGCAAATTGCAGATGCCGGCCGCGAAGCGCAAGCTGTAAAGAAAGAGCCCCGTCATGGCGGGGCTCTTTCTTTTTTGTGCCGCATTTTTCCGGGTGGCGGGATGCTTCTTTAGTCTTTTGTGATGAGACTCAACAATTCAATAACATTTGACTCTTTGACAGATGCCGTTTCGTCGACGACAGTGAATAAGTCTGTGAGGCAGTAACGCGCGGAACCTTGTCAGTCGGTCCTGAAGGCATTGTCGCGCAAGTACAAATCACTGCCAATAATGACAGTTCAAGAGGGAACTTCAAAAGCGTAATATCAATCTGACCAAACGGGCCGCTGCAAATGGCGGCGTCGATTTGGCATTCTTGTCGTGGCGTTGCGTATTCGTTGATTTTTCAGGCCCTGCAAGTATCGACGGCATGCGTGAACGACAAGGCAAGTGTCGTTACTTTTTCTTGCAATAAGGGGCAAAAGGATACTCTTAGCGGTGCTAGGATAGCTCTTCCTTTCAATACACATCAAAGGAGATTGTAATGGTTAGGCTTAATGAAGCGACCGTCATTTTTAAGGGGCTTGCTTACGAATTCGACAGTACGGCTGAAGCGCAGGAGTTCAAGAAAAGCCTGGAAGCCGGCGGTGATCCCAAACGTTACGCCGACACTTTCAGGTGTATCGATATCTATGTAACACCTGCCAAGCGCGAAGTAGAGGAAGCTTGATCAGGCTGGTTTAAAGATGGTGTTATAGCAGCAAGTATCAAACGCGTTTGGAATTATTCAGTGGTTTAAGTTTATGTTATTCGCAACACAGCGTGAACGCGGAAATTTCAG
The DNA here is from genome assembly GCF_000786695.1 of Collimonas arenae. Classification (NCBI taxonomy): domain Bacteria; kingdom Pseudomonadati; phylum Pseudomonadota; class Betaproteobacteria; order Burkholderiales; family Oxalobacteraceae; genus Collimonas; species Collimonas arenae. The sequence goes on along the minus strand of NZ_CP009962.1, from coordinate 3,120,074 downwards.
GTACTCGCTGAAAATCAATTCCCTTGCCAACGGCAACTTCGAAGTACTCATCGTGATGGTAGCGATATCAGGTCCCGACAGAGCAATTGAACAGGTCTTCAAGCCCCCGATCGTGGCGGCAAGCGAGACCGACGCGCAAAATCTCGGCATCGAATGGTCCAAAATCTGGATTGATTCGCAATCATAGAATCGGTTGTCGATTGCACGGATTCGTAGATTTTTTTGCGGTTTTGATGCGATCGCGAACCGTCGGTCCGAGCGGCGGTCAACAGTTACGCACCCAATAATATCAAGTCCCGCGTTGGCGTTCGCTTGTATCGTTTGCACTGTTTCATGCTACGATTTACCGCTGATATTTCATATTCATAACGGTCTTCCCGATACGGTCTTCCCGATGGGGGAGCGCATGCAGCGGTGCTCGCCGCTGCATTTCCAACAGGAGAAACCATGCAGCTCATCGGTATGCTTGATTCACCTTATGTACGTCGCGTGTCGATTTCCCTCCAATTGCTTGGAATCCCGTTTGATCATCAGTCGATTTCGGTATTCAGCACGTTCGAACAGTTCCGGCAAATCAATCCGGTAGTCAAGGCGCCGTCGCTGGTGTGCGACGATGGCGGGGTGTTGATGGATTCCTCGCTGATCCTGGAATACGCCGAAGCATTGGTTGCGCCGCGCAAAAGCCTGATGCCGGTGGAAATCGGCGAACGGCTGCACGCCTTGCGGATTATCGGTTTGGGTTTGGCAGCGTGCGAGAAGAGTATCCAGATTGTCTACGAGCGCAACTTGCGGCCGCCAGAAAAGCAGCATCAGCCATGGGTCGATCGGGTCCAGGGCCAGTTGTTTGCTGCCTACCAGGCGCTGGAGATTGCACTGCGAGCAAAGCCATTGGATGTAACAAGCGACACCATTAGCCAAGCCGGCGTGACTACCGCTGTCGCCTGGCATTTCACGCAGATGATGTTGCCGGAAATCGTCATTGCATCGGATTATCCGTCCCTGCAAGCGTTTTCTGAAAAAGCCGAACAGCTAGCCGAATTCATTGCCGCACCGCCGTTGTAATGCATGTTTGCCACGCCGCCGGCTGTCGACGCCGCGGCCAGGATGTTTATTGCTGGTGAGTCGTGTTGCGCATGCCGCCGGTGTCATCGCACCAGCTAGGACGTGCATCGGGGTCGTCACATTTAAAATGCGGATAGGCACAACCGGCCAGTAGTGAAATGAGGAAGAGTATGCCTAAAGCTCCTAGTGCAGTTCTCATGAAAACCACCTGTCGGTCTGGTTTTAATTCATCAAGCGGCACTGCCGCAGCTCACACTTGTAAAGTTGTTGTTGCCCATCTTCGCAACTGATCTGGTAGGTTTCCACCGCGCTGGTTTTAGCGATCAGCTTGGCGCCGGCGGCCGGTGTGCAGGAGTTTCTGCGCGCCATGCGTTCCACCACGTCGGATAATTCACCGCGTTTCGACGTCGAGGTTTGCTGGGTTTGCTGGGTTTGCTGGGTTTGTTGTGGCATGTCGACAATCTGTTCCGACGGACTTAGTGATTCCGACAGAGATACCGGCGCCTCGGCCGGCGCCGGCGCGGTACTGCGCGGCGGCGTATAGCTGCGCACGTTTGGCTGCAGCACGCAGCCGGCGAGGAGGACAGTGGCGAGAAATAGAAATGGGCCTGTCAATGGACTTTTCATGCGTCTCCCAATAAAAAAGCATCAAGTTGGATATGATTTATCTGGGCTAAATGTATCACCTTTCGGTTGTGCTGAGCCCGGCCTTAAGTTTAGCTTGCTCGGGAGAAAATAGAAACCCGGGACCAATCAACGGCCGTTGTGAAAATATGGCGGCTCCGGTTTGTGTCAAACCGTCGCTCTGCTCAGGTTGGCTTGCGCATTGATGTAACGCCAAACCAGCAATGCTGCTGCGCCATAGGCCAGGGCGATGGCCCCAAAGGCGAGCGGCAGGCGGGTTTCCCAGCTTGGCGCGATATGCAGGATGCTGCCGATGATGGCGACGCCAACCAGCGCACCGATCTGGCGGTTGGCATTCAATGCAGCGGCGGCGCTGTTGGCGTGGCTGCGGCCGGCCACTTGCATCACGGTAGTGGTCATCGCCGGAATCGCAATGCCGACGCCCCAGTTGGCGATGGCGACCGCTAGCGCCAGCAGCAGGTAAGGGGTATCCGGCCTCATGCCGCTTAACAGCGCCGTCAGCGACGTTGCCAGCAGCAATCCGCCTAGCATCGGCATGCGGGCGCCCCAACGCGCGGTGATGCGTCCCGACAGCAGGTTCCCGACGGAGAATACCGCCATCACCGGCAGCAACTGCAAGCCGGTATGCAAGGCATCGCTGCCGCGTGCCTGTTGCAAAAACAGGCTCAACAGGAAGAGCTGGCCGAATGCGCTGAAGTTGATCAGGAAGCCAATCGCATTGGCGGCGGTAAAGTGCGGCGTGGCGAACAAGGCGCGCGGAAGCAATGGCTCGGCGCCGCGCTGTTCCCTGCGCACCAGCAAGGCAAGGGCAATCACGAATAGCGCGGCGGTCGCCAGAATCGGTGCCGAGGTCCAGCCATAGACCGGCCCTTCGATCAAGGTAAAGCAGAGGCCGGCGAGACCGCTGATTCCTAGCGCGTGGCTAAAGATCGGCAGTGTCCGCCAATGTCTAGGCGCAGCAGGGATTGCGTTTTGCGCCAGCAGCAGACCAAGCAAGCCGACTGGCAGGTTGATCAGGAACACGCTGCGCCAGCCGTAGCCGTCGACCAGTATGCCGCCGACCAATGGTCCCATGGCGGCGGCGACCGCGACAATCGCCGACCAGGTACCAAGCATGCGGGCGCGCACGCGGTCATCTTGATAAGCATGCGTCAGCAGGCTTAACGAGCTGGGCATGAACAAAGCGGAACCCACGCCTTGTAGCATACGGGCGGCAATCAGAGTGTTGCCGTTGGGGGCCGCGCCGCATAGCGCCGAGCCCAGCATGAATACTGCCAGACCACTCAGATAGACCGTCTTGGCGCCATAGCGGTCGGCCAGTGCGCCGCCGACCAGCAGCAAGGCGGCAAAGGTCAGTGTGTAACCATCAACCACCCACACCAGGCCGCTCAAGGGTACCCGCAGGTTGTGTGAAATATCGGCCAGGGCGACATTGACGGCTGTGACGTCCAGCATCGCCATGACAAAGCCGATGGCCAGCGTGATCAAGGGTAGCAAACCGCTTGGTGCTGCGCGGACGAGATTGGCGGGGGTAGGGCACTCAACGGCCATGATGTTTCTCCTGTGTTGCCAGCATGTCTAGCAATAGCTGTCTATGTTAGTGCGCTCTGCTGATGTAATAAATCAGTATAATTTCATCTCTCTGATGCAAAAATGCATCATGAATAATCGCTTGGATGGATATAAATGGATTGGGACAATGCCCGGATTTTTCTCGGGATATATCGGATCGGTACGCTGCGCGGCGCCGCTACGCGCTTGCGACTGGATCAGGCCACAGTTGGCCGCCGTCTGGCGGCGATGGAGGAATCGCTGGGTGCGCGTCTGTTTTTGCGCACGCCCGCCGGCTATGTGCCGACTCCCGCTGGCGAGCTAGCCTTTGCCACCGCAGAGCGGATGGAGCAGGCCGCCGACCAGTTGCAACGGCAGATGCAAGGCATCGACGATCGCTTGTCTGGCGTGGTGCGCCTGGCGGCTACCGATACCATGGGTAAGCATTTCCTGATGGTGGCGATGCAGCGGCTGCATGCCGTGCATCCGGATATCCGGGTGGTGCTGAGCACCTCGACCCAGCTGTCGAATCTGACCCGGCGCGAAGCTGATCTGGCGGTGCGCACGCTACGGCCCAGCAGTCCGGATTTGATTTCGCGCCATCTGACGCGCAGGGAAGTCGGTCTGTACGCATCCAGGAATTATCTGAAACTGCGCGGCGAACCGCAGCCGGATACGGCCTTGCAGGGACACGACCTGGTGATCTATCAGCGCAGTATCTCACCATCCCAAAGCGAAGCCTTATGCGGCGAACCTTGCAGCAATGCGCGGGTAGCGATGGAAGTGAACTCAGGCCTGATGATGATAGAAGCGGTGCGCGCCGGCATCGGCATTGGTGAATTGCCGACCCACATGGCAGACGGGGACCCTTTACTGGCACGCATCTGGCCGCAGCGGGCGGAAGCCTACGATATCTGGCTGGTGCTGCATGGCGATCTCAACCGCACGGCGCGGGTGCGCGCCGTAGCGGATGCTATCGTGGCAGTGTATGGTGAGATGTAGGCTGGCTTAGCGCTTGAGCGACGCAGCAGTTTGTCCGAACAAGACGTTGCGAGCGTCATCCGATATCGGCGCCACATTACGGGCATACACATCCTTGGCGCCGTTGTAGGCCTTGATCACGGCCGGCCTGGCGGCAATTCTGTCGAACCAGCGTTTAAGATGCGGGAAATCACTCAGATTCTGGCCATGCGATTCATGCGGCACAATCCATGGATAACTGGCCATGTCGGCAATCGAGTAATCCCCGGCGATAAATTCGCGGTCCGCCAGCCGGTGGTTCAATACGCCGTACAGGCGGTTGGTTTCGTTGGTGTAGCGGGTGATCGCATACGGTACTTTTTCTGGCGCGTACACATTGAAGTGGCCATTCTGTCCGGCCATCGGCCCCAGTCCACCCATTTGCCAGAACAGCCATTTCAGCACTTCATTGCGACCACGCAGACCGGCGGGCAGAAAGCGGCCGATTTTTTCAGCGAGATACAGCAGCATTGCGCCGGATTCGAACAGCGATATGGCCTCGCCGCCGTCAGCCGGAGCATGGTCTACCATGGCCGGGATTTTGTTGTTGGGCGATATGCTCAGGAACTCTGGCTTGAACTGGTCGCCGGCGCTGATGTTGACTGGGATCAGGTTGTAAGGCAGTCCCGCTTCCTCAAGAAACACGGTCATCTTGTGGCCGTTTGGAGTCGGACAGTAATAAAGATCAATCATGCTTTTTCCTGGAGGTGTTTTTTCGGTTTCATATTGAACCATAAAAGTCCTTTTTAAGCTGGGAGGGTGTGCGCTTTCAGAATTTCAACGCCTTGAGATAGCCTGTCAGTTCCAAATAGCCGCGGCCGGCGCGTTTGCCGTCGCGGTTCACGGTGACGGCGCCTTCCCAGTAGACGGATCCCGTCGATAGCCGCGAGTCGAGTTCCTGGTCGTCCTGCAGTGGCAGTAGCGACCATGTAAGGACGCCGGTATGCAAGACGGCTTGCACCGGATAGCTGGCGTCGGTGCGCGGCGAGCGCCAGCTGCGTTGCGGCACGAAGCTGACCTGATCAGGCTCGAACTGGGTGACTTGGCCGTGCGCATCGCGCAGGGCGGCATGCGCCCATATTTTTTTGCCGCTGCGATCACGGATCTGGAACGCCATCAAGGCCGAGCCGTCGTCGAGGTTGGCGCCGAGCCAGTCCCAGCCTACGGCATCGGCATCCAGCACGCTGGTCGACCATTCGTGATCGAGCCAGGCGTTGCCGCTGACTATTTGTGGCTGGTCGGTCCGGCCATTGCGGTTCACTTTGCCGCTCACCTGCAACTGCGGCTCACTGTAGTAATAGCTGGCTTGCGCCGCCTGCGGACCTTTGCGCGAATAGCCGCCGTCGCCTTGCAGCAGCGGCGGCTGGGTTGGTGTCAAGCTGAGTTCAAGCGTGAAATCGCGGGCGGCGACGCTAACTTGATAGTGGCCGTCGGCGGCGCGTAGCAAACGCCAGTTGTCCAGCGCGACGTCGGTATTGCCCTGCTTGGCATAGGCCAGGCCGAAGCCGGCGCGCGCGCTTTTTTGATCGTGCAGTAGTTTGCCGAGACTGGGATCGGACAGCGCCGCATGAGCCATGATCAGTTGGGTCGGCGCGAAAGCGCTGGGATTGGCGCGGTCGTGCTCAGTGGCGGAGCGGAAAAAGGTGATCTGAAAACCGACCGGCTTACCGTCCGGCATGGCGAGCCAGCCAGTGGCATACCACCACTCGGTGCGAAAATCCGGGTGCGCGCCGCTATCTTGCGGCAATGTCAGCGCGTGGTCTGGAGTTACCTGCGCAAATCGGGGCGGCGCGGCAAATGACGACGGCATCCACAACAGCAAGATGCATAGCAGCCATGCAGCCAGCCGCTTGCATTTTTTGTAAAGCATCATGCGCAACATCACCAATCCTCCCGCACAGCTTGCAACACATCGATAGATACGGCGCGCAGTCCGGCCAGCAAAGCCGTGGCGCCGGCGAAAACCAGTAGCAGCAGCGCCACGATAGCGAGCCCGAGCCAAGGCATGTGCAGATCCATCGTCCAGTGAAACGATTGCGGATTGACGATGAACACCAGGATCAAGCTGATTACCCAGCCAAGCAGGAACCCCACCGCCATTCCCAACGCCGTCAGCAAGCTACCTTCCAGCGCCAGCATGAACAGGATCTGGCGGCACGTGACGCCGACGTGGCGCAGCATGCCGAATTCGCGTGCGCGTGCCAGGGTTTGCGCGGAAAAAGTGGCGGCGACGCCGAACAGGCCGATCACGATGGCGACGATTTCCAGCAGATAGGTGATGGCGAAGCTGCGGTCGAAGATTTTCAGGGTGAGGGCGCGGATTTCTCCTGGCTGGGAAAATTCCAGCGCCGTACCAAACGGCAGCTTGCGCATTGCTGCAATCACGGTCGCTGGATCAACGCCGCGTTGCACACTGAGGGCGGCATCGCTGACTTCGTTATCGCCGCTGAGGCGCTGGTAATCCGCCAGACGTAGCTGGATTGCGCCGGTTTGCCGTGCATAGTCGCGCCAGACGCCAGCGACTACGGCCGGATAACTGCGCCCTCCCAGCGGCAGCATGAGATGCTGGCCCAGGCGATAGTGGTAGAGGTCGACCATCGCTTCCGATATCCACACGGGCAATTCATTGGCTGCCACGGCGGCGGTAACGGCCGCCTGCGGCAAGAGTGGGCCGATGATGGGCAAACTGCGTGCAGGATCGGCTGCATCGATACCACGCGCGA